>NZ_LYVQ01000047.1 GCF_001984095.1 Pelomonas sp. KK5
GGCTGACCTCGCCTTTCAGCGGCAGGTCCGGTGCGGCCAGCATGCCCGCATAGCCGGTCGGCGCGCCGTACAGGATCGTCGGCCGCACGCCGCCGACCTGGCCGCGCAGGCGCTTGAACACGGCGGCCGGCGTGGGCCGCTCGGCCATCAGCAGCACCGAGGCGCCGACGGACATCGGGAAGGTCAAGGCATTGCCCAGGCCGTAGGCGAAGAAGAGCTTGGCGGCGGAGAAGCAGATGTCGTCATCGCGCATCCGCAGCACGCCCTTGGCATACAGCTCGCAGGTCCAGTACGGGTTGGCCTGCGAATGGACCGTGCCCTTGGGCTTGCCGGTGGAGCCGGAGGAATAGAGCCAGAAGCCAGGGTCGTCGCAGCCGGTGCTCGCGGGCTGCGCCATCGGCGGATGCGCATCGACGAAGGCGTGGAACTCCTGCTCGCCCGCCTGCAGTTGGCCGGCCGGGTGGACCACGACGATGGCCTTCACCTCATGGGCCCCGCCCTTCCCCATCGCCTCGCGCAAGGCCGGCAGCAGCGCGCCCGACACCAGCGCCGCCTGCGCCCGCGAGTGCTCCAGCATGTAGGCGTAGTCGTCGACGGTCAGCAGCGTGTTGACCGCCACCGGCACGATGCCGGCGTAGATGGCCCCGAGGAAGCAGATGGGCCATTCGACGCAGTCGTGCATCAGCAGCAGCACCCGCTCCTCGCGCTTGATGCCCGCCGCCAGCAAGGCGGCAGCGCAGCGGCGGACCTGTTCGCCCAGCGCGCCGTAGCCCAGCGAGCCGTGGTCGTCGGTGAAGGCGATGCGGTCGGGCCAGCCCGTGTTGGCGGCCAGCAGGTGCGCGGCGAAGTTGAAGCTTCGCGGCGGCGTGAGGACCTTGCTGCTCATCGGCGGTCTCCTTGCCTGCATTCAGGGGATGCAGTATTGTGCGTCACTGCACTCTAGAACTCTGAAAATACCGTGTCAAGCAATATATTGCCTGTCGTCGACGCGCAAGAAGAAGCGAAGCACCCCTTCCTGCTGGCCCTGGGCGAGCGGGTGCGTTCGCTGCGCTCGCGCCGCGGCATGACGCGCAAGGCGCTGGCCACCGCGGCGGACGTGTCCGAGCGGCACCTGGCCAACCTGGAATACGGCGTCGGCAACGCCTCGATCCTGGTGCTGCTGCAGGTCTCGCAGGCGCTGCAGTGCACGCTGGCCGAACTGCTGGGCGACGTCACCACCACCAGCCCCGAATGGCTGCTGATCCGCGAACTGCTGGAGAACCGCGACGAGGCCACGCTGAAGCGGGTGCGTGAATCGCTGGGCACGCTGCTGGGCAGCGGCCCGAGCGGCCGCGGCTCCCGCATCGCGCTGATCGGCCTGCGCGGCGCCGGCAAGTCCACGCTGGGGCGGATGCTGGCCGAGGACCTGGGCTTCCCCTTCGTCGAACTGAGCCGCGAGATCGAGAAGTTCGCCGGCTGCAGCATCTCCGAGATCCAGGGCCTGTACGGCCAGAACGCCTACCGCCGCTACGAGCGCCGTGCGATCGAGGAGGCGATCCAGATCCACCCGGAGGCCGTGCTGGCCACGCCCGGCGGCCTGGTGTCGGACGCCGCCACCTTCAACCTGCTGCTGCAGCACTGCACCACCGTCTGGCTGCAGGCCGCGCCCGAGGACCACATGCGCCGCGTGATCGCCCAGGGCGACATGCGGCCGATGGCCGACAACAGCGAGGCGATGGACGACCTGAAGGCCATCCTCGCCGGCCGCACCGCCTTCTATTCCAAGGCCGACCTGGTGCTCGACACCAGCGCGCAGGACCTGTCCGCGAGCTTTGTAAAGCTGCGCGACCTGGTGAAGGCAACGCTGCATCCGGCTTGACTTTTCCGATGGGCATGCACTAATCTGCATGTCATGCACTTAATTGCATGAACAAGGAGAGTGCCGTGACCTCTGAGCCCGCTGTCGCTGTCGACTACCAGACCGACCCTTCCCGCTACCGCCACTGGAAGCTCAAGTTCGAAGGCCCGGTCGCCACGCTGGCGGCGGACTTCGACGAGAACGGCGGCCTGCGCCCCGGCTACAAGCTCAAGCTCAACAGCTACGACCTGGGCGTGGACATCGAGCTGCATGACGCGCTGAACCGCATCCGCTTCGAGCACCCCGAGGTGCGCGCGGTGGTGCTGACCAGCGCCAAGGACAAGGTATTCTGCTCGGGCGCCAACATCTTCATGCTGGGCGTCTCCTCGCATGCCTGGAAGGTGAACTTCTGCAAGTTCACCAACGAGACGCGCAACGGCATCGAGGACACCTCGAAGCACAGCGGCCTGAAGTTCATCGCCGCGGTGAACGGGGCCTGCGCCGGCGGCGGCTATGAGGTGGCGCTGGCCTGCGACGAGATCATCCTGGTCGACGACCGCAGCAGCGCGGTGAGCCTGCCCGAGGTGCCGCTGCTGGGCGTGCTGCCCGGCACCGGCGGCCTGACCCGCGTGACCGACAAGCGCAAGGTGCGCCATGACCTCGCCGACATCTTCTGCACCAGCGTCGAAGGCGTGCGCGGCCAGCGCGCCAAGGACTGGCGGCTGGTGGACGACATCGCCAAGCCGGCGCAGTTCGCCGCGAAGGTGCAGGAGCGTGCGCTGCAACTGGCGGCGCAGAGCGACCGGCCGCTTGACGCGAAGGGCGTAGCGCTGACGCCGATCAACCGGACCATCGAACCCGACGCGCTTCGCTACTCGCACCTGACGGTCGAGATCGACCGCAGCCGCCGCACCGCGAGCTTCACGATCAAGGCGCCGACTCAAGCCGTCGAAGCCGAGCCGACCGACGCGAACTGGTACCCGCTGGCCCTCGCCCGCGAACTGGACGACGCGATCCTCTCGATGCGTACCAACGAGCTGGACATCGGCGTCTGGCTGATCCGCACCGAGGGCGACGCGGCGGCCGTGCTGCAGATGGACGAGGTCCTGCTGAAGAACCAGCAGCACTGGCTGGTGCGCGAGACCACCGGCGCGCTACGGCGCAGCCTGGCCCGGCTGGACGTGTCCTCGCGCAGCCTGTTCGCGCTGATCGAGCCCGGCTCCTGCTTCGCCGGCAGCTTCCTGGAGTTCGCCCTCGCCTGCGACCGCATCTATCACCTGGCCCTGCCCGACGACGAAGCGAAAGCGCCGAAGATCACCGTCGGCGAGGCGAACTTCGGGCTGTTCCCGCTGGTGACCGATGAGAGCCGCCTAACGCGCAGGTTCTACGGCGAGGCGAAACCCCTCGACGCGATTCGCGCCGCCCTCGGCCAGCCGCTCGACGCCGACGCCGCCAACGCGCTGGGCCTGAACACCAGCAACCCCGACGATATCGACTGGGCCGACGAGATCCGCATCGCCATCGAGGAACGCGTGGCCATGAGCCCCGACGCGCTGACCGGCATGGAAGCCAACCTGCGCTTCAACGGCAAGGAGAACATGGTCACCCGGGTCTTCGGTCGGCTCACCGCCTGGCAGAACTGGATCTTCCAGCGGCCGAATGCGGTGGGCGACAGGGGCGCGCTGAAGGTCTATGGAAAAGGCGAGAAGGCCGCGTTCGACTGGAACCGCGTGTAAGCCCACTGGCCGTTCGGGCTGAGGTATCGAAGCCCCCCGCGAACCTTTCGCATGGGCCCTTCGATACCTCAGGGCGAACGGAGCGTGATCCTGATCCCGGAACGGAGCAAGACAAGATGTCCACCATCAACTACAGCGACAAGATCCCCAACAACGTCAACCTGTCCGAGGACCGCACGCTGCAGCGCGCGCTCGAAGGCTGGCAGCCGAACTTCATCAACTGGTGGGACGACGTCGGCCCCGAGGGCTCGACCAACTACGACGTCTACCTGCGTACCGCCGTCAGCGTCGATCCGCAGGGCTGGGCCCAGTTCGACTACGTCAAGATGCGCGACTACCGCTGGGGCATCTTCCTGAACCCCGGCGACGCCAACCGCCAGATCCACTTCGGCGACCACAAGGGCGAGAAGGCCTGGACCGACGTGCCCGGCGAGCATCGCGCCAACCTGCGCCGCATCATCGTCACGCAGGGCGACACGGAGCCGGCCTCGGTCGAGCAGCAGCGCCACCTGGGCCTGACCGCGCCGAGCATGTACGACCTGCGCAACCTGTTCCAGATCAACGTGGAGGAAGGCCGCCACCTGTGGGCGATGGTCTACCTGCTTCACCGCCACTTCGGCCGCGACGGCCGCGAGGAGGCCGAGGCGCTGCTGGACCGCCGCAGCGGCGACGAGAACAACCCGCGCATCCTCGGCGCCTTCAACGAGGCCACGCCCGACTGGCTGGCCTTCTTCATGTTCACCTACTTCACCGACCGCGACGGCAAGTTCCAGCTCTCCGCGCTCGCCGAGTCCGCCTTCGACCCACTGGCCCGCACGACCAAGTTCATGCTGACCGAGGAGGCGCACCACATGTTCGTCGGCGAGAGCGGCGTCTCGCGCGTGATCCAGCGCACCTGCCAGGCGATGAACGAGCTGAAGACCGACGACGTGCAGCAGCTGCGCGCCGCCGGCGTGATCGACCTGCCGACGCTGCAGCGCTACCTGAACTTCCACTACAGCGTGACCATCGACCTGTTCGGCGCGGACCAGTCCAGCAACGCCGCCACCTTCTACAGCAGCGGCCTCAAGGGCCGCTTCGAGGAAGGCCGGCGCGAGGACGACCACGTCCTCAAGGACCGGACCTACAAGGTGCTGGAGGTGCAGAACGGCGCCCTGGTCGAGAAGGACGTGCCGATGCTCAACGCACTCAACGAGGTGCTGCGCGATGATTTCATCAAGGACTCGGTGGCCGGCGTGGGCCGCTGGAACAAGGTGATCGAAAAGGCCGGGCTGCCGATGCGGCTGACGGTGCCGCACAAGGCCTTCCACCGCAATATCGGCGCGCTGGCCGGCATCAAGATGTCGCCGGACGGCCGCCCCGTCAGCGAGACCGAATGGGCGGCGAAGAAGAGCGAATGGCTGCCCACGGATGAAGACCGCGCCTTCGTCGCCAGCCTGATGGGCCGCGTCGTCGAGCCCGGCAAGTTCGCCAACTGGATCGCGCCGCCGGTGATGGGCATCAACCGCCAGCCGGTCGAGTTCGAGTACGTCCGCTTCGGCTGAGAGTTAGCATCATGGACATGGCCGTCAGCGTCATCCGCCAGCACCTGATCGATCCGGAGATCTGCATCCGCTGCAACACCTGCGAGGCCACCTGCCCGGTGCAGGCGATCACGCATGACGACCGCAACTACGTGGTCGACGCGGACAAGTGCAATCTCTGCATGGCCTGCGTGCCGCCCTGCCCGACCGGCTCGATCGACAACTGGCGGAGCATGCCGAAGGCCCGGGCGTACAGCATCGCCGAGCAACTGGGCTGGGATGAACTGCCGCCCGAGCTCCCGCCGGGCGAACTGCCCGACGCCGCACCCGCGCCGACCGCCCCGGCCCCCGCGCAGGTAACGGAATACGTGAGCGGCTTCAACAGCGCGCAGTACGGCGCCACGATCCCGCCCTGGTCCGCCGCCCACGCCTACGCCAATCTCTACGGCCCCAAGGCGGCGGAGAAGACGGTGACGGCCACCGTCGTCGGCAACGTCCGCGTGACCGAAGTCGGGAAGGACTACGACACCCACCACATCGTGCTGGACTTCGGCACCATGCCTTTCCCGGTGCTGGAAGGCCAGTCGATCGGCATCGTCCCGCCCGGCGCCGACGCGCTGGGCCGCGCCCACCACCCGCGCCAGTATTCGATCGCGAGCCCGCGCAACGGCGAGCGGCCCGGCTACAACAACGTCTCCCTGACGATCAAGCGGGTGCTGGAGGACTACGACGGCAATGCCGTGCGCGGCGTCGCCAGCAACTACATGTGCGACCTGCAGGTCGGCGACAGGGTGCAGGTGATCGGCCCCTTCGGCACCAGCTTCCTGATGCCCAACCATCCGCGCAGCCACATCGTGATGATCTGCACCGGCACCGGCAGCGCGCCGATGCGGGCGATGACCGAGTGGCGGCGGCGCCTGCGCGCCAGCGGCAAGTTCGAGGGCGGCAAGCTGCTGCTGTTCTTCGGCGCCCGCACGAAGGAGGAACTGCCCTACTTCGGGCCGCTCACCTCGCTGCCCAAGGATTTCATCGACATCAACCTGGCCTTCAGCCGCACGCCGGGCCAGCCCAAGCGCTACGTGCAGGACCTGATGCGTGAACGCGCGGCCGACCTGGCCGAGCTGCTGGCCGACCCGAACGCCTGCTTCTACGTCTGCGGGCTCAAGGCGATGGAGGAAGGCGTGGTGCTCGTGCTGCGTGATGCCGCAACCCAGGCCGGCCTGAACTGGGAATCGATCGCCGCCGAGCTGAAGCGCAGCGGCCGGCTGCACCTCGAGACCTACTGAGCCGCGGCGACGTCCTCGTAGGTCTTCACCGCCACCTGGGCCTGCGCCTGCTTGGCGTCGTAGGCCTGCTGTTCCTGCTCGCTGACCTTGCCGTCCTGGTTGGCGTCGGCGGGGTCGTAGGTCTGCTCGCTGGAGGACGTGGATGAGCCGGACTGCGTCTTCTGCGCACCGCCGCCGCCATGGCCGCCGCCGTGCGCCTGCCCGGCCTTCTGCCCGCCGCCGGACTTCTCCATCTTCTCCGCGGCGGCGGTGAACTCCGTCTCGGTGACCTTGCCGTCGCCGTCGGTATCCATCTTCTTGAACATCTCCTCGGCCTTGGCCGAGCCTTCCTTGGAGATGCTGGCCATGTCGGACTCGGTCAGGTAGCCCTTGCCGTCGCTGTCCAGCTTCTTGAACATCTCGTCGGGGCTGGGACGGGTGCGCTCGGCGCCGCTGGAGGAGGTGGCGCTGTTGGCGATGGACGACAGGTTGGAGATCATGGCGAGTCCTGAAGAACAGATGGCCTGTTCTTCGACTCCCGGGCGTGGCGACTGAATAGCGGCTTGGTGAAGTCAGCGTAAAGCTTCGGACACACGCGCGCCCCGTTCATGGGCCAGGTAGATCGCCAGCGCCAGAAGCGGCAGCAGCGCGCCGGCCACGGCGACGACCTGCCAGCCGTGGTGGAACAGCAGGCCCGCCATCGACGAGGCCAGCGCCGCGCAGGCGAACATGATGGCCACGTAGACGCTGTTGAGCCGGTTGCGCAGCGCCGGGTCCACCAGCAGCACCTCTCGCTGGCCGACCACGTGGTTGGCCTGCACGCCGGCGTCGATCGCGATCGCCGCCAGCACGAGCAGCCACATCGGCCCGCCACGCCAGCTCAGCGCGAAGGCGAGCGAGGCGGTCGCCATCGCCGCGATCGTCACGCGGCGGGTGTGGCCGCGGTCGGCCAGGCGGCCGGCCAGCGGCGCGATCAGGGTGCCGCCCGCGCCGGCGAGCGCGAACAGGGCGATGTCGTGCTGCGTATGGCCCTGGCTCAGCAGCAGCCAGGGCGAGGCGGTCCAGAACAGGCTGAAGGTGGCGAACAGTGCGCCGTGCGACAGGGCCCGCTTGCGCAGCACCGGCTGCGTGGCGAAGACGGTGGCCAGCGAGGCCAGCAGGCTGCCATAAGGCGCGGAATGGGCGGGCCGCAAGGGCTGCAGCCGCATGGCCAGCACGGCGACGGCCAGCAGCACCATGACGGCGGCGATGCCGAACACCGCCCGCCAGCCGGCCAGCCCCGCGATGCTGCTGGCCGCCGGCCGCGCCAGCATGATGCCCAGCAGCAGCCCGCCGGTGATCGTGCCGACGACCTGGCCGCGGCGCTCGGGCGCCGCCAGGTGCGCGCCCAGCGGCACCAGCATCTGCACCGCGCAGGCCGACAGGCCCACCAGCAGCGAGGCCAGCAGGAAGCTGCCGCCGCCCGGCGCCAATGCGGCCAGCGCCAGCGAGCCGGCGCTGGCCGTCATCGTGGCGAGCACCAGGCGCTTGTTCTCGACGATGTCGCCCAGCGGCGTCAGCAGCACCAGGCCGGCGCAGTAGCCGAGCTGGGTCAGCGTCACCAGCAGGCCCGCCGAAGCCGGGGCCAGGCCCAGGTCGGCGGCGATGGTGGCGGTGAGCGGCTGGGCGAAGTACAGCGCCGCCACCAGCAGGCCGCAGGTGGCGGCCAGCAGCGCCAGCAGGCCGCGGCTCAGCGCGGGCGCGCCCAATCAGCGGACCTTGGCGCGATGGGCCTTGGCCTTGGGCGCGGCGCGGCCGGCCTTGGCGGCGTGGTGTTGCAGCGGGGCCTTCTTCGCAGCCTTGCGGGCCTTGGCGGCCTTGGCCTTCTGTGCTGCCTTGCTGCCGGATGCCTTGGACTTCTTGCCGGCGGCATGGGCCGACTTGTGGGCGGCCTCTGGCGCGGCCGCGCGGCCGACGACGGCCAGCGGCACCGGCTGCTGGACCTGCTGGACCTGGGCCAGGGCGGCGCCGCCCATCAAGGTGATCGAGGACAGCAGGACGACGGCGATGTTCTTCAAGTTGGACTCCAGTGAGGGACGCGGGATTCTAGGTTCAGTCCTCAGACGAACACGCCCTGGCGCATCCACTTCGTCGCCACCCACTTCTCGCCCTCGATCACCGGCGCCCCGCCGTGCAGGCTCAAGGTCATCGGATGCGGCCGGTCGTAGCTGAAGAACACGGCGTTGCCCTTGATCGGGCCGACCTCCAGCCGGATGTCCGGGAAGGTCGTGCCGCCGCCGGCGGTGGGCGTGTTCAGGTACATCACCAGCGAGGCCACGCGCTGGCCGCCGCGCTTGAGGATGGCCTGGGTGCTGACGTGGTTGGGCTCGAAGTAGTCGTAGTGCGGCAGGTATTCGGCGCCTGGCCGGTAGCGCAGCACCTGCAGGCCCTCGCCGTGGTCGACCGGCCAGTTCAGCAGCGCGGACAGGCGCGCCTCGATGCGCTGGATCAGCGCCGTCTCCCCGCGCTCGAAGAACATGCCGTCGCTGGTGCGGGCGGCGTTGACTTCGCTGCCGTCGGTGCCGGTGGCCACCGTCTCGGAGCGGGCCAGCCGCGTGCGCGACAGGGCGACGAGCTGGTCGCATTCCTCGTCGGACAGCAGGCCGCCGAGGACCACCACCCGCGGGTGCTTCAGCGTCATCAGGATCCTGACCTCGCGGTCGCCGGCCCAGACGGTGGAGGGCTGGCCCTCCAGCGCCGGCTCCGGCACCTTGCTGGCGGGCGGCAGGCCCTCGCCCGAAGCCTGCTGCTGGGCCTGGCGGGGCATCAGCACCTCGTCCAGCGCCTGGCGGGCCACGTCGGGGTGCCAGCCGCTGCCGAGCATCGCGTCGAAGATCTGGTCGCGCGAATGACCGGCCTGGGTCTGCTCGGTGATCCACTGGCGCAGCTCCGGCGTGATCATCTGGTGGGCGCTCATCGTTGCGGACTCCTTGTCGGTTCCCTTTGTTCAGTCAGTCGGTCAATCAGTCGGCCAGGCGGCGACGGAACACCAGGCGCTCCGGGGTCGAGGCCTCCGGTGCATGAGCGTAGCCGTCCAGATCGAAGCCGGGCAAGTCGGCCGGCCGGCTGATGCGCTGCTGCACGCAGAAGCGCGCCATCAGCCCGCGCGCCCGCTTGGCGAAGAAGCTGATGATCTTGTACTGGCCGTTCTTCCAGTCCTCGAACTGGCAGTCGATCACCCGCGGCTTCAGCGCCTTGCGGTCGGCCGCCTTGAAGTATTCCTGCGAGGCCAGGTTGACGATCACCGGCACCGGATCGGCCGCGGCGAGCTTGTTCAGGTGCAGGGCAAGCCGGTCGCCCCAGTAGCTGTAGAGGCTCGGGCCGTGCGGGTTCTCGAGCCGCGTGCCCATCTCCAGGCGGTAGGGCTGCAGCCGGTCCAGCGGGCGCAGCAGGCCGTACAGGCCGGAGAGGATGCAGACGTGCGCCTGGGCCCACTGCGCGTCCTCGAGGCTCAGCGTCCTGGCGTCGAGCCCGTCGTAGACGTCGCCGTTGAAGGCCAGCATCGCGGGCCTGCTGTTGGCCGGCGTGAACTTCGTGCGCCAGGCCTTGTAGCGGGCCACGTTGAGCTCCGACAGCGCGGGCGAGAGGTCCATCAGTGCGCCGATGTCCTCGGCGGACCGCAGGCGCAGCAGCTTGATCAGCTCCGAGGCCTGGCGGACGTACTGGGGTTCGGTGGCCAGCGCCTCGACGGCGTCGGGCACTGGCGTTTCATAGTCGAGCGACTTCGCGGGAGAGAGCAGGAAAAGCATGCCCGGCATTGTGCCGTGGCCGGCGGCCTGCTCTCCCGGTTCAGGGCGTCAGCAGCTGGTTGATCGACAGCAGGTCGTTCGGCTGCAGCTGGCCCGAGGCCTGGCGCAGCTTGAGGCTGTTGACCAGCACGTCGTAGCGGGCCTTGGCGAGGTCGCGCTGGGTCGTGTAGAGCTGGGTCTGGGCGTTCAGCACGTCCAGGTTCACCCGCACGCCGACCTTGTAGCCGAGCTTGGTGGCGTCCAGCGCCAGCTGGCTGGAGGACTCGGCCGCTTCCAGCGCCGAGACCTGCGCGCGCAGCGATTCCACGCCCAGGAAGGCGCGGCGGGTGCCTTCCTCGACACCGCGCACCGCGAAGTCCAGGTCGTTCTGCGACTTCTCTTCGAGCGCCATGGCCTCGGCGACGCGGCCGCGAGCATAGCCGCCGGTATACAGCGGGTAGGTGATCGTCACGCCGAGGGTGGCGGACTTGCTCGTGCCTTCGCCGTTCAGCGCGTCGGCCTGGGCGGAACCGTAGTTCAGGCTGCTGTTGACGCGCTGCGCGCCGACGCTGCCGTTGAGGTCGACCGTCACGCCGTCGACGGCGCGGGCCTTCTTGGTTTCCAGCCGCGCCACGTCCAGGCCCAGCCGGGCCTTGCGGATCAGCGGATGGCCGTCCAGCGCCGTCGCCACCCAGGGGTCGACATTGGTCGGCAGCACGGCCGGCAGTGCCACCGGCGCGGCCAGCGGCTTGGGCACGACGCCGCGGCGGCCGACCAGTTGGTCCAGCGTGACGCTCTTGCTGCGCAGGTCGTTGTCGGCGGCGATCTCCTGGGCGCGGGCCAGGTCGAAGCGGGCCTGGGCCTCGCGGGTGTCGGTGATCGTCGCGGTGCCGACCTCGAAGTTGCGCTTGGCCGAGGCCAGCTGCTCGGCGATGGCGGCCTTGGCCTGGCGGGCGGTGGACAGCGCATCCTGCGCGGCCAGCACGTCGAAGTAGGCGCTGGCCAGGCGAACGATCAGGTCCTGCTCGGCCACGCTGAGGTCGGCCTGCGCCACTTCCAGGCCGCGCTTGGCCTGCTCGGCGGTCAGTCGATTCGCGGGGTTATAGACCGCGTACTTGCCGTTCAGGCCGGCCTGCAGCGTGTTGTTGCCGTAGTCGGGCATGCCCGAGGCGCCCGGCAGCTTGGTGCGCGCATAGGTGTCCGTCACGCCCAGGCCCAGCGAGGGCTTCAGTGCCGAATCGGCCTGCATCGCGCGGCCCTGGGCCGACTCCGCCTGTGCCCGCGCGCCCAGATAGGTCGCGTCATAGGCATGGGCGGCTTCGTACAGGGCCTGCAGGCTCTGCGCCTGGGCCGAGGTGCCGGCGGCCGCCAGCGCTGCGATGGCCAGCAGCGAGCGGCAGAGTTTCGGGGCACGGATGTCGGGCATGGAGGTCCTCGTTCTCTTCTTCGTTATCGGTTTCGTTGGCGCGGCGACGTCTTGGCGTCCTTGCCACCGGCGAGGTTATAGACGGATTCACCGTCGCGCTGCTGCGGAAATGCGACGACCTGCAGACTTCGCGGGCCGTGATGGCGATAAACGACGACAGGCTGCAACACGCCAGCCGCTACTCAGAAGGCGAAGGCGTTGCGGCGCGCGAAGCCCTGGAGACGCGGCGCCACCGTGTCGAACAGGATGCGCGTGGCGAAGTCCTTCTCGTTGGTGCGCGTGAACAGCTGGGCGCGCATCACCGGCTCGTCGCCGACGATGGCGGCCAGGCGGCCGCCGACCTTGAGCTGCTGCAGCAGGGCAGCCGGCACTTCTTCGACCGAGCCGGACAGCAGGATCACGTCGAAGGGCGCCTCGCCAGCCAGGCCCGCGGCGCCGTCCTGGTTCAGCACGGTCACGTTCAGCACGCCGGCGTTCTTCAGGCTCGTGGCGGCCTGGGCGGCCAGGGCGGCATCGGTCTCGACGGAGACGACGCGCTGCGCCTTGTGGCCCAGCAGCGCGGCCATGAAGCCCGAGCCGGTGCCGACTTCCAGCACCTTCTCGTGGCGGGCCACGTTCAGTTCCTGCAGCAGGCGGGCCTCGACGCGCGGGGCCAGCATGACCTGACCCTTGGCGACCTCGCCCAGCGGGATCTCGGTGTCGGTGAAGGCCAGCGCCTTGTGCGCGGCCGGCACGAAGTCCTCGCGCTTGACCACGCCCAGCAGGGCCAGCACACCCGCGTCCAGCACGTCCCAGGGACGGATCTGCTGTTCGATCATGTTGAAGCGGGCTTGTTCGATGTTCATCTCAGTTCCTCATCCAGCGAAGCGCGACATTCTATTTCGGTCAGGGGACTGACAGGCGCCCGCCGCTATCATCCGCGTCCATTGAATATCGATCCGAATCCGAGAGGGAGTAAGCGTGGACGTTCTGCTGTTGATCAAGGCCGCCATCATGGGCGTCGTCGAGGGACTCACCGAGTTCCTGCCGATCTCCTCCACCGGCCACCTGATCCTGACCGGCTCCCTGCTCGGCATGACCGACAGCAAGTCCAAGGTCTTCGACATCGCGATCCAGAGCGGCGCGATCCTGGCGGTGGTGATCGTCTACTGGAACCGCATCTGGGGCGCGCTCTCCAGCTATACCAGCAGCGCGCAGTCGCGCCGCCTGGTGGCCAACGTGATCATCGGCTTCCTGCCGGCCGCGGTGATCGGCTTCATCGCCTACAAGAAGTTCATCAAGCCGTATCTGTTCAACGCGCCGGTGGTGGCGGGCGCCTTCATCGTCGGCGGCCTGATCATCCTGTGGGTGGAGCGCCGCGCTCAGCCCGAGAAGACCGCCCGCATCCTCGACGTGGACCAGATGACGCCGCTGGACGCCTTCAAGGTCGGCCTGGTGCAGTGCCTGGGCATGATCCCGGGCACCAGCCGCTCGGGCTCGACCATCATCGGCGGCATGCTGCTGGGCCTGTCGCGCAAGGCGGCCACCGATTTCTCCTTCTTCCTGGCCATCCCGACCCTGCTCGCCGCCAGCGTCTACAGCCTGTGGAGCGAGCGGCACAACCTCTCCGCGGCCGATGCGCCGATGTTCCTGGTCGGCTTCGTCGTCAGCTTCCTGGCCGCCTGGGTCTGCGTGCGCTGGCTGCTGCGCTTCATCTCCACGCACAGCTTCGAGTTGTTCGCCTGGTATCGGATTGCCTTTGGCATTGTGGTCTTGGTGACCGCATGGACGGGAGTAGTGGTCTGGGCGGATTAAAATTCCCGTTATGACGATCACCATCAAATCCGCCGCCGATGTCGAGGGCATGCGCATCGCCGGTCGCCTGGCTTCCGAAGTCCTGGACATGCTCACCGCCCATGTCAAGCCCGGCGTGACGACCGAGCAGCTGGACAAGCTGGCGCACGACCACATCGTCAACGTCCAGCAGGCGATCCCCGCGCCGCTGAACTACTGCCCGCCGGGCTACACGCCCTACCCCAAGTCGATCTGCACCTCGATCAACCACCAGGTCTGCCACGGCATCCCGAACGACCGGCCGCTGAAGAACGGTGACATCGTCAACATCGACGTCACCGTCATCAAGGATGGCTGGCACGGCGACACCAGCCGCATGTTCATCGTCGGCGAAGGTTCCATCGCCGCCAAGCGCCTGTGCGCCTTCACCTACGAGGCGATGTGGAAGGGCATCCAGAAGGTCAAGCCGGGCGCCAAGCTGGGCGACATCGGCCACGCGATCCAGACCTTTGCGGAAAACGCCGGCTTCTCCGTGGTGCGCGAGTTCTGCGGCCACGGCATCGGCCGCGTGTTCCATGAGGAGCCGCAGGTGCTGCACTACGGCCGCCCCGGCACGCTGGACGAGCTCAAGCCCGGCATGATGTTCACGATCGAGCCGATGATCAATGCCGGCCGCCGCGAGATCCGCGAGACCGGCGACGGCTGGACCATCGTCACCAAGGACCGCTCGCTCTCCGCCCAGTGGGAGCACACGGTGCTGGTGACCGAGACCGGCTACGAGGTCATGACCCTGTCGGCCGGCAGCCCGCCGCCGCCCGCCTTCATCACCACCGCCGCCGCTGCCGCCGCTCCAGCACCCGCTGGCGTAACGGGTTAACTGAGCGGATGACCAGCCTCGACGGCGTCGGCGAGCTCCGCCAGCAATTCCGCACCGGCAAGCAGGAACTGATCACCGCCTTCCGCGAGGCGCGGCCCACCGTGACCGCCGCCGCGACACTGCTGCGCCGGCTCGCGAAGCATGTGGACGCCACGCTGGCCGAGCTGTGGGCCCGCGCCGCGATGCCGCCGGAGGCCAGCCTGGTGGCCGTGGGCGGCTACGGCCGCGGCGAACTGTTCCCCTATTCGGACGTCGACGTCCTGGTGCTGCTGCCCAAGGGGGCGGACGCTCACGGCGACACCGCCCTGAAAGCCAGCATCGAGGCCTTCATCAGCGCCTGCTGGGACATCGGCCTGGAGATCGGTTCCTCGGTGCGCACGCTGGCGGAATGCCAGAGCGAGGCCGCCGGCGACGTGACGGTGCAGACCGCCCTGCTCGAATCGCGCCTGATCTGCGGCGCCCGGCCGCTGTACCGCAAGCTGGAGCAGGCGCTGGCCGCGAAGATGGACGCCAGCGCGTTCCTGCGCGCCAAGACGCTGGAGATGCGCCAGCGCCACACCAAGTACGACGAGACGCCCTACTCGCTCGAACCCAACTGCAAGGAAAGCCCCGGCGGCCTGCGCGACCTGCAGGTGCTGATCTGGATCGCCCGCGCGGCGGGCCTGGGCCGCACCTGGCAGGCGCTGGCCGCCAAGGGCCTGATCACCGCCTTCGAGAGCCGCCAGCTGCAGCGCAACGAGGGGCTGCTGCGCCTGATCCGCGCGCGGCTTCACGTGGTGGCCGGCCGGCGCGAGGACCGCCTCGTCTTCGACCTGCAGACCGCCGTGGCCGAGAGCTTCGGCTACCAGGCCACCAAGGCCCAGCGCGCCTCCGAGGTGCTGATGCGCCGCTACTACTGGGCCGCCAAGGCGGTCACCCAGCTCAACCAGATCCTGCTGCTGAACCTGGAGGAGCGCATCAACGGCTCCCAGCAGGAGCTGATGCTGCCGATCAACGAGAAGTTCCTCGACCGCGCCGGCATGCTGGAAGTGGCCAGCGACGACCTCTACGACCGCGACCCGCACGCGATCCTCGAGACCTTCCTGCTCTACCAGCAGGCGCCCGGCATCAAGGGCCTGTCCGCCCGCACGCTGCGCGCGCTCTACAACGCCCGCGGCCTGATGAACGGCGCCTGGCGGCGCGACCCGGCCAACCGCGCCACCTTCATGCAGATCCTGCGCCAGCCGGTGGGCCACACCCATGTGTTCCGGCTGATGAACCAGACCTCGGTGCTGGGCCGCTACCTGTGGGTGTTCCGCGCCATCGTCGGGCAGATGCAGCACGACCTGTTCCACGTCTACACGGTGGACCAGCACATCCTGATGGTGCTGCGCAACGTGCGCCGCTTCGTGATCCCCGAGCATGCGCACGAGTACCCGTTCTGCTCGCAGCTGATGGCGCAGTTCGACAAGCCCTGGCTGATCTACATCGCCGCGCTGTTCCACGACGTGGCCAAGGGCCGCGGCGGCGACCATTCCGACCTGGGTGCCACCGACGTCAAGCGCTTCTGCCGCGACCATGGCATTTCCAAGGCGGACATGGAGCTGATCGTCTTCCTCGTGCGCGAGCACCTGACGCTGTCCCGCGTGGCGCAGAAGGAAGACCTGTCGGACCCCGAGGTGGTCAAGGCCTTCGCCACCCGCATGGGCGACGCCCGCCACCTGACCGCCCTGTACCTGCTCACCGTGGCCGACATCCGCGGCACCAGCCCCAAGGTCTGGAACGCCTGGAAGGGCAAGCTGCTGGAAGACCTGTACCGCGCCACTTTGCGGGCGCTCGGCGGCGCCGCACCGAACCTCGACGCCGAGATCGAGGCCCGCAAGGTCGAGGCGCGGCAGATGCTCGCGCTGCGCTCGATGCTGCCCGACACCGAGCAGCCGCTGTGGCAGACGCTGGAGCTGAGCTATTTCGCCCGCCACGAGGCCGGTGACCTGGCCTGGCATGCGCGTTCGCTGTGGCGGCATGTCGAGTCGACGACGCCGATCGTGCGCGCCCGCCCCTCGCCGGTCGGCGAAGGCCTGCAGGTGCTGGTCTACGCGCCGGACCGGCAGGACCTGTTCGCTCGCATATGCGGTTACTTCGACGGCGCCGGCTTCAACATCCTGGACGCCAAGGTCCACACCACCCGCAAGGGCTATGCGCTGGACACCTTCCAGGTCATCAGCCCCGACCTCGAACTGCACCACCGCGACCTGGTCTCGCTGGTCGAGTCCAAGCTGACGCAGGCACTGGCCGCTGAAGGCCCGCTGCCCGAGCCCCGGCGCGGCCGGCTCTCGCGCCGGGTCAAGTCCTTCCCCTACACGCCGCGCATCGCGCTGCGGCCGGACGAGAAGGCCCAGCGCTGGCTGCTGCAGATCTCCACCAGCGACCGCGCCGGCCTGCTCTACGCGATCGCCCGCGTGCTGGCCCGCTACAACATCAACCTGCAGCTGGCCAAGATCTCGACGCTGGGCGAGCGGGTGGAAGACACCTTCCTGGTCGACGGCCCGCTGCTGCAGCAGAACCGCGCGCAGCTGGAGATCGAGAGCGAGCTGCTGGACGCGGTCTCCCTGCCCGCCTGATGCCATGAGCTATACCGTCACCGCCCCCGCGGCGCTGGCCGAGCTGGCGGCCTTCGACGGCATCGTCGACGTGCGCTCGCCGGCCGAATACGCGGAGGACCACATCCCCGGCGCAGTCAACTGGCCGGTGCTCGACAACGAGGAGCGCCGCATCGTCGGCACGCTCTACGCGCAGTCCCCGTTCGAGGCGCGCAAGATCGGCGCCGCGATGGTGGCCCGCAACATCGCGCGGCACATCGAGGAACACACCGAGGGCATGCCCAAGACCTGGCGCCCGCTCGTCTACTGCTGGCGCGGCGGACAGCGCTCGGGCGCGATGAACTGGTTCCTCGGCCAGATCGGCTTCCGCGCGCGCCAGCTCGCCGGCGGCTACAAGGCCTACCGAGCCGAGGTGCGCGAGGCGCTGGCCACGCTGCCCGCGCAGCTGGAACTGCAGGTGCTGTGCGGCCGCACCGGCAGCGGCAAGACCCGGCTGCTGCAGGCGCTGCACGATGAAGGCGCCCAGGTGCTGGACCTGGAGGCGCTGGCCAGGCACCGCGGCTCGGTGCTGGGCGCCCTGCCCGACGCGCCGCAGCCGAGCCAGAAAGGCTTCGAGACGCTCGTGTGGGAGCACTTGCGCGGGCTCGACCCGGCGCGGCCGATCTTCGTCGAGAGCGAGAGCCGCAAGATCGGCCAGCTGCGCGTGCCGGAGGCGCTGCACGAGCGCATGCGTTTGTCCACGCATTGCATCTGGGTCTCGATGCCCGAGGCCGCCCGCATCGAGCTGCTGCTGCAGGACTACGGCCACTTCGCCGCCGCGCCCGAGGGCTTCTGCGCCCAGCTCGACGGGCTGGTGGAGCTGCGCGGCCGGGAGACCGTCAAGCGCTGGCAGGAACAGGCCCGCGCGGGCCATTGGGCCGAGGTCTTCGGCGCCTTGATCCGCGAGCACTACGACCCCGGCTACGAGCGCTCGCTGCGCGGCCACTATCCGCATGTCGACAAGGCGCAAGACCTGACCCTTGAGGACGGTGGCGAGGCCAGCCTGCGGGCGGCGGCCCGGCGGCTGCTTTAAGGCAGCGCGGCCTGCAGCCCGCTGTACCAGCGCAGGCCCAGCAGGCGCCGCACCAGCTCGTGCGAGCGGCCCTGCGGGTCCACCAGGTCGTGCAGCACCGTGTAGTGGTTGGCCCCGGCGATCTCCTCGCAGACCGGCACCGCCCGCTCGCCCCAGGCCTCGCGCAGCGCGCGGTTCTGGCGGCGGAACTCCTCGCTCTCCTCGGCGCCGGCGATCGTGTGGAAGGGCATGCCCGCCCAGGGCGGCGGGAACAGCACCGGGCTCAAGCGGCGCACCGCCGCGGCGTCCAGCCGCAGGTCCGCCTGCAGGAAGGGCGTCTGCTCGACCGGGGCCAGGTCATGCACGCCGGAGATGGACATCGCGCCCTTGATCAGCTTGCGCGGCAGGTCGCGGCCCACGGCCTTCCAGTCGCAGCAGGACAGCATCGCCGCCAGGTGCCCGCCAGCCGAGTGGCCCGCCAGCACGATGCGGTTCGGGTCGCCGCCGTGGTCGGCCGCATGGCGCCAGACCCAGGCCAGCGCCTGCGTCAGCTGCACCGGGATGTGCTCCATGCTGACGCCCGGGCACAGCGCGTAGTTCGGCACCACCACCATCGCGCCCGCATCGGTGAAGGCGCTGGCGACGAAGGAGTGGTCGGACTTGTCCAGCGAGCGCCACCAGCCGCCATGGATGAAGACCAGCACCGGCGCGTCGTCCACGTCGGTCGGGAAGAGGTCGAGCGTGGAACTGGCGGCTTCGCCGTACCGGATGTCGAGCAGGCATTCGGAGCCCTCCCGCACCATCGCGGAGGCGCGGGTCCAGCGATCGATCTGTTCGGCCCAGTCGGCCACGCGGGCGCGGTTGTTGTATTGCGCATCGAGCCAGGCGGGGTCGTAGCGGGTCATGGAGGGTTCGTCCTCGGTCCTGTGATGGAGGACGCTGTTGTATACTTTTTTTTGTTGGGGGGGTAGCTCAGCTGGGAGAGCGTCGCGTTCGCAATGCGAAGGTCGGGAGTTCGATCCTCCTCCTCTCCACCACCACATCATTCCGAACCGTCTCGCAAGGTCTCGGAAACTGCAAAAAGCCTTAGAGAATCAACGCTCTAGGGCTTTTTTCTTTTCGTTACGGTCCCACGTGATCCCGTGCCGTCCGAGATCACATTGCAGTAACTAGCGCAGTAACCCGAAAATTCCGTCATACCAGCCCGGAAGTTACTGCATGGCTCAGCATCTCATCTCCTCCAACGCCGCGATCAAGTCCATCAAGGCCGGCGACGAGCGCCTACGACTCAGCGATGGCGCCGGGCTCTATCTCCTGCTGTTCGTCAAGGGCGGCTCGCACGGCTGGCGGCTCGACTACACCTTCGAGGGGCGCCGCAAGACGCTCAGCCTGGGGACCTATCCCGCCACAGACCTAGCTCTCGCCCGCAAGCTAGCCGCTGCTGCTCGCAAGCAGGTCCGCGAAGGAGTCGACCCAAGCGTCGCAAGACAGGCAAAGAAGGAAGAGGTTGAGACCCAGCGCGTGCTGGCGGAATTGGCCGAAGCGGGCATTGCGCCTCCTGGATCCTTCGAGGCCGTTGCTCGCGAGTGGTTCGCCAAGAACAAGTCGACCTGGGCCGACTCTCATTCCGACAAGGTCATTCGCCGTCTCGAACGCGATGTCTTCCCGTGGATCGGCTTGCGGCCGGTGGGCAACATCACGCCCGCTGATGTGCTCTCCATCCTAAGGCGTGTAGAGGAGCGAGGAGCGCTGGAGACAACGCACCGGGTCCAACAGAACTGCGGTCAGGTCTTCCGATACGCGGTGGCCACCGGCCTGGCCGCGAGTGATCCGAGCAGAGACTTGCGGGGTGCGCTGCCAGCCTGGAAGCCCGAGCACTACCCCACCATTACCGACCCGCGGGAAGTCGGGCAGCTTCTGCTCGACATCGACAGCCATCGCGGCGGCTTGATCACCAAGTGTGCATTGAAGCTGACCCCGCTGCTGTTCGTGAGGCCGGGCGAGTTGCGTCAGGCGGAATGGGCCGAGATTAACCTCGACAGCGCCGAGTGGCGGATTCCTGCCGCCAAGATGAAGGGGCGGGTCCTGCACATCGTGCCGCTGGCCAAGCAGGCAATCGCCCTGCTGGAGGAAATTTTTGCGGTGACGGGGCACGGACGGTGGATCTTCCCCGGCAACAGGGCTAACGGCGAACCGATGAGCGAGAACACCGTGAACGCCGCGTTGCGTCGGCTTGGCTACGCTCGCGCGACGATAACCGCTCACGGATTCCGCGGAATGGCCTCGACAATGTTGCATGAGCGAGGATGGCCATCCGACGTCGTCGAGCGTCAGCTTTCCCACGCTGAGCGGAACGCGGTCAAGGCGGCATACAACCATGCAGAACATCTTCCGAAGCGACGGGAAATGATGCAGGCGTGGGCTGACCACCTGGACAACTTGCGGTCAGAAGCTCGCCGCAAGCCAACGCCGAGGAAGATCGTCGCGCGACAGGCAGAGTCGAAACTGGCAACCTTGAGCTGATCCCGATTGCGTGATCTTGATGAAGAACGAAGGTTCAAACATCGGTGCTCCGCAGGATGCTGCCGAGGCGATTCTTGACCTTGACGCGCTGGTAGCGGCCACGAATCGTGGCTTGCCCCGGACGAGCCCGTTGCAGCGCCAGCTCGGCATGCCCTTGGAAGCCATCGCCAATGCCAGAACTATGTGCTTCCCGGCTCTTCGATGGGACGCCACTACCGGCACCTTACTACGCACAAGAGATCGAAGATACTTGGTCGACCCACGACCACCACCTGGAGGCAGTACTCGGCGAGCCTGATGTCGTTGAAGGAGAGCCTCTTCACCCGCTGCCGGACCCGTCGTGACTAGCCAAACGCGGTGCCTCGGCGCCGAGCGAGGCCCCTGTAAACTATCAACCAAAGCCCGATCCCAACGACGCGATGAAACGCTACGGCCAGTTCAATCCAAAGCGCAGCCTATTGACGCCTACGCAAGTGCAGGCGCGCGCCGAGGAGCTGGAGAAATTGGCGGATCGAGTTGGGTACGGCGGGAATCCGGAACACAAGAAAAACCCGGGGGATTTCAACCTCACGCCCCCAGCGGATCCGCGTCAGGGCAAATCGCTGTGCGATGTGGCAAAGATATTCAAGCGTGAAGAAGCGCTGAGGCTCGTTCAGGCCGGCCTGCGAAAAGGTCTCGTCAGTGACAGGATGGGTGGGGATTGGCCGAAAAACGTTTGGTCGGTCGCCGATGGCCGCTATCCCATGGAGGCTCAGCTCGAGAACCCAGAGTTGGGAACCTATCACGGCTACCCTATGCCGGATACCGATCCATTGGCGATGGAAGTCTTGCGTCGCTGGGAGCGCGCTCATGGCTGACCTGCGCATCAATGCCGAATGGATGGCCGCCGCATCGGGAGATCCAGAGATTGCAGCGACTGCGGCGCTCCTCAGCATGTCGATTGACGACATCAGCCTCACTCGAAACCAGGATGTTTGGGCCAAGACTGTTCGCGAGAACGTATTTGTTTCGGCCTACCCGTTGGCCGTGTGGTTCGCATCGTCATGGTGGCGTCTGAACCATGAGCCGCTTCCGACTCAGCAGCCTGGACATGACTGGCGCATGTCCCATGAAGTCGGTGCCGCAAATCATGGATTTGTCTGGCCGCGGGTGGTTTTCATTCCCGACGGCGAGTCAGTTCATGTGTGGGCCGGCCCTTCCGGCACTGCCGAGCAGTCTGTTCAATACCTTCAAGGGTTGGATTCGCCCCGTACGGTAAGTCTGTGTGGATTTCAGCAGAGCATTCATCGATTCATTCAAAGCGTTCTTTCTCGTCTTGATGCGCGTGAAATCGGCGAAACAAATCTTGCCCAGTTGTGGAGCATCCTCCAGGAGGACCTTGGCGACCCACAAACCTCAAGGCGGCGGAAGTTGGAGGCAGAGCTAGGGTTCGACCCCGAAGAATGTCCTGAGGACACCTTGGAGGCCGCGCTTAGATGGGAGACAGAAGTTGGGAATGCGGCGCTGTCCGAGCTCGCGCCGGCAGTTTCGTCATCGGGCCACAGCCCCGATTTGACGACTCTCGGACAGCTAGCGACCGCAGACGGCATCGTTGGCGCTCCCCCCATTGGTTCTGACTACATCGATCATCTGGACCATGGCGCCCCTTGGGAGCGAGCAGTACATGACGCTCGATCGCTTCGGCGGAAAATCGGCAACGTCTCCGATCCACTACCAAGCGCTCGGGTACATCAACTGCTCGGGCTTAGCAGTGCGGCTGTCGCCAATTGGTCGCCGCCAGCGTCACGATCGCCTGTTGCAGTAGCCATTCCGACAGATGGGCGTCATCTGAAATTTGTCCCACGCAAGCGAAACGCGGTTGGACAACGGTTTGAGCTAGCACGCTTCCTCGGTGAGTACCTGCGACCGTCCGGCGCCGAAAATCGGTGGCTTGCATCGACGGACCTGGGCACATTCCGGCAGAAGTACCAACGTGCATTCGCGGCCGAGCTTCTGTGCCCCTTGCATGCCTTGCTCTCCTTCTTGGACGACGACTTCTCATCGTATGCAGTTGAAGAAGCCGCTGCCGAATTTGGGGTCAGTGAGCAAGTCGTGTGGAATCTTTTGCTTAACAACGGACTGATTCACCATCACTGGCCACAGCATCTTCCGTATCAGATGGCAGCTTGATAGCTGCGCAACAGTTCACGTCATAGCTTCGTCGACTCTCGGCGTTCCAATGCGCCCTGTCCGAACATTGATAGCAAGTTTCGACAGCCTCCTGCTAGTGAAAGTCCCGGCTGCTCGTCTCCAGCTCCCCGAGCAGCGGGGTCAGGTCTTCCAGCCTCCCCGCGATCAGGCTGCACGAATCGCCCTGCCGCTGCCAGGTCCCATGCACGACCAGCAGGCGTGACCGGAGCAACTCCTTGCGCTGCGCATCCCGCACGCTTGGCCAGACGATCACCTGCACATTGCCCGTCTCGTCCTCCAGGCTCACGAAGATCACGCCCTTCGCCGTCCCCGGCTGCTGACGCAGCGTCACGATGCCGCAGTAGTGCACGACCCGCCGATCGGGCATCTGCATCAGCTGCGCGGCCGTCATGAACTTGCGCTCGTCGAGCTTGGGCCGCAGCAGCTTCAAGGGGTGGCTGCGCAGCGTGAGCCCCAAGCTCCGGTAGTCCCAGATCACCTCCTCGCCTTCGGGTGCTGCCTGCAGTTCCAGCACCGGCTCGTCGACCGGTGCCTGGCGCAGCAGTTCCGGTGGCCTTCGCAGCGCCGCCGCATCCCAGGCCTGCTGGCGTCGATGGCCACTCAGCGTGTGCAGCGCGTCCGCTCTGGCCAGTTGCTCCATGTCCAGCTTGTCCAAAGCCGCCAGCCGCGCGAGTTCTTCCGCGTTCTCAAAATATTTGCACTGGCGGGCCCGCACAATGCGCTCGGCAGCTGCCTCCTTGAATCCATCGATCTGGCGCAGGCCCAGCCGGACCGATGGCACATGCTCGACGTCTTCCATCGTGCAGTCCCAGTCGCTGTGCAGCACGTCGGCGGGCCGTACCTCGACGCCGGCGCGGCATGCGTCCTGCACCAGCTGGCTCGCGCTGTAGAAACCCAAGGGCTGGCTGTTCAGCATCGCGCACAGGAACTCGGCCGGGTAGTGGCGCTTGACCCAACAGGAGGCATAGACCAGCAAGGCAAAGCTGGCCGCATGCGATTCGGGGAAGCCATAGGACGAGAAGCCCTTCATCTGCTCGAACACGCTGCGCGCGAACGCCTCCGTGTAGCCCCGCTCGGCCATCCCCCCAAGGATGCGCGGCTCGTACTTGTCCAGGCTACCCGTCCGTCGCCAGGCAGCCATCGCGCGACGCAGCCCATCAGCCTCCCCTGCGCTGAAGCCTGCGCACAGGATGGCCAGCTGCATGCACTGCTCCTGGAACAGCGGGATGCCCAGCGTTCGCCCCAGCGCCTGCTCGATCTCCGGGCTGGGATAACTTACCGGAACCCGGCCATTGCGGCGATCGAGGTAAGGGTGAACCGAGCCCCCCTGAATGGGCCCCGGCCGCACGATGGCGACCTGCACGACCAGGTCATAGAAGCAGCGCGGCTGGTGTCGCGGCAGCATGCTCATCTGCGCCCGGCTCTCGATCTGGAACACGCCGACCGTGTCAGCCTTGCAGATCATGTCGTAGGTCGCCTCGTCTTCCGCGGGGACGTCCTGCATTTCGAAGACATGGCCGCGGCGCGCACCGATCAGGTCCAATGACTTGTGCAGCGCAGTCAGCATCCCCAGGGCGAGCACGTCGACCTTGAGGATGCCCATCAAATCCAGGTCGTCCTTGTCCCACTGGATGACCGTGCGATCTTCCATCGCCGCGTTTTCGATAGGCACCAGTCGGCTCAGTGGCCCGTTCGTGAGTACGAAGCCGCCGGTGTGTTGTCCCAGATGCCGAGGGAAGCCCAACAACTGCTCGGTCAAAGTTCGCAGCTGCCGAACTTTCAGGCTGGCGGTGTCCAGGCCCGCCTCCGCCAGGATCTCGTCGCTGAGGTCGAGATCCCAATGGTTCATCCCCTTGGTCACGGTCTTCAAGGTCTCTTCGTCGAAGCCCAGTGCCTTGCCCACATCATGGACCGCGCTGCGCGGCCGGTAGCTCGTCACGGTGGCGGTCAAGGCCGCCCGGTGGCGCCCGTATTTGCGATAGAGGTACTGGATCACTTCTTCGCGCCGCTCATGCTCGAAGTCCACGTCGATGTCGGGCGGCTCCCCGCGTTCCTTGCTGATGAAGCGCTCGAACAGCATGGAGCTGCGCAGCGGGTCGACTTCGGTAATACCGGCGCAGTAACAGACCACCGAGTTGGCCGCTGAACCGCGCCCCTGGCAGAGAATGCCCTGCGAGCGCGCGAAGGCCACGATGTCGTACACCGTCAAGAAGTAGTGCTCGTACTTCATCTCGGCAATCAGCGTCAGCTCGTGCTCAATCTGCGCCTGGGCTTCCGCCGGCACGCCTCGCGACCAGCGCCGCCCTGCCCCTTCGTAGACGACGCGGCGCAGGTAGCTCGCTGGCGTCTCCCCCTCGGGGACGACCTCGTCGGGATACTCATACTTCAGCTCGTCCAGGCTGAAGCTGCAGCGCGCCGCCACGCGCAGGGTTTCCTCCATCAACTCTGCCGGGCAGCGCTCGGCAATGCGCCGCCGCGTGCGCAGGTGCCGCTCGGCGTTCTGCTGCAGCCGCAGCCCGCATTCGCTGACCGGCATCCCCAGCCGCGTCGCGCTGAGCACATCCTGCAGCGGCTTGCGCGAACGCACATGCATGTGAACGTCGCCGACCGCCACGATCGGCACCGCGGTCAGCTCGCTGCATTCGCGAAGCCGGTACAGCTGCACCTCGTCGTCGATGCGGCGCAACTGCTCCCAGCCCAGCCAACAGCAGCCGGTCCAATGCCGCAGCAACCACCGACTGATCGTCCCCATCTGCGCAAGATGGCATTGCCGGTCCGGCACCGCGATGACGACGCAGTCGGCCAGCGTCCGGCTGTCGATCTCGTCAACATCCAGCGAGTAGGTGCCCTTCTCGGAGCGACGGCGCAAATGGGTGATGAACTGGCACAGATTGCCGTAGCCGTTGATGTTGGTCGCCAGTACCACCAAGTCAAAAGGCATCGCACCCTTGATACCACCCTCCACCTTGAACTGCGATCCCACCAGCAGCGGGATGCCCGCCTCTTTGGCGGCCGTGTGCGCCCGCACGATGCCGGCCATGCTGCATTCGTCGACGACGGCGATCGCGCTGTAGCCGAGTGCCTTGGCCCGCGAAACCAGTTCCTCCGGTCGACTGGCGCCACGCAGGAACGAGAAGTTGGACAGGCAGCGAAGCTCGGCATAAGGCGGGATCTGTGCGGGGATTTTCGGGACCATGAGCAGCCACCCTCAGCCGAAGATGCCGTGGAGGTACCAGGCCACGCCGTCGTCCAGCTTGGCCTGGAAGATCCACAGCACGCCGGCATGCCGCGATTCGGCCAGCCAGTAGTCCCGGACCACGTTGCGGACCTCGCCCTTCTCCTCGTCGCGGTCCCACCAGCCTTCCTCGATGCACTGCGGGCCGGCCAATAGCTGCAGCTCGCCCTGGTAGACGGGCCGGTGATTGCGCACGGTCAGCTTCAGGGGTTCTGGTAGCACCCAGGTGGGCTGTGGCAGTTCTGTCGTGGCCTTGACCTTGCGCGGCACCGGCTCAGCCGCGGGCTGCCAATGCGTCATCCATTCCTGCCGGTGGTCCTCCCGCGTCACGCAGCGGCGCACGGCCTCGGGCCCCAGGCGCGCGGCCATGCGCTCCAGCACCAGGTCCAGCGACTCGACGTCCTCGGCCGCATCGGGCAGCAGGGACCCATTGCTGCCGGCCTGGTCGTGCACCTCGTCGGCGATCAGCTCCAGGTCGCCAGCGGGCGCCAACAGCTCGACCTTCGCCAGGTGTTCGGCCAGCAGGCGACACAGGTGTTCGAGGCTGCGACTCGGCTCCGCCGTACCGATCGCCAGGGCGCCGCCGGTGCCGGCCTCCTTCGATCGCATCGTGTCGTGGTACCAGCGCAGCGTGAAGCGCGTGACGCCGGCATGCCGGGCCGCCAGCCAACCGCACAACTGGACCAACAGCTTGCGCGCCCCCTGCAGCAAGGCCGGTGCATGCTCGACCCGAAACGGCAGTTCCAGGCGCGCGGCGAAGCTGTCCGGCAGTGTCTCCCAGACGTGAGCCTCGGCCGTATGCCCGTAGGCCCGGTCCAGCGCCTTCAACAGCGCTGCATCGAAGCGCCGGCTCAAGCCCCCACGAGGCAGTGCCCGCACGTCACCCAGGGTTCGACACCCGGTCTGAGCCAGGGTCGTCGCGTGGGGCCGCACGGCGCTCAAGCAATCCATCGGCAGGCTGTCCAGCAGCGCCGGCAGGGGCCTCTTGAAGCCGTTCTCGATGCGGCAACGGGCCAGCGCCTGCGCGGCCAGGCTGGTGCTGGCCCAGGCCACCTGCAGCACCCCGAGTTCCTCGGCTTCCGCGACCACGCGGTCACGCAAGCGCCGCTTGCCGCCGAACAGGCGCACGCTGGCCTCCACCTCCATCAGCACGGCGTCTTCGGAGACGGTAACCCGCGGCGTGAACTGCAACGCCCAGATCGCCACGGCCCGAAGGACGTCAGTGCTCGGGGGTTTCTGAGAGGTCGGATCGCTGGCGCACGGCGGCAGCAGCAGAGCTGTCCACAGCATCGCGGGGCTCGACAGGAAGGGGTGCAGGAATCAGGCGGCTCGGGTAACGCAGCCTCGGGGTCATGATGCGGCTCACGCCGCCAGGGAAGGACGGCAGGACCAGCCGCTCCTCCAAGGGCGTGCCGCGGCGTTTCAGCACATCGACGGTGATCTGCCAGTCCGTCGCCACGCGGGCCAACACGCGAAGCGGCGCTGCTGACGAGTCACGTGCCGCGGATTCCGGCCGGCACAGGAACACAGGGCCCTTGCAATGGCCCGCCAGCACCTGGAGCCGGCGCACCTGCTCGGCGCGCACGAGCGGCAGCCAGGCCACGACAGCCCCTGCGCTGCCGGCCTTGACCATCTGTTCGGTCGAC
Organism: Pelomonas sp. KK5; assembly: GCF_001984095.1. GTDB lineage: Bacteria > Pseudomonadota > Gammaproteobacteria > Burkholderiales > Burkholderiaceae_C > KK5. The sequence continues at coordinate 27,429 of NZ_LYVQ01000047.1, forward strand.
CACAGGCGGTCGCGCGGTGTGTCGACGTCCACCCACACCAGGTGCCGCTCGTCGATGCCGTCGTGGCGCAATCCGGCCGGATGGGGCGCCAGCGGCGGGCCGATCAGCACGACCGTGCGGCCGGCGCGCGTCAGCCGCGCCAGCACTGGCGAGAGAAGCCGCAATTCGACGATGGAGAACTGGCTGACCAGGATTTCCGTGAGCGCGCCACAGGGCCAGCCTCCGCCGGGCAGCACGGCATCCAGCGCGGCGAAACCTGAGCCCTCCACCGCGACCACCGCGCTGCCCAGCTGATCGCCGCGCCACAGCGCCGCCTCGACCCTGGCAGGAAGAGGTTCAGAGGCACAGTCCGCGCCCTGGAGGCGGTCGTTCTGCGCGGGTGCTAGCAGGCCGGCCCCGGCCAACGGCAGGGTGTCCGGCCCGTGCGGGGCGGGCGGCATGATTGGGGGCTGATTCGGTCCAACGTGAGCGTCGAGGTCCAAACGGATATACTGGATGTCCATACAGTATATGCAAGCCCAGCCACTGTCCAGCCCGATCGCCGGCCGTTACGCGGCACGAGTTGGCGAAGACACAGCATCCATCGACCAACCACGGAGGTGCCATGCGATATCAGTTTGAAATGACCCTGCCCTTCGGTGCGGGCATCTCCCGCTTTGCCCTGGCGGCGCTCGGGCAGGCCGCGTTCGAGCGCGCGCTGGGCGGGCGCGACCACGCGCTGCTGCTGGCCCTGGACCTGCTGACCGAATGCTGTGACCACGTGGATGTGTTTCAGCAGGACTACCGGTCGCCGGCGGAGCGGCGATGGGGCGAGGCGGCGATCGCAGCCCATGATGCCGTCCTGCAGGCAGTTGGAAAGGACCTGATCGAAGAGCGGGCTTTCCGCAACGAATACCTTGAACATGCCTTCCTGAAGCTGACGCCGCTCGCCGTCGCACCCTACGAGCGCAAGGGCGCCTGGATCGAAGCCCATCTCGCGCGACTGCACGAACTGCGCTTCGAGGCGACGGAGCTGATGACGCCCGAGTACGGCGAGGTCGCCTACGAGCAGGAGGCGCAGCTTCATCCGATCTGGTGTGCCGACCAGTTGTTCGTCCAAGTCCAGGCGAGCAACGAATGGCCCCGCCGCGCGCATCCCGTCGGACAGCATGCCTGGTTCGCGCAGCTGCGAGCGGAACTCCAGACGGCCATTGCGGCGGCAAAATCGGGCGACGATGCAAACGGACCCACCACGGCCCCAAGCGCCCTTGCCCGGGAACTGGGCATCGTCGGCGCTTGAGCGCCAGCAACCTGGCGCGCGGCCCTCACCACGGTTCGGGCACGGAGCGTCGTCGCCATGAGGGTGCGCGTGGGAACGGCCTCCTGGACCGACAAGACCCTGATCGATTCCAGGCGCTTCTATCCACCGCAGGCGAGGAACGCTGAGCAGCGCCTGCGTTTCTACTCGACGCAGTTCCCGATCGTCGAGGTCGATTCCAGCTACTACGCCATGCCCTCGGCAACGAACGCACAGCACTGGGTCGAACGGACCCCGCGCGGCTTCGTGATGAACATCAAGGCCTTCCGCCTGATGACCGGCCACCAGACCTCGCCGGACGCGCTGCCGGCGGACATGCGGCAAGCGCTGCCGCCTGCGCTGGCCGCGAAGAAGAACTTGTACGCCAAGGACGTCCCCGGCGACATGCTCGACGAGCTGTTCGCGCGGTTCAGGGCAGCGATCGAACCGCTGCGGCTTGCTGGCAAGCTCGGTCTCGTGCACTTCCAGTTCGCGCCCTGGGTGCTGCGCGCGCCCAAGGACATCGAGCATGTCCGCTACTGCGTCGAGCAAATGCGCGGCTACCAGGTCAGCATCGAGTTCCGGAACAGCTCCTGGTTCACGCCCGAGCATGTCGCGGAGACGCTGGCCCTGCTGCGGGACCTGGACGTCACGAACACGACGGTCGACGAGCCACAAGGCTTCACGAACAGCATCCCGACGGTTTGGGATCTGACCAATGACCGCGTCGCCCTCCTACGGCTACACGGCCGCAATCACGAGACCTGGAACATCAAGGGCGCGACTGCGGCCTCGGACCGCTTCAATTACGACTACACGCGGCCGGAGCTCGAGGCCCTGGCCGAAGGCATCCGGCGTATCGGCGGCGCAGCCGGTGAGGTCAACGTCATCTTCAACAACAACTACGAGGACCAGGGGCAGCGCAATGCGCGAACCCTGATGGAGGTCCTCGGCGAGGACGCGGTCAAGGTCGAGACATTGTTCTTCGACGGCGAACTGCCCTTTTGACGGGCCCGCCTGCTCGCCCTGTCCGCGGCCCGTGCTGCGCAAATCGCCCGCAGTCGCCGGGGCGGGTCGGTGCGCTAGCCTTCGACGCGTGAATTGACGGCGCCCTGGCGCACGCGATCGCCCAGGCGAGTCACCCCGCGACGCCCATCGGCAAGAGGGCTCGTGATCAAACCCTTGGCTTGCAGGCTAAGCTGCACCGACTCGGGTACTTGCTTGCCGCCGACGGCCGGTGGGATGAAATAGAGGCCATCTTTCTCGGCACCGGTCAACACGATCTCTTCGCTCATGACTGATTGTCGCGCAGCCCAGATCATCAGAACGCGCGTCCTTAGAGAGCCTTGTGCAGTGCCTGAACTATGCTCCCAACAACCCTGCCCTTTGAGATTCGATGAAGCCCGTCTCGACCCGGCCGCATTGGCTGTTTCTGACCGCATTCGCCTTCTGCCTCTGCGAGGTCGTTGCCGGCGCGCTTTTCGGGGCCTACACAAGGAACGCCGACGTCATTGTGACGACATGCCTCGTCGCCGGAGTTCTCGTCGCCCTTTCGCTCTGGTGGTCGACACGGGACGAAGCCGGCAAGGGCCTGTTGCACGCATTGGTCCGCGTATCCCTGGCGACAATGGGCGGCCTGGCCTTCTATGCCAACCTGACCTACGCACTCTGGGCTGCGAAGGTGCCGCTACGGTTGCGCCTCATTGAAGAGGGGCGGATGGCCGAGCACTACTGGCTTGGCCCTGCCACGCTTGTGTATGCCGTTTTGTGCTGGATCGCCCTTCGATATCGAGCTCGCGACAACAAGTAGGCCGTCCCGCGTCATTCCATGTCTGTAGGTCAATCCGCTCCGACGGACTGGTCCTGGCAGCGACCCACGCTCCGAGCAATTCAAGGGCCCCGTCGATCCCATACCCGCCCGCTGCCGCGATGAGCACGGCTGCGCCGCTGCCGACCTTCTTGGCCGTGGACGACATCAGCCCCACGCTGCAGGTCGCCAGCTGCAAGCCCTTGGCCAGTTCCCACGACCGCCAGGTCTCTTCCGAAGGCGGCCTCGCTAGCAACTTGATCAGCGCTTCACGCGCGGCCTTTGGCGTGTCCCCGAAGTAGCGCAGCATCGGCGCGGTGTCGAAGCCGCTCGCCGGTGTCAGCCCCAGTACATAGCGAAGCGCGCCGTGCTTGTAGTAGGCGCGGCCGGCGAAGTGAACGCCATATTCAACAACAACTACGAGGACCAGGGGCAGCGCAACGCACGAGTCATGATGGAGATCCTTGGCGAGGACGCGGTTCAGGTCGAGTCCTCCTTCGTCAGGGGCGAGCTACCGTTTTGAGTGCAGGCGGATGCCCGACAGCTGAGCGGCGCCTGCCTAGCGTTTCTGGCGGCGACAAGCTGTCACGGGTGGCGTGGCGCAATGCCGGCCAGAATCGAAGACTTGCGATCGAGATGTCCCGACCACCCCATGCACAGCTCCCATCCCTCCGCCCGCGCAGCGACATCGCTTCGAGAAAGCTTGCAGCTCCCGACGATGAGTGCCGACGAGCTCGCCGGTTTCCGGCAGATGCAGACCGCGTTCCGGGAGCCGCTGGTCATGCCCACCTTCCTGCTGGCCGTGCCGGCGATGGCGTCCTTCGTGGTGTGGGACATGGCGCGGGAAGGCGGCTGGGGGACAGGCGCCAACGTGCGCGTGGTCGGCGCTGGCCTGGCGCTGGGCCTTCTCGGGTTCGTCCGCCTGTGGGCACCTACGGTGCGGCTGCAGTCCCTACTCCTGTACGTCGGGATGTATGCTTGACAGTTGGCCGTCGGCACGACCTTCGGCCCGGACACGCTGATGCAGTTTCCGGGCCTCCTGATCATCATGTTCGCCAGCGTCTTCGCGCTCGTGCATGCCCGCGATGTTTGGATCAACGTGCTGCTGGCGGCAATCAGTGTCCCGTTGGTGCTCCCGCCCGCACCATCGGTGGCGCAATGGCTGTACGTGCTCGGCCTGTATGGCTGCGTCGTCCTGCTGGCCTGGGTCAACTGCGCACAGCGCGAGCGCACGTCCGCCGTGATCTTCCTGAGCAAGTCGCAGTGGAAGCGGGACGCCCAGACCGACGTAGTGACGGGCTTGGCCAATCGGCGCACGTTCGAGGCGTTCATGGAACGAGAGGCCTGGCGGCTTGCCGCGAGCTCGTCCTCGCTGACGCTGGCCATCATCGACATCGATCACTTCAAGCTGGTGAACGACCAGTATGGCCACGACACCGGTGATGCGGTATTGAAACAGGTGGCGGCTCGGCTCCGGGCGAACGTCCGCGACACCGATCTCCTGGCACGCCTCGGCGGCGAGGAGTTCGGACTCGCGATGCTGGGAATTCCGCGGGACGCCGCAAGCGCCCGCTTGGATCGGCTCAGGCAAGCGATCGAGTCCCACCCGTTTGCGGTGCAGGGGCACTCGATTCGATGCACGATCAGCGCCGGCTTCACGGACGGCACGGCGGCCGACAAGAGCTGGGAAGCCGTCTACCAGCGCGCGGACAAGGGACTCTACGAAGCCTAAGGCCAGAGGGCGGAATCAAGTCGTGGCGATGACGTCAACGCCATCGAGCTGACGTCGATCCCCCGCCCACGCGATCAGCGGGACGGCAGCCTTGCGTCGCCCTCCGGTGCAAAGGACCGCACCACCAGGACCGAGTCGCAACGCTGCGTTCATCAGCCGCCGCTGATCGATCAGCCGATGTAGGAAAATCTCGTCGTGCAAGCATCACCCGAAAAGCTCCCGAACGAACGCATCGCGTCCATCGTGAAGGCCATCGTCGACGTCGACGACTTGGCGCAACTGCTCCGCCGTCAGCTGAACCGAGGCAAGACCTGGCAACGCCAGCTGCTGGCCTACCTTGAACAGGCAGACCTCGACGCGCAGGTCCTTCGCATGACGATCTCGCTCGAGCGGCCGGCCCCAGAACTTATCGGCGCCGCAGCGAAACTCGGCAGCACCTTCCGCATGGCCGAGGCCAACCTTCAGAGCACGCGCGCCGACCTGACGATGAGACAGGCCGTGCGCCTGCTTGTCAACATGAGCGGCATGCTCGCCAGCGCGCTGGAGGAGGAATCCAGTCACTTTGCGGGCGCGTCGTAAGCGGCGACGCCGGCGAAACCAGCGACACGGTTTTCTCCATCGCCGATCACATCCTGTCCCTGCGAGATTTGAGTCAATTTTCATCGCACCGCTGAAGCGCGGCAGGCATAGAGTGGATCCGTCCCCATCCAGGAGCGTCCCATGCAAGCACAAGCGCATGACCCAGCCGGGCAAGACACCACGCCGCAGACATTTCTTCGCATGCCTTCGGTCCTTCGGATGACGAGCCTGGGTCGCTCGACGATCTATCGGCTGATCTCGGAAGGGAAGTTTCCAAGGCCCGTTCGCATCGGCGATCGTGCCGTCGCATGGCGTCAGACTGACCTCGACAGTTGGAGTGAAACGCGTCAGCTATCGCACTGAGCCACTGTCCACCATTGCCCGCCGTGGGCTTAAATCTCGTCCGGCGGCTGCGAACGAGCTTGGGCGACATCGCGCAGCGCGGTGGCTTCCTCGACGATTCGCTGAGGCGCCGTACGCAGTATCAAGCGATCCGCAGGTAGTTCCTTACAGCGCGCCATGCGCTCGCACAAGGTGGACTTGGCAAGATGGAAATGCCGAGCCACCGAAGACGCTGAGCAGAGCTGGATGGAAACGGCAAGACATCCCACCAATGCCCGCCCCCGCGCAGCCACCATGTCATCCGCCTGATGAAGGTCGATCGGGGCCGCCGGCTGAATTCGAGCACCCACCCATATCTCGAGAAGCTCCAGCGCGCCATCGATGCCATAGCCCCCACTGGCCGCGATGATCCTGGCAGCGGGGCCTGCCACCTTCCTCGCCATAAACGGCCGCGGCCCCACGCTGCCTGTCGCCAGATGCAGGCCGCGATTCAATTCCCAGGCGCGCCATTCTTCCCCCGAAGGCGGCTTCTCCAGCTGCCGGCTCATCTCCGGTCGGGCCGAGGCGACGTTCTCGCCGAAGTAGAGCAAGAGCGGAAGCGCGTCAAAGTCACCGCCGGGTCGAAGGCCCATGGCGTACCGCAGCGCCGCGTGCGGATAGTGGTGCTTCATGGCGCACGCCGCCCTGGCGACCGGAAGCCAGGCGAGCATTCGGATTTCCTCCCTCACATCAGCATCGGAATCGAATCGCTGCGCCCGGTACTTGCCGGCCATGACATGGTCGCTCGAAGGTTGAATTTCGCGCACCCACCGTGACACCACGTTGGCAATGGACCTGGCAACGCTCTCGATCGAATCGCCGGGCCTCAGTCGCGACACGACGTGGATCTCCGTATGAAGGATGACGAAGTCGACAAGCACGCGGCCGCGACGACGGTGGGCCGCGATCAGGCGACCGCGGATGTCCTCGGGCAGCGATCGATGCACCAGGAAATCTCTGCCGGCAGCTGCCTGCCAGCACAGGCTCCATGTATGGCTGCCAGATTCCGCCTCCCTGGCGGCGGCAATTTCATTGCTCATGGTCTATTGACGTTTCAGCGACGCAAAACCTCAGCGCCAAAACCCTAGCGACCCGTCAATAGTGCGATTTGCGCACTTTGTAACCAGCGGACGCTGCGATGCGCCTCATCCGAACAATGGTTGATGTCGTGCCCTCGGCGCCAGAAGCACGACCGCCGGTCGCGCCCCTGTAGGCATCAACGACGGCTGCACCGAACGCTCGCGCATCAACGGCCGAAACCATCGACTCCCACCACCGCCGACGCTACCTTGAGCCCGCCCGAAAGCAATTCCGCCCAGGGCGATTCGCTCTCTCAACTGAAAGGAGTCCACCATGGACAAGACCACGCAAGCACCGGAAGTCGTCGACCTCGGCGACGCGAAGGAACTGACGATGGGCGTGCTGGCGCCCATCAACGAGGAAGACAACCCGGACTTCGACGCCAAGAAGTGACCCGGGCCTGAAGCGGCGCGCACGGCGGCATGTGCTGTGCGCGCCGCTTCTCCGC
>NZ_LYVQ01000048.1 GCF_001984095.1 Pelomonas sp. KK5
GATCTCGCCCTTCACGTCCACGGTGATCTTCTTCGAGAGGTCGCCCGCCGCCACCGCCTTCGTCACGTCCGCGATGTTCCGCACCTGCGATGTGAGGTTCGACGCCATCGAGTTGACCGAGTCGGTCAGGTCCTTCCACGTACCCGCGACGCCCTGCACGTCGGCCTGGCCGCCGAGCTTGCCTTCGGTACCCACCTCGCGGGCGACACGCGTCACTTCCGCGGCGAACGATCGCAGCTGGTCCACCATCGTGTTGATCGTGTTCTTCAGCTCGAGGATCTCGCCCTTGACGTCCACGGTGATCTTCTTGGAGAGGTCGCCGGCCGCCACGGCCGTCGTCACTTCCGCGATGTTGCGCACCTGCGATGTGAGGTTGCCGGCCATGAAGTTGACCGACTCGGTGAGGTCCTTCCAGGTGCCGGCCACGCCCTGCACGTCGGCCTGGCCGCCCAGCTTGCCTTCGGTGCCCACCTCGCGGGCCACGCGAGTCACCTCCGCAGCAAACGACCGCAGCTGGTCCACCATCGTGTTGACGGTGTTCTTCAGCTCGAGGATCTCGCCCTTCACGTCCACGGTGATCTTCTTGGACAGGTCGCCCGCGGCCACCGCCTTGGTCACGTCCGCGATGTTGCGCACCTGCGATGTGAGGTTGCCCGCCATCGAGTTGACCGAATCGGTCAGGTCCTTCCAGGTGCCCGACACGCCTTCCACCCGCGCCTGGCCGCCCAGAGCCCCTTCGGTGCCGACTTCACGCGCCACCCGCGTCACTTCCGACGCGAACGAACGCAGCTGGTCCACCATCGTGTTGATCGTGTTCTTCAGCGTCAGGAACTCGCCCTTGACGTCCACGTCGATCTTCTTGGACAGGTCGCCCTGCGCCACCGCGGTGGTCACGTCGGCGATGTTGCGCACCTGGTCGGTCAGGTTGCCGGCCATCGAGTTGACCGAGTCGGTCAGGTCCTTCCAGGTGCCGGCCACGCCCTTCACCTTGGCCTGGCCGCCCAGCTTGCCCTCGGTGCCCACCTCGCGGGCCACGCGGGTCACTTCCGCGGAGAAGTTGCCGAGCTGCTCCACCATCTTGTTGATGGTCTTGGCGGTGCGCAGGAACTCGCCCTCCAGCGGCCGGTTCTCCACCTCCAGCGCCATCGACTTGGTCAGGTCACCCTGGGCCACCGCGCCGATCACGCGAGCCACCTCGGAGGTCGGGTGCACCAGGTCGTCGATCAGCGAGTTGATGCACTCGATGCTCTGGCCCCAGAAGCCGCGTGATTCGCTCAGGGACGCCCGCTGCTTCAGCAGGCCCTCCTTGCCCACCACCTGGCGCAGCCGGGCCAGCTCGGCGGCCATCTGCGCGTTCTGCTCGACCACCTCGTTGAACACGTCCGCCACCTTGCCGGCCACGCCGGTCCAGTGCACCGGCATGCGCACGCTGGCGTCGCCGCGGCGCAAGCCGCTCAGGGCCGTCAGCAGGGTGTTGAGCTGCTCGGCAGGCGAAACCGCCGCCACGACGTCGTCCATGACTTTCATGCTGTTCCCTCTGACTGATCTAGCAAGTAACGCGTTATGTAAACTGACCTCGCCTTGCAGCCGCCGCCCTTTGGCGGCACATTGGCGGGATGACCACAAGGAATGGCGAATGGATGAGGTGAGGGTCGTCGTCGTGGACGACGTGGCCGACATGGCCGAGACGCTGGCCATGTCGCTGGAGCTGGACGGCTACGCGGTGCGCACCGCCACCAGTGGCGCGCAGGCGCTGGAACTGATCGAGGGCTGGCGGCCGCATTGCGTGCTGCTGGACATCGACATGCCCGGCATGGGCGGCTGCGAGCTGTCGGACCGCCTGCGCGAGCTCTACGGCGACGAGGTGGTGCTGATCGCCGTGACCGGCTGGGGCGATGCCGGCGACCGCGTGTCCGACACCTTCTCCCGTTTCGACCACTACATCCGCAAGCCCTTCGAGCCTTCGCTGCTGCGCAAGGTGCTGCCTCCAGTCACTGCCTGACTTTGCACTCACGGTCTCACCCGAGCTGTAAGCGCCGTTACAGGCGCGAGCCCGCAGGGTAGCGCGGCTTGGGGTGCCTACAGGGGCGCCGCCGTGCGGACGCGCCCTTGTCTGACAGGGCTGTGGCATCTTGTCCTACAAGGTCTGTTACACCGCCGCGACGACGCTGGCGGCATGCCAGACGACATCCGCACGGGCCAGGCCCCCGCACCCTTGAAGCGCCGCGAGTTCGGCGAGCGCTTCCGCCAGCGCTACCAGGATCCGGCCTTCGCTGCCGAGGCCGAGGCCATCGGCCGGCTCGAGGAGATTGCCTGGCAGGCCTACGTCGAGGGCCGCAAGGCGCCACTCACCCGCCCGATCGGCAAGGGCGCGGCCGATCCGGCCTACGAGGCCTCGGTCGAGTGGCTGGACACCCGACGCCGGCTCGCCAGGGCCCAGCGTGTGCAGGCCGACCCGAAGGGCAAGCCGCGCGTGCTGATCATCTGCGGCAGCGCGCGCAACGACGGCAGCTGCCCCGGCGAGATCTCCAAGACCTGGCGGCTCGCCCGCAGCGCGGCAGCGGTCGTGCGCGGGCTGGGCGCCACCGCCGACCTGCTGGACCTGAGCCTGCTCACTTCCGACTACGGGCGCGCCATCCACCCCTGCAAGGGCTGCGTGGCCACCGCGATGCCGCTGTGCCACTGGCCCTGCAGCTGCTATCCCAACCATGCACTGGGCCAGACCGGCGACTGGATGGCCGATATCTACGAACGCTGGGTCGCCGCGCACGGCGTGATCGTGCTGGCCCCGACCTACTGGTACCAGTCGCCCAGTCCGCTGAAGCTGATGATCGACAGGCTGGTCTGCGCGGACGGCGGCAACCCCGACGTCAGCAGCACCCACGGCAAGAAGGCCGCCGAGGCCAAGGCGATCGAACAGGCGGGCTGGGACTATCCCAAGCACCTGGCCGGCCGCATCTACGGCCTGCTGGTGCACGGCGACGTGGCCGGCATCGAGGGCCAGCGCCGGGCGCTGTCGGACTGGCTGGACTGGATGGGCCTGATCGCCGCGCCGGGGCCTTCCACGCTGGACCGCTACATCGGCTACTGGGAACCGTACTGGAGCAGCCACCGCGGGCTCGATGCCGACGCGGCGGTACAGGAAGAGGCACGCGACGTGGCACGCGCCGTCATGGCCGCGGTGGGCCGGATGCGGGCCGGGGAACTGGCCCGGCCGGCCCTTCCGCCCGCGCCGCGGCTGAAGTAGCGCGATCAGCCGGCGATCAGCCGGCCCTGCAGCGTCGGGTGCTGCTCGCGCCAGCGCTGCATCGCCATCGGGTCCTCGCTGTTCAGCGCGGCCAGCATGCCGTTGGCCTTGGCAGCCTCCAGGTCCTGGCGCACCTCGCGGCGGGTCAGCGCCGGCGTGGTGATCTCCTGCGGGGCGACGGTGGCGCTGCGGTCCTCGCCGTCCACCCGGGCCAGCTCGCCCGAGGCGCGCATCTCGCGCAGCTCGGCCTTCACCTCGCCGCGGCTGCGGCTGCCGTCTGCCGCCGGGTCATGCGCGTGGGCGCCCAGCGCGAGGCACAGGCCGCTCAGCACGATGATCGTCTTGCTCTTGTTCATGATGGAACTCCTTGATGGAAGAAGGTCCACCGTGTGCGGCAAGGCCGATGCCCGTGACCCGCCGTTACGTCTGCCGCTGCATCCAGACGCGCATCAATGAAAGCAGCTTGTTGACGTCCAGCGGCTTGGCGATGTAGTCGTTGGCGCCGGCGGCCAGGCAGCGGTCGTGGTCGTCCTTCATCGCCTTGGCGGTCAGCGCGATGATCGGCAGGCGCTGGAACTGCGGCTGCCTGCGGATCTCCTGCGTGGCGGTGATGCCGTCCATCTCCGGCATCATCACGTCCATCAGCACCATGTCGACCGGCCCGCGGGCCAGCGCTTCCAGCGCCTCCCGGCCGTTGCGGGCGATCTCGATCTTCATGCCCTTGGGCTCCAGCGCGGCCGAGAGCGCGAAGATGTTGCGCACGTCGTCCTCGACGATCAGCACCCGTCGCCCTTCCAGCAGCGCCTCGCGCTCGCGCGCCGCCTTCAGCATGCGCTGGCGCTCCGGCGGCAGGCGCGACTCCACCTGGTGCAGGAACAGCGTGACCTCGTCCAGCAGCCGTTCCGGCGAGCGCGCGCCCTTGATGATGATGCTCTTGGAGTAGCGCCGCAGCGCGTCCTCCTCGGCGCGCGACAGCGCCCGGCCGGTGTAGACGATCACCGGCGGGAAGGCCAGTTCCTCGCGCTGCGACATGCGGTCCAGCAGCTCGGAGCCGCTGACGCCGGGCAGGTGCAGGTCCATCACCATGCAGTCGAAGGTGCCGGCCTGGAGCTGGGCCAGCGCCTCCTCGGCGGTGGCGACGCCGACGATCTCGACCCCGTCCGCCGCCAGCAGCTGCTCGATGCTGTCGCGCTGGCGTGCATCGTCCTCGACCACCAGCACCCGGCGCAGGCCCTGGGTCACCTTGGCCTCGAGCCGGCGCAGCGCCTGCTGCAGCTCCTCGCGCCTGACCGGCTTCAGCGCATAGCCGATCGCGCCCATCTCCAGGGCCTCCTGGGCATAGTCGCTGACCGACATCACATGGACCGGGATATGGCGCAGCGCGGGCGTGCGCTTGAGCTGCTCCAGCACCGCGAAGCCGGACATGTCGGGCAGCTTCATGTCCAGCACGATGGCACTGGGCTGGAAGCGGGCTGCGGCGCGCAGCCCGTCGGCGGCGCGGTCGGCCAGCACCACCGGGAAGCCCATCTCGCGCACCACGTCGCGCAGCACGCCGGCGAAATGCGGGTCGTCCTCGATGACGAGGATGGTGCGGGGGTCGTGCCGGAGCGCCAGCGCCGCGCTGTCGTCGTCCAGCACCGGCGGCTCGGCGGCCTCGGACGGCGGCAGTTCGGGCTCGGCGATGAAATCCGGCTGCTGCGCGCGCGGCAGGTTCAGCGTGAACACGCTGCCGTGGCCGACGCGGCTCCTCAGCGCGATGTCCCCGCCCAGCAGCCGGGCCAGCGTCCGCGAGATCGACAAACCCAGCCCGGTGCCGCCGTACTTGCGGTGGGTGCTGCCGTCGGCCTGGCGGAAGGCCTCGAAGATCATGTCGCGCTGCTCGTCGGGCACGCCGATGCCGGTGTCATGGACGGCGAAGTCCAGCCGCTCCCGGCCGGGCTCGCCGCTGGCGCCGATCTTCAGGGTGACATGGCCGGCCTCGGTGAACTTGAGCGCGTTGGAGACCAGGTTCTTCAGGATCTGGCCGAGGCGGGCCTCGTCGGTCTCGATGTCCGGCGGCAGCCCCGGCGCGCGCTCGACGCGGAACTCCAGCCCGCGCTGGCGCGCCTGCGGCGCGAAGGTGGTCTCCAGCGAGTGGACGATGCGCTGCAGCGGCACATCCTCGAAGCTCACCTCCAGCTTGCCGGCCTCGATCTTGGAGATGTCCAGGATGTCGTTGATCAGCACCAGCAGGTCGTTGCCGGCGGCCGAGATGGTCTGGGCGAAGCGCACCTGCTCGTCGCTGAGGTTGCCGTTCTTGTTGTCGGCCAGCAGCTTGGCCAGGATCAGCGTGGAGTTCAGCGGCGTGCGCAGCTCGTGGCTCATATTGGCCAGGAACTCGCTCTTGTACTGGCTGGTGCGTTCCAGCGTCTGGGCCTTCTCGGTCAGCTGCGCCTGGGCTTCGGTCAGGTCGGCGCGCTGCAGTTCCAGCTGGGCCGCCTGTTCCTCCAGCTGCACGTTCGTCTGCTCCAGCTCGGCATGCTGGGCCTCCAGCCGCAGCTGTGAGTCGCGCAGCGCGCGGCTCTGCTCCTCGAGCTCCGAGTTGTTGGCCTGCAGTTCCTCCTGCTGGACCTGCAGTTCCTCGGACTGGCGTTGCGTCTCCAGCAGCAGTTCCTGCAGCCGCGTGCGGTCCATGGACGCGCGCAGCGCCATCGCCAGCGATTCGGATACGCGGTCCAGCAGCAGCAGGTCGGCCGGCTCGCTGCGCCGGAAGAAGCCCAGCTCCAGCACGCACTGCACCAGCCCGTCCACGCTGATCGGCAGCACCAGCAGTTCGCCCGCCGGGCTGCGGCCGGTGCCGGCGCTGATCGGCCAGAAGCCCTCGGGCACCTCGCCCACATGGATGGCCCGCCCGTCGCGGATCGCCTGGCCCAGCAGGCCGGCGGCTGCGGGCGAGAGTGTTGAACGCGGATTCAGCGCCTCGTCCGGCAGCGCGTAGCCGCCGATGCGCTGGAAGCTGCCGTCCTGCTGCGCCAGATAGAGTGCGCCGACCTGCGCGCCGACCCGGCGGGCCAGGAAGACCAGCGCCTTGTCCGCCAGGCTGTCCAGGTCGCGGTCGCCCTGCAGCTCCTCGTTGAGGCCGGCATGGCCCGCGCGCAGCCAGGCCTCCTGCTCGCGGGCGCGGTAGTTGCGCGAGGTCATCACCGCGGCGATGCTGACCAGCACCAGCAGCAGGGCCGAGCCGCCCAGCGTGACCACCAGCGAGGCGACGGCGGTGCGGTCCCAGGCGACGCGGCGCTCGGCGCCCAGGCCGCGCTCCTCGCGCTCCATGTCGGCCAGCACGCTGCGCATGCGCTCCATCACCACGCGGCCGCGGTCGGTGCGCACCAGCGTCAGCGCGTCCTCGCTCTTGCCGGCGCGCTTGAGCGCGATGCTTTCTTCGAGCTCGGCCAGCTTGTCGCGCACCAGCTGCTGCAACTGGTCGACACGGGTCTGTTGCCGCGGGTTGTCGGCGGTCAGTTCGCGCAGCATGCGCACCGAGCCGCCGATGGCGCCCTTGGCAGCCGTGAAGGGCAGCAGGTAGCTCTCGTTGCCGGTCAGCAGGTAGCCGCGCTGGCCGGTCTCGGCGTCCTTCAGGATCGAGGCGGTCGTCTGCAGCTGCTCGATCACCTCCAGCGTGTGGGACATCTGGTCCGCGGCGGCGGTGCGGTCCTGCAGCGTGCTCAGCGAGAAGCTGCCCACCGCGATGATGGCCAGCACCGCCAGGCCGAAGCTCAGCAGCGAACCCAGGGGGAGGAAACCGGCCAGGCCCCGGCGCGGGCCCGGCTGGTCGGCGAGAAGAAAACGGCTTTCGTGCTGCGGATCCTGTCGTCGCATCGTCTCTTTCGGCTCCCGTCGAAGTAGACGATTATGCCGACGGCCCGCCGGCCGTTCTCAGCGCGAGGGCCGGTGATCGCCCTCGAACTTGCCGTCGCGGTCGCTGCGGCGTCCGCCGGGGACGTCCAGCGGGCCGTCCTGTGGCGCCGGCGCGGGCGCCGGGGGCGGCACGGGCTTGTCGGAGTCCTTCTGCGTGCCCATGCTCAGAAGCGCTTGACGAAGCCCAGGCTGGTGGCGGCCACGCCCTCGCGGCCGGTGCCCGGGAAGCGGAAGTCGTGGTGCTCCCACTCCAGCACGACGGCGGACGTCGGGCTCAGCGCATAGTCCACGCCGGCGCCGTAGGCCCCGCCCCAGCCGCTCTCGCGGCCGGTCGCGATACCCGAGGCGGACTGCGCATCGACACGGGTGCGGCCATAGGTGGCGCCGCCCTTGGCGAAGGCGCCGAAGCGGCTTTCGCCCAGCGGCACGTGGCCCACCAGGCTCATGTTGATGCCCTCGGCCTTGCTATGGCCGCCGCCGCGCTCGGCCTTGCCCATGTTCAGGTAGCCCAGTTCGGCGCCGAAGTGCTGGTTGAACATGGCCCCGCCGTACAGCTTGAACGAGGCGTTGGGGTTGTCGCAGTTGAAGCCGGCGTTGCCGCAGTCGGTCTTGAACGAGGGCTTGCCGACGTTCAGCCCCATGTAGCCGCTGCCCGCGGTGAAGGGTTCGGCCTGGGCCGCGAGGGCGGCGGCGCCGAGGGCGATGAAAGCAAGGCAGGGGCGCCATCGTGCGGACGTGAGTCGGGGTGCTTGGTTCATGTCGATTTCCTTTGCGAGTGCATTCGAATGAAAAGGAGTCCCGCCTTTGGGGCGGGTGCGCACCAGAGGGCGGCAAGCCCTGTGCCCACGGCAGGTAAACGACCATGAACGTGACTGTTTGTGAACGCCGTAGGACGCGCCCGACAGGCACGGGGGCCCTGGGCCGATGGCATCGGCGCGCCGCAGCGGCGACCATGACGCATGTCCACCGTCCCACCCTCAGTCGCCACGCACCGCCCCAGCCACAAGTGGCGCTGGATCGGTGGGGGTCTCGGGCTGGTCGTGCTGATCGTCGGCGCGCTGGCGATCTGCGAATGGCGAGGCTGGCCGATGCTGCGCCGCCCCGCCGAGGACTGGACCAGCCAGCGGCTGAACCGCCAGGTGAGCTTCGCCGGCGGCGGCGCGCGCTGGCGGCTGCACCTGCTGGGCGGGGTGAAGCTGCAGCTCGACCAGATGGAGGTCGGCGCGCCGGAATGGAGCACGCTGGGCTCCACGCTGGTGGCGCAGGATGTGACGCTGAAGCTGCACTACGCCGACCTGTTCGCCTTCCGCCGCGGCCAGCCGCTGCGCATCAAGTCGCTGGAGGCGGCCAATGTGGCGCTGCGCATCCAGCGCCTGGCCGATGGCCGCGCGAGCTGGCAGTTCGGCCCGCCGGACGCCGCGCCCTCGCACGGTTTCGACGGCGTGCGCTTCGAGCAGTTCAGCGTCGGCAAGGGCTCGGCCATCGTCGACGACCGCGTGTCCGCGCTGTCGATGGTGGGCGACTTCGAGATGCAGGACGGCTTCGACCTGCGGGACGCCAAGCTGGTCGCCCATGCCGAAGGCCGCTACCGCGCCGCGCCGCTGCGCGCCAGCCTGCAGAGCGGCTCCGCCCTGCCCTGGCTGTCGTCAGACCCGAAGGCGCCCGCGGTGCCGGTGGTGTTCAAGGTGGAGCTGGGCCAGGCGGGGCTGGACTTCCGCGGCACGGTACGAGACCTGCTCGCCACCCAGGGCCTCGACGGCGACTACGCGCTGCGCGGCCCCTCGCTGGCCGCGGCGGGCCAGCCGCTGGGCGTCACCCTGCCCACCACGCCGCCGTTCACGATGCGGGGCCACCTCTTGCGCAGCGGCCCGCGCTGGACCACGCAGGTGCACCAGGCCACCGTCGGCCGCAGCGTGCTCAAGGGCGAGTTCGTGTTCGACCGCAGCCAGGCCGTGCCGATGCTCAGCGGCCAGTTGCAGAGCCCGATCCTGTGGCTGGCCGACCTGGGGCCGGCCATCGGCACGCGCAGCACCGTCATCGGCCCGGCGCCCAAGGCCGGCCTGGGCCTGAAGAAGGTGGTGGCGATGGCGCCGCCGCCGGGCCAGCCCACCGCGGCGCGCACCGCCGGCCCCGGCCGGGTGCTGCCTGACCGGCCCTTCGACCTGCCCTCGCTGCGCGCGATGAACGCAGACGTGCGCATGGACATCACGCGGCTGGAGTCCGGCGTCGAGCGGCTCGAATCGATCGCGCCGCTGCGCACCCGGCTGATCCTGCAGGACGGCGTGCTGACGCTGCAGGACATCGACGCCCGGCTGGCCCAGGGCCGCATCACCGGCCGCATCAAGGTGGACGGCACCCAGCCCAGCGCGAAATGGGACACCCGGCTGAGCCTGCGCGGGCTGAAGCTGGAGCAGTGGCTCAGCGCCGCCCCGGTGACCGGCCGGCTCGCCGCCGAGCTGGACCTGCAGGGCCGCGGCCGCTCCACCGCCGAGATGCTGGCCTCCGCCAGCGGCCGTGCCCAGCTGTTCTGGAACCGCGGCACCGTCTCGCACAAGCTGATCGAGGAGAGCGGCATCGACGTGGCCCAGACCCTGGGCCTGATGATCAAGGGCGACGACGCGCTGCCGGTGGACTGCGCGGCGGCCGACCTGCGCGCCAGCGAGGGCATGGTGCGGCCGGCCTTCATGCTGGTGGACACCAAGGACTCGGCGCTGCGGGTGGACGGCGGCGTCTCGCTGGCCACCGAACGGCTGGGCCTCACGCTGCACGTGGCGCCCAAGGACATCAGCCCGCTGGCGCTGCGCACGCCCATCCAGATCAACGGCACCTTCGGCAAGCCCGACATCTCGCTGCAGAAGGGCCCGCTGGTGCGCCGCCTGGTGCCCGCCGCGGCGCTGGCGGCGATCAACCCGCTGGCGGCCCTGCTGCCGCTGATCGACACCGGCGACAAGCAGGCCCGCGCCGATGCCGAGCAATGCCAGGTGGCGCTGCGCGGGCTGGATCTGGCGCGGCAGGCCGAAGCGCAACCCGACCCGAAGACCGACCCCAAGACCGCCGCTGTAGGACAGCGCTGACAAGGACCCAAGTGCTTGACGTACAAGACTCATCGGCGCGCCCTGGCGACAATGGGGCGACATCTCGGCCAGGCCCCCACCAGGGCGACCGTATGATGGCCGCGACCTCGTCCATGAACCCCTCCGTCGATCCCCTGAGCGCCGCGCGACCCACCTTGAGCTGCTTCCTCGTCGAGGACAGCCCGGTCATCCGCGAGAACCTGATCGCCACCTTCGAGGAAATGCTGGGCATGCGCGTGGTCGGCTGCGCCGAGGACGAGCAGGCCGCGCTGCGCTGGCTGCAGGGCCCGGACAGCAGCTGCGACCTGATGATCATCGACATCTTCCTGAAGACGGGCACCGGGCTGGAGGTGCTGTCGCATGCCAAGGCGCTGCGGCCCGGGATGAAGCTGGTGGTGCTCAGCAACTACGCCACCACCGAGATGCGCCGGCGCTGCCTGCTGCTCGGGGCGGACCGGGTGTTCGACAAGTCCGCCGAACTGGAGGAACTGCTCGCCTATTGCGAGAGCGTGCCGGAAAATCCCAGCCACCAATGAAGTTCGCCGGCCTGACCTTCCTGAAGCTGCAGCGCAGCGCCTTCGCGCTCCCGCTGGCCATCCTGGTGGCCGGGCTGATGCTGGCCATCAGCGAGTCGGCCTACTACGGCGCCGACTCCCAGCTCTCGACCCTGGTCGAGATGAACAAGGCCAAGATGAAGCTGATCGAGGTGGTCGGCCGCGTGACCGACGCCGAGGCCGGCCAGCGCGGCTACCTGCTGACCGGCCGGCCCGAGTACCTGGAGCCCTACCGCTTCGCCTCGGTGGACACGCTGGAGGGCCTGGAGACGCTGCGCGTGCTCTACGCCAAGCTCAAGCACAAGGAATCGGAAGCGCTGCGCGAGAAGATCGCCAACTCCGCCCAGACCAAGCTCAGCGAGCTCAAGGAAGAACTGCGCCTGTACGACGAGGGCAAGGTGGACGCCGCCCAGGAGCTGCTGATGACCGACATCGGCCGCAACCACATGGAGGCGATCCGCAGCAACGCCGAGGCGCTGCTGGCCCACGAGAACCAGCTGATCGCCGCCGCCACCGGCAATGTGTTCGACACGCTGCTGCTGAACCGCGTCGGCGTGGCGGCGATGACGGCGGTCAGCCTGCTGGTGGTCACCATGTTCCTGCGCCAGGGCCGCCAGCTGGACCGCCAGCGCGAACTGCAGCAGGAGCTGCTGCAGGCCGAGCGCGAGCGGCTGGAGCGCGAGGTGCTGCGCCGCACCGCCGAGCTGACCGAGCTCGCCCAGCATTTGCAGACCGCCCGCGAGGACGAGCGCGCCCGCCTGGCCCGCGATCTCCACGACGAGCTCGGCGCGCTGCTCACGGCCGCCAAGCTCGACGTGGCCCGCGTGCGCCCCAAGCTGCAGCAGGCCCTGCCCGAGGTGCTGCCCCGCATCACCCACCTGGTCGAGACGCTGAACGCCGGCATCGCGCTGAAGCGCCGCATCATCGAGGACCTTCGCCCGTCCACGCTGGACCAGCTGGGCCTGGTGCCGGCGCTGGAGATCCTGTGCCGCGACGTGGCCAAGCAGATGAACCTGAGCGTGGTCGTCGAGCTGGCGCCGGTGAGCCTGGCCGCCAGCGGGCAGCTCAGCGTGTTCCGCCTGGTGCAGGAATCGCTGACCAACGTGGCCAAGTACGCGCAGGCCAGCGAGGTGCGGGTGTTGCTGAAGGAGGAGGCCGACGGCGGCGTGCTGGTGCGCGTCAGCGACAACGGCCGCGGCTTCGACGCCAGCCAGGTCGGCCGCGCCAAGCACGGCCTGCTGGGCATGCGCTTCCGGGTGGAGGCCGAGCAGGGTGAGCTCAGCGTGAGTTCGAGCCCGGGCCAGGGCACCACCGTCGAGGCTCGCCTGCCCAGCCATCTCTCGCAGGGAGAGGCGGAGCCGGACCTTCCCCCCGGGCAAGCCCCCGCGGCGCCACACACCGCCTCGGCGTAGCCCTGAGCACGCGCATTCCGGCCCGAGCCGGCCCAGGTGCGTCGGGTGGCGGGTCGATCCCGCCATCCGGTGCGTCCCCTTTGGGCGAGGGTCTATATATCCGACCAGCCGCGCGGCAGCATCAGCTCGAAGCGGGTGCCGTGGCCCTGGCGGGAGCTGCCGATCAATGAGCCGCCGTGCGCCCGGGCGATGTCCTGCGGGCCCTGCAGGCCGGAGCCGACCTGGGTGGCGGTCATGCCCTCCACCGTCTTGCCGGCGCCGAACAGGTAGCGCGCCGCAGCGTCGCTGAGCACCAGGTCGAAGCACAGGCTCAGGCGGATCGCGCGGCGCGCGGTGCCGTCCAGGTAAACAGTTATCTGAGCGTCACCGGCATGGGTGGCCGCCTGCAGCAGCAGGTGGTCGATCGCGTCGGCCACCAGCCGGGCGTCGAAGTCGGCCATCGGGTCGCCCTCGCTCTCGAAGGTGCAGGGCACCCACAGCAGCGCCTGGTTGACGCCCACCTGCAGCCGCTGCTCCACCAGCCGCGCCAGGTCGCCGCGCGCCAGCACCGGCTTCAGCTCGCCGTCGGGCATGCGGCCGAGGTTGACGAGGTGGTCCACCTGCCGGCCGAGCACCGTGGTGGCGGCCTTCATGCGGGCGCCGGCCTTCTGCAGCGTCGGCAGCTCGCTGCGGCGGATCATCATCTCGGCATTGAGCATCAGCACCGTCAGCGGCTCGCGGATGTCGTGCGACAGCGCGGCCAGCATCAGCGCGTTGGTGCGGGCCAGGCGCTCGAGCTCGGCCACCTTGGTGGCCAGCAGCTGGCGCTGGCGGTGCAGGTCGACGAAGACCTTGATCTTGCCGTCCAGCACCTGCGGGTCCACCGGCTTGTAGAGGAAGTCCACCGCGCCGGCCTCGTAGCCGCGGAACATGCGCTGCGCCTCGCGGGCGCCGGCGGTCAGGAAGATGATCGGCACATGGCGCGTGCGTTCGCTGCCACGCATCAGCTCGGCCAGCGTGTAGCCGTCCATCACCGGCATCTGCACGTCCAGCAGGGCCAGCACGATGTCGTCGTGCACCAGCAGCAACTCCAGCGCTGCATGGCCGGACTCGGCCACCAGCACGGTCAGGTCCTCGTCGGCCAGCGCGGCCTGCATGGCCAGCAGGCTCTGGGGGTTGTCGTCCACCACCAGGATGTTCAGCGGCGCTCGCGGCGGCGCGGGGGGCGTGGTGACCGGTTCGGCGGCCGGAGCCGGAGCAAGAACCGGAGCATCGAGCGTCGGCATCAGCGTGTGTTCCATGGCGGCGTGGTCCTGCGAGTGGTAGGCGTGATGTCGTGCGGCGCGGCGTCGGGTAGGCGCCGGTAGAGCTTGACATCGGCTTGGACATGGATGGGCTCGAAGGCCCGGGCGTGGGCCCCGAACTGCAGGGTCTCCCGGCTGCCCAGCCCCAGGAAGCCGCCGCGCACCAGCGAGTCCCGGAACAGGCCGATGCTGCGGTCCTGCAGCGCCGGGGTGAAGTAGATCAGCACGTTGCGGCAGGAGACCAGGTGCAACTCGGAGAACACCGCGTCGGTGGCCAGGCTGTGGTCGGCGAACATGATCTGGCGGCGCAGGCCGCGGTCGAAGGCGATCGCGTCGTAGGCGCAGGTGTAGTAGTCCGACAGCGAGCCGGTGCCGCCCGAGGCCAGGTAGTTGCGGCTGAACTGCGCGGCGCGATCGCGCGGGAACACGCCAGCCTCGGCACGCTGCAGCGCCTGCGGGTTGATGTCGGTGGCGTAGAGGATGGTGCGGTCCAGCAGGCCGGCTTCCTTGAGCAGGATGGCCATGGACCAGACTTCCTCGCCGTGGCTGCAGCCGGCCACCCAGACCTTCAGCGAAGGCCAGGTGGACAGCTGCGGCATCACCTCCTCGCGCAGCACGCGGAAGTAGGCCGGGTCGCGGAACATCTCGCTGACCTGCACGGTGAGGTACTGCAGCAGCCGCGCGAACACGGCCGGCTCGCGCAGCAGCGCATGCTGCAGCTCGCTGAGGTGCTCGTAGCCCATCTGGTCGCGGGCCTGGGCCATGCGCCGGCGCAGCAGGCCCGGCGCGTAGGCGCGGAAGTCGTGCTGGTAGCGCAGGTAGATGGCCTCCATCAACAGGCGGATCTCCAGCTCGCCGATCGTTTCGTCGGCGCCGGCAAGCTCGGCATCGTCGGCGGGCAGGACGGAGGCAGGATTCATCAGCGCAGCCATGGCTGTATCAAGGTGGAACGCGAGCCGATTCTGCCAAGGGAAACCGGCGCAAGGTGTAGGCTGGCGCCTACAAATGGGCGCGGCGCATGCCGCTGTATGCGCGCAGCGCGCGCATCGAAGATCCACTCCACCAAACACCCACCGACGAGGCCGCCATGACACTGACCGCGCTGATCGCCATGCTGCTGGTGAGCCTCGTCGCGCTGCCGCTCGGTGCGCTGGCCGCCCTGATGTGGAACGCCATCCCGTCCACGGGCATCGGCGACGTCTACCCCGACGAGCGCCTGCTCAGCGCCATCGGCGCGTGGCGCTGATCCACGTCAGCGACGAGATGCCCGGCATCCGCCGGGTGCGCCGCGGCCGCGGCTTCGCCTACCGCGCGAGCCAGGGCCAGTGGCTGAGGGACGAGAACGAGATCGCCCGCATCCGCAGCCTGGCGATCCCGCCGGCCTATTCCGACGTCTGGATCTGCCCGCTGCCCAACGGCCACCTGCAGGCCACCGGCCGCGACGCCCGCGGCCGCAAGCAGTACCGCTACCACCCGCAGTGGCTTGCCGACCAGGGCCAGGCCAAGTTCGACCGGCTGAAGGCCTTCGGCCGCGCGCTGCCGCGCATCCGCGCCCGGGTGGCGCGCGACCTGCGCAGCGAGCTTCCGCAGGCCCGCGTGCTGGCCGCGCTGGTGCGCCTGCTGGATACGACGCTGGCCCGCATCGGCAACGACGAGTACGCCCGCGGCAACGGCTCCTTCGGCCTGACCACGCTGCGCAACCCGCATGCGCGGGTCCGCGGCGCCCGGCTGCGCCTGAGCTTCCGCGGCAAGAGCGGCGTGATGCACGACATCACCGTCGAGGACCCGCGCCTGGCCCGCATCGTGCGGCACTGCCAGGAGCTGCCCGGACAGGAGCTGTTCCAGTACGTGGACGAAGCCGGCGAGCTGCACCGCGTGGGCTCCGCCGACGTCAACGACTACCTGGCCGCGGCCGCCGGCGAGCGCTTCACCGCCAAGGACTTCCGCACCTGGCACGGCAGCGCGCTCGCGCTGCAGCTGGCCCTGCAGTCGCCGCTGCCCTTCGCCATGAAGCCGGCGCTGGCGGCGGTGTCCGAGCGGCTGCGCAACACGCCGGCCGTGTGCCGCAGCGCCTACATCCATCCTCGCGTGCTGACGCTGTGGCAGGCGCTGGCCGCGGCGGCCACGCCGGAGGACGCCGGGCGGCTGCGCGCGAGCGCATCGGCGGGCCGTACCGCGACCCGGCTGCCGGCCGGCGAGCGGCAGCTGCTGTGCTTCCTGCGCCGTCCGGCCTGATCCTACGCAGCGTCGCGCCGCCTTCCCACAACCCGCCCGGCGGTGTCTCCGCAAGATCGAGCCATCGATCATGTTCCCGGAGACACGCCCATGAACTTCACCACGCCCGAACGCCTCCAGCAGCCGCTGCCCGTGCTCGACACGGAAGCCGCTGCCGTCTCTTCCGTCCATCCGCTGCACGAGCACGCGCTGTGCTGGCGCGCCGTGCTGGCCGGCGCGGCCGGCGCGGCGGCGCTGTCGCTGATCCTGCTGGTGCTGGGCATGGGCCTGGGCCTGTCGGCGGTGTCGCCCTGGTCGCAGGCCGGCATCGCGGCCACGACCTTCGGCCTCTCGACGATCCTGTGGGTCACGCTGACGCAGGTGGCGGCCTCGGGGCTGGGCGGCTATCTCGCCGGCCGGCTGCGCGGCGGCTGGCAGCGCGCCAGCACCGACGAGACCCACTTCCGCGATACCACCCACGGCTTCCTGGCCTGGGCGGTGGCGACGCTGGCCACCGCGGCGGCGCTGACCGGCGCGATCGGCGGGGTGCTGGGCAGCGGCGCCCAGGCCACGGCGCTCGGCGCCGGCGCGGCGGTCAATTCCACCAGCCGCTACTTCGAGTCCTCGCTGTTCCGCCCGGCGCCGAACCTGCCGGCCACCGCCGACCCGGTGCCGGCGGCAACGGTGAGCGAGATGGCCGACATCTTCGCCAACGCCGGCCGCTCGCCGACGCTGCCGCCGTCCGACCAGACCTACGTCGCCCAGCTGGTGGCGCGCCATGACGGCATCTCCCAGCAGGCCGCAGAGAAGCGCGTGGCCGACGTCTACGCCGCCGCGCAGCTGAAGCTGCAGCGCGCGCAGGAGGCTGCGGACCAGGCGCGCAAGGCCGGCGCCCATGCGGCACTGTGGCTGTTCGTCTCGCTGCTGGCCGGGGCCTTCGTGGCCAGCCTGATGGCGGTGTTCGGCGGCCGCCAGCGCGACGCGGATGCCGTGCTGGTCGTCGCCGCCTGATCTCCCCGTCCGATCACTACACCGTCAAGGAGACCCCACCATGCGCTCACTGCTTCTCTGGCTGCTCGGCGTGCCCATCCCGATCATCATCCTGATCGCGCTGTTCACGCACTGAGCCGCTCTCCCGACTTCAGGGCGCCAGGTCGAACACCAGGACCTCGGCGCCCTCGCCCGCTTCCAGCTTCATCGCGGACTCGCCCTTGAGCTGCACCGCATCGCCGCCGGCCAGGCGCTGGCCATTGACCGTCAACGCGCCCTTGACCAGGTGCACATAGGCCAGGCGACCGGGCTGCAGCGCCAGCTCTGCGGACTCGCCGCCGTCGAACAGGCCGGCATACAGCCGTGCGTTCGCGTGGATCGTCACCGAATCGTCGGCGCCGTCCGGCGAGGCCACCAGGCGCAGCCTGCCGCGCTTGTCTGCCGCGGCGAAATGCTTCTGCTCGTAGCCCGGCGCGATGCCGCGCTGGTCCGGCATGATCCAGATCTGCAGGAAGTGCGTGGGCGCGGTCTTCGAGTGGTTGAACTCGCTGTGCATCACGCCGGTGCCGGCGCTCATGCGCTGCACGTCGCCCGGGCGGATCACGCCCGCATGGGCGCCACCCGCGGTGCCGTTGCCCATGCTGTCCTTGTGGGCCAATTCACCGTCCAGGACATAACTGATGATCTCCATGTCACGGTGGCCGTGCGTGCCGAAGCCGGTGCCCGCGGCGATGCGGTCCTCGTTGATCACGCGCAGCGCGCCGAAGCCCATGCGGCGCGGATCGTGGTAGTCCGCGAACGAGAAGCTGTGGAAGGACTTCAGCCAGCCATGGTCGGCGAAGCCGCGGTCCGAGGATTTGATGAGTTCTTGCATGGCGTTCACTCCTTGTTGTCGATGGAATGAATGTAGGTTCGGCGTCCTCGGCGACCAGTCAGCCGCGGCTGAAGAGATCGTTCAAATAAGATGAAGCCATGCAGCCCAACAGCAATGACAAGCGCCGTGTCCTGACCCCCGAGGCGCTGGCGATGATGGACACGATCGCCCGCACCGGCAGCTTCGCCGCGGCGGCCCGCGAGATGGGCAAGGTGCCCTCGGCGCTGACCTACTCGGTGCGGCAGCTGGAGGAGGCGCTGGACGTGCTGCTGTTCGACCGCCGCTCGCGCCAGGCCGAACTGACCGCGGCCGGACAGGAACTGCTGGTCGAGGGCCGCCGACTGCTGCACGAGATCGATGCGGTGGCCAACCGCGTGCGCCGCATCGCCACCGGCTGGGAGAGCGAGCTGACCATCTGCGTGGACGATGCGATCGCCCGCCGCGCGGTGTTCGACCTGATGGAAGCCTTCTACCAGCAGCCGACCGGCGTCGAGGGCCTGTCCGGCGGGCCGCCGACGCGGCTGAAGCTGCGGGTGGAGGTGCTCTCCGGCACCTGGGAGGCCCTGACCACCGGCCATGCGGACCTGGCCATCGGCGTCTCCACCCAGCCGCCGGGCAGTTCGGTGCACTGCGAGCTGCTGGGCGACATGGAATTCGTGTTCTGCGTGGCGCCGCACCATCCGCTGGCCACGCAGCCGCAGCCGCTCGCCGCCGCGCTGCTCGCCGGCTACCGGATCATCACCGTCGCCGATACCGCGCGCAGCCTGGCGCCGGTGACGATGGGCGTGGTGCCCGGGCAGGACGTGCTGACGATGCCGTCGATGGCGGCCAAGCTGGAAGCACTGATGCGCGGACTGGGCTGCGGCTCGCTGCCCGCGTCGATGGTGCGCCGCCATGTCGACGCCGGCCGCCTGGTGCAGCTGCAGACCTTCCAGGGCGCGCGCATCTTCCCGAGCAACTACGCCTGGCGCAACACCGGCCAGCCGCCGGGCCGCGCGCTGGCCTGGTGGCTGCAGCAGCTGCAGAGCCCGGCCACGCGGCGCTCGCTGCTCGAGCAGCACGAGGGCCTGCTGCTCTGAGCGCAAGGAATGCAAAAGGGCAGCCGAAGCTGCCCTTTTTGCTCAGTGCGATCCGATCAGGGGATCAGACGCGCTTGCGGTACTCATGCGTACGCGTGTCGATTTCGATCTTGTCGCCGTTCTCGACGAAGGCCGGGACCGAGATCTCGAAGCCGGTGCCGACCAGGCGGGCGGGCTTCATGACCTTGCCCGAGGTGTCGCCCTTGGCGGCCGGCTCGGTCTCGATCTCGCGGACCACGCTGGTGGGCACTTCCACCGAGATGGCCTTGCCGTCGTAGAAGACGACTTCCACGGGCATGTTGTCTTCCAGGTAGGAGATCGCGTCGCCCATGTTCTCGGCCTCGACCTCGAACTGGTTGTACTCGGCGTCCATGAACACATACATCGGATCGGCGAAGTACGTGTAGGTGCACTCCTTCTTGTCCAGGATGATCTGTTCCATCTTGTCGTCGGCCTTGAAGACGGTTTCCGTGCCCGAACCGTTCAGCAGGTTCTTCATCTTCATGCGCACGGTGGCGGCGCCGCGGCCGCCGCGGCTGTATTCGGTCTTCAGCACGACCATCGGGTCCTTGCCCTGCATGATCACGTTGCCGGCGCGGATTTCTTGAGCGATCTTCATGAGAGTTCCTGGGTGGCTTGTCTAGTACGGCGTAACTGAGGCGCGCCCATCCCAGGCGCGGCAGCAAAGCCCGGCATTCTAGCTTGAAAAGGCCATCAACTGGCTGCAGAGGTCGGCTTGGAGTGCCAACTCGTCACGCCAACGCTGGGCATCGGCGGCCCAGGCGGCGGCATCGGGCATCGCGGCGGGCCAGCTGCCGAGGCCGTTCCAGGCTCGATTGAGCGCGCGGGCGTCGGCCGCAAGGCCGGCCCGCTCCATCCAGGCTTCCAGCTTCGGTCCGTGGGCGCCGTCGTCCTGCGGGTAGATGTGCCAGACCAGCGGCCGGCCGGCCCAGTGCGCGCGCACGAAGGAGTCCTCCCCGCGGACGAAATTGAGATCGCAGGACCAGAGCAGGCGGTCGTAGTCGTCCTGGCTCAGGAAGGGCAGCGGCTGCACGCGCAGCGCGCCTTGGGCTTCGATGCGCGACTGCAGCGGCCCGGGGCAGGCCAGCAGCAGCGTCGGCTCGCGCGACAGCAATTCCAGCAAGGCCGGGAGCCCCTCGTTGGCATAGGCGAACAGGCTCACGACACGCTCGCCCGGCCGGCGGTCAATGCCGGGCAGTGCCAGTTGCGAGCCCAGCAGCCCCGGCTCGCGCAGCAGCCCGCCGGTCTTCGGCGTGAAGCCGGGATAGAAGAAGCGCTTGTCGAGGCCCCTCGCCGGCCCGAAGGACTGCGGCGAACGCAGGCCATGGCTGCGCTCGACATAGGACTCCGCGCTGAGGTATTCGAGGTTGATCCAGCGCGGCGGCACGGTGCGCCCGGCCATCAGCGCGAGGAAAGGCTCGGGCAGCTCGCAGCCGAAGGTCTCGACGACCACGTCGCCGCTGAAGCTCGCCGTTAGCGCCGCGTCCCAGGGCAGCACCTCGACACCCGGCGGCGGCCCCTCGGGTGCCATCCAGGCCAGCGCCGAGCCGTCGTCGATGAACAGCCGCACCCGCTCGCCCCGCCCCGCCAGGTCGCGCGCCAGCCGCCAGCAGACGCCCACGTCCCCGTAGTTGTCGATCACCCGGCAGAACAGATCCCAGCTTCGATTCATCGCGAAATTATCGACGGCACTCGACGGCACAATGAGGTGCCATGTCCGAGCAAGAAGTCGTTCCCACCGTCGCCACGCCCGCCGAGCAGCGCGAGCGCCTGCTGGCCGAAGTCGCCGCGCTGCCGCTGCTGCCCGGCGTCTACCGCTATTTCGATGCGCAGGACCAGGTGCTCTACGTCGGCAAGGCGCGCAGCCTGAAGAAGCGCGTCTCCAGCTATTTCCAGAAGGACCACGGCGGCACCCGCATCGGGCTGATGGTCTCGCGCATCGCGCGGATGGAGACCACGGTCGTGCGCACCGAGGCCGAGGCGCTGCTGCTGGAGAACAACCTGATCAAGGCGTTGAACCCGAAGTTCAACATCCTGTTCCGCGACGACAAGAGTTACCCGTACCTGAAGATCAGCGGCCACGAGTACCCGCGCGTCAGCTACTACCGCGGCTCGGTGGACCGGCGCCACCGCTACTTCGGCCCCTTCCCCAACGCCTGGGCGGTGAAGGAATCGATCCAGCTGATCCAGAAGGTGTTCCGCCTGCGCACCTGCGAGGACACCGTCTTCAACAACCGCAGCCGCCCCTGCCTGCTCTACCAGATCCAGCGCTGCTCCGGCCCCTGCGTGCCGGAGGGCCGTACGCCCGAGTACGCGCGCGACGTGCGCAATGCCGAGCGCTTCCTGCTCGGCGAGACGCAGGAGGTGATGGACGGCCTGCAGGCGCAGATGATGGCCCACTCGGAGGCGCTGCAGTTCGAGCTGGCGGCCGAGATGCGCGACCAGATCACCTCGCTGTCGAAGGTGCTGCAGCAGCAGGCGGTGGACGAGAACAGCGCCACCGGGCGGGACCGCGACGTGGACATCCTCGCCGCCCGCGTGCAGGGCGGCCGCGCCTGCGTCAACCTGGCGATGGTGCGCGGCGGCCGCCACCTCGGTGACCGTGCCTACTTCCCCAAGCACGTGGAGGACGCGACGGCGACGCTGCTGCTGGACGACGAGGAAGCCGCCACCCCGCCCTCCCCCGAGCGCCAGGTGCTGGAGGCCTTCATGACCCAGCACTACCTGGACGCGCAGGTGCCCTCGCTGATCGTCGTCAGCGAGGAGGTCGACCCGCTGCTGTCCGAGGCGCTGACCGCCCAGGCCGGCTACAAGGTGACGACCCAGGCGCAGCCGCGCGGCCAGCGCCGCATCTGGCAGGAGATGGCCTGCAAGGGCGCGGACCTGGCGCTGGCGCGGCTGCTGTCCGAGGAAGGCTCGCAGCAGGCCCGCACCCATGCGCTGCTGGAGGCGCTGGACCTGAACGTGGAAGACCCGGCCGCGCTGCGCGTCGAGTGCTTCGACATCAGCCACACGGCGGGTGAGTCCACGCAGGCCTCCTGCGTGGTGTTCGAGAACCACCAGATGCAGAGCAGCCAGTACCGGCGCTACAACATCGAGGGCATCACCGGCGGCGACGACTACGCCGCGATGCGACAGGTGCTGACGCGCCGCTATTCGAAGCTGGCGGAGGCCGCGCAGCTCGGCACCGGCCGCCTGCCCGACATCGTGCTGGTGGACGGCGGCAAGGGCCAGGTCTCGATGGCCCGCGCGGTGTTCGAGGAACTGGGCCTGGACCTGTCGCTGATCATCGGCGTGGAGAAGGGCGAGGGCCGCAAGGTGGGCCTGGAGGAACTGGTGTTCGCCGATGGGCGCGAGAAGGTGTACCTGGGCCGCGAGTCTGCCGCGCTGATGCTGGTGGCGCAGATCCGCGACGAGGCGCACCGCTTCGCGATCACCGGCATGCGCGCGAAACGCGCGGCGGCGCGGACGGGAGGTTCGCGCCTGGAAGACGTGGCCGGCATCGGCCCCAAGAAGAGAGCCCAATTGCTCCAGCGCTTCGGCGGCGTGCGCGGCGTGGCCCAGGCCAGCGTCGACGAGATCGCCAGCATCAAGGGCATCGGGCGTGAACTGGCGGAGGAGATCTATCGTGTCCTGCATTGAATCGAAGACTGGCAAGGCGGCTTCGTACCGTCGAGTTTCATGGTTAGGCCTCGGAGCCGCCGCCCTGCTGGCCGGTTGCGCCAGCGCGCCGCCGGCGCCGCCCGCGCGACCGCATTCGCCGGTGGAGCCCGTGCCGGCCGCGCAGCCTGCCGCGCCGGCCCGGCCGGCCGTCGGCCTGACCGAACCGGACATCCCCAGGCTCGCTCCGCCCAAGCCCTCGCGCACGCTGGAGGAACTGCGCCGCCAGGCCGCGCTGCGCCTGGTCGCGGCCAACCCCGAGCGCACCTACATGACCGAGCCGCCGGCCGTGCTGCTGGCGATCCCGGTGCTGGAGGTGGAGCTCTACGTGGACGGCAGCATTAAGCGCATCAATGTGCTGCGCAAGCCGGGCCAGGCGCCGGAGACGGTGCAGATCGCCATTGACGCGCTTCACCGCGCCGCGCCCTACGGCGACGTGTCGCGGATGCCCGAGCCGCGCAAGTTCAGCGAGACCTTTCTCTTCAACGACGAGAAGCGCTTCAAGCCGCGTACCTTGGACTAGTTAACATGACCGCATGTTCCTGACGCTTCCCACCCTCCTCACCTGGGCCCGCATCGTTGCGATTCCGTTGATCGTCGGCGTCTACCAGTTGGACAGCCTGGAGACGCCCACGCAGAACCTCGTGGCGACGCTGCTCTTCATCGTCGTCGCGCTGACCGACTGGCTGGACGGCTACCTGGCCCGCAAGCTGAACCAGGCCTCGGCCTTCGGCGCCTTCCTCGATCCGGTGGCGGACAAGCTGATGGTCTGCGCCGCGCTGCTGGTGCTGCTGCAACTGCAGCGCGTGGACACGCTGGTGGCGCTGGTCATCGTGGGCCGCGAGATCACGATCTCGGCGCTGCGCGAGTGGATGGCGCAGATCGGCGCCTCGCGCAGCGTCGCGGTGCACATGGTCGGCAAGCTCAAGACGACGGTGCAGATGGTGGCCATTCCCTTCCTGCTGTTCGACGGGCCGCTGTTCGGCATGATCGAGACCCGCCCCTGGGGCACGGCGCTGATCTACATCGCCACGGTGCTGACGATCTGGTCGATGGTTTACTACATGCGCAAGGCGATCCCGGAAATCCGCGCCAAGGCCAAGTGAGCGCGGCGTGAGCCGCCAGGCCTCCTGGCTGGCCGCGATGCCGGCCGTCTTCGTCGCGATCTGGAGCACCGGTTTCGTCGTCGCCCGGCTGGGCATGCCGCATGCGCCGCCGATCGGCTTCCTGGCGATCCGCTTCGCGCTGTCGACCTTGTGCTTCGGCGCCTGGGCGGGCCTCGCCGGCGCCGCCTGGCCGCGCGAGCGCATGCAGTGGCTGCACCTGGCCGTGCTGGGCCTGACGACGCAGGCCGGCTACCTGATCTGCGGCTGGGCCGCCGTCAAGCACGGCATGGGCGCCGGCACGATGGCCTTGATCGCCGGCCTCCAGCCGCTGCTGACCGCGCTGTGGCTGCATACCCGGGGCGAACGCCTGGTATCGCTGCAATGGGCGGGCCTGGCGCTCGGCCTGCTGGGCCTGGTCCTCGTCGTCCACCACAAGCTCGGCGCCGGCGAGATCGATGCGCTGAACTTCGGCCTTGGCATCGCGGCCCTGCTGACGATCACCTTCGGCGGCCTCTACCAGAAGCGCTTCGTCAAGCCGAACGATGCGCGCAGCGCGATGGCCGTGCAGATGCTGGTGGCCACGCTGGCCAGCGCGCCGCTGGCGCTGCTGGAGAGCGAGCCCATCGTCTGGCACCGCGACCTGTTCATCGCGCTGGGCTGGTCGGTGCTCGTGCTGACGCTGGGCGGCAGTTCGCTGCTCTACCTGATGCTGCAGCGCGGCGCCGCCACCCGCGTGACCAGCCTGATGTACCTGGTGCCCGCGGCCGCCGCGCTGCTCGCCTGGGCGCTGTTCGGCGACCCGGTCGGCGGCGTGTTCTGGCTGGGCATGGCGATGAGTGCGCTGGGGGTCTACTGGGTCGTGCGGCGCTAGGTTCGAGGCTCGCACGAAGCTCGCACCGACCGCCCCGGAACGGCACGCGGCGGCCCCTCGCAGGGCCTTTTGTATCGGGACTTTTCCCCTCCGAGAGGCCCGATCGAATCCGCTTAGAATCCGCTTCCCGCGTGACCCGCGAGACCGGCCGCAACAGGCCTGAAAGCTCGCCGAAAGCGCCCAGACAACCCTGCTCCAGCGACGGAGCACCGCACCAGCAACCTGTTGAGGGGTACCTACGTGAACAAGTCTGAACTGATCGAGCACATTGCCAAGCAAGCCGACATTTCCAAGGCCGCCGCAGGCCGCGCCCTGGAAGCTGTGATCGGCGGCGTCAAGACGACGCTGAAGAAGAACGGCAGTGTGTCCCTGGTCGGTTTCGGCACCTTCACCGTGACCAAGCGCGCCGCCCGCGCCGGCCGCAACCCGCGCACCAACGAAGCCATCAAGATCAAGGCTGCCAAGGTGCCGAAGTTCCGTCCCGGGAAGGCCCTGAAAGACGCGGTAAACTGATCGACTTTCTCCCGGGTGCTTAGCTCAGTTGGTAGAGCAGCTGCCTTACACGCAGCATGTCAGCGGTTCGAGCCCGTTAGCACCCACCATTGATCCGGTTCCGGATTCCAGTTGAGCGAAGGCGAACAGGGAGGCTCCCCGGTTCGCCTTTGTCATGTCTGAGGCCCCGATGTTCGATTTCGTCCGCGCCAACACGCGCCTGTTCCAGTTCCTGCTGCTGATCCTGATCCTGCCCTCCTTCGCGCTGGTGGGGATGCAGGGCTATACCAGCATGATGAACCAGTCCAACTCGGTGGTCGCCACCGTGGACGGGCAGAAGATCACCCAGACCGAATGGGACAACGCGCTGCGCGAGCAGACCAACCGCGTGCGCGCCCAGAACCCGAACATCGACCCGAAGCTGTTCGACACGCCCGAGGTCAAGCAGCAGGCGCTGGACCTGCTGGTGCGCCAGCACGTGATCCAGACCGCGGCCACCAAGGCGCACCTGTACGTCGGCGATGACCAGCTGAACCGCGTGTTCTGGAACGACCCGCAGTTCGAGCTGCTGCGCAGCGACGGCAAGGTCAACGACGCGGTGCTCGCCGCCCGCGGCCAGACCTTCTCGATGTTCTCCGAGCAGTTGCGCCGCGACCTGATCAACCAGCAGGTCACCCAGCCGATCCAGGCCAGCGCCCTGCCCGCCGCCAGCAACGCCAACCTCGCCTTCGACGCCTTCCTGCAGCAACGCAGCATCCGCGTGCAGCGCTTCGCCGCCAAGGACTTTGCCGGCAAGATCGAGCCGAGCGATGCCGAGATCGAGGCCTTCTACAAGGACAGCGCCAACGCCGACAAGTTCAAGCTGCCCGAGAGCGCGCAGATCCAGTACGTGCTGCTGGACCTCGACTCGCTGAAGAAGGACGTCACCGTCAACGAGGACGACCTGAAGAAGTACTACGACGAGAACGCCTCGCGCTTCAACGTCGCCGAGCAGCGCCGCGCCAGCCACATCCTGATCAAGGCCCCGAAGGATGCGCCGGCCGCCGACCGCGCCAAGGCCAAGGCCCGCGCCGAGGAACTGCTGGCCCAGGCCCGCAAGAACCCGGCAGGCTTCGCCGACCTGGCCAAGAAGAACTCGCAGGACGAGGGCTCGGCCGCCAACGGCGGCGACCTCGACTTCTTCGCCCACAACGGCACGATGGTGAAGCCGTTCGAGGACGCCACCTTTGCGATGAAGGCACAGGGCGAGGTCAGCAACGTCGTCGAGTCCGACTTCGGCTACCACATCATCCAGCTGACCGGCATCCGCGGCGGCGACAAGAAGTCCTTCGCCGAAGTGCGCC
The DNA here is from genome assembly GCF_001984095.1 of Pelomonas sp. KK5. Taxonomy (GTDB): domain Bacteria; phylum Pseudomonadota; class Gammaproteobacteria; order Burkholderiales; family Burkholderiaceae_C; genus KK5. Next base: position 26,115 of record NZ_LYVQ01000048.1, read on the forward strand.
CCGAGATCGAGGCCGAGGTGCGCAAGCAGCTGGCGCAGAAGCGCTTCGGCGAAGTGGTCGAGCAGTTCGGCAACATGGTCTACGAGCAGGCCGACAGCCTGCAGCCGGTGGCCGACAAGCTGAAGCTGCCGATCCAGACCGCCACCGTCACCCGCACGCCCGCCCCGGGCGCCGCCGGCCCGCTGGCCTCGCCGAAGCTGCTCGAAGCCGTGTTCGCCAATGACGCGCTGCAGGCCAAGCACAACACCAATGCGGTGGAAGCAGGCCCGAACCAGCTCGTGTCGGCCCGCGTCGTGCAGTACAACGCGGCGCGCGTGCCGGCACTGGCCGACGTGAAGCCCAAGGTGCGCGAGATGCTCGTGGCCAAGCTGGCCGCCGCTCAGGCCGTCAAGGCCGGCCAGGAACGCCTGGCCGCGCTGCAGAAGGGCGGCGCATCGGCCGACGGCCTGGAGCCCGCAATCACCGTCTCGCGCGCCAAGCCCGCCGACCTGCCGCGCAAGGCACTGGACGGCGTGCTGGCCGCCGATGCGAGCAAGCTGCCGGCCTACGTCGGCGTGGACAACGGCGACGGCACCTTCCTGGTGGCCCAGATCGACAAGATCGAGGCCCGCGACCCCGCCCTGATCGACCCGAAGCGCGCCGAGCAGCAGTACGCGCAGGCCTGGGCCACCGCCGAGACGCTGGCCTACTACAACGCACTGAAGGCCCGCTTCAAGACGACGATCAAGGCCGCCGCGGCCGCTTCCGCACCGGCTCCTTGAAGATTTTTTGAAGTTTTCGCCTCAAGTCTCCGGGAAGCACTATTTTTCTGGTTAGAATGTGAGGCTCAGCAGTTCAGTGGTGGTTGTAGCTCAGTTGGTAGAGTCCAGGATTGTGATTCCTGTTGTCGTGGGTTCGAGTCCCATCAGCCACCCCACCGAATAAGTCGAAGAAGGCCCGAAGTCGAAAGACCTCGGGCCTTTTGCTTTTCTTCCATGTACATCGGCCGCTTCGCCCCCTCACCCACCGGTCCGCTGCACGCGGGTTCACTGGTCGCTGCGTTGGCCAGCTGGCTCGATGCGCGCGCCCACGGCGGACGCTGGCTGGTGCGCATCGAGGACGTGGACACGCCGCGTTGCCCGCCGGGCACCGACCGGCTGGTCCTCGAACAGCTCGCCCGCTGCGGCCTGGTGCCCGATGAAGCGCCGGTCTGGCAATCCGCTCGAAGCGAGCGTTATGCAGCGGCGCTGCAGCGCCTTGCGGACGGCGGCCACGCCTACCCCTGCGGCTGCTCGCGCAAGGACATCGCGGCCCTCGCGCCGCCGCATCAACGCCATGGCGAACTGATCTACCCCGGCACCTGCCGCGACGGCCTGCACGGCAAGCCCGCCCGCGCCTGGCGCCTGCGCACCGATGACACGCCCCTTGCCTGGACCGACCGCCGCCTCGGCCCGCAATCACAGCGCATCGAATCGGAGGTCGGTGACTTCGTGCTCAAGCGCGCGGACGGCCTGTGGGCCTACCAGCTGGCCGTCGTCGTCGATGATGCCGAACAGGGCATCACCGACGTGGTCCGCGGCGAGGACCTGGCCGACAACACGCCACGCCAGATCCTGCTGCAGCGCCTGTTGGGCGCTGATGAACTACCGCGTTACCTGCACACACCGCTGGTGCTGGCCGCCGACGGGCAGAAGCTCTCCAAGCAGAACGGCGCCGCGGCGCTGGATCTGGAGGCGCCGGTCGAGGCGCTGCGCGAGGCGGCGGGCCACCTGGGCCTGCGCCTGCAGGCGAGCAGCCTGGCCGAACTGCTGGCCGAAGGCGTAGCCGCCTGGCCCTTTATGATGCCGCCCTCCGCTACCGAAAGACCCTCCACATGAACACCACCTCCTCCGGCCTGCAATACGAAGACACCGTCGTCGGCGACGGCGCGGTCGCCAAGTCCGGCCATGACGTCACCGTCCACTACACCGGCTGGCTCTACAAGGACGGCGCCAAGGGCGAGAAGTTCGACTCCAGCAAGGACCGCAACGATCCCTTCCAGTTCGAGCTCGATGCCGGCATGGTCATCGGCGGCTGGGACGAGGGCGTGCAGGGCATGAAGATCGGCGGCAAGCGCACGCTGGTGATCCCGCCCGAGCTGGGCTATGGCGCCCGCGGCGCCGGCGGCGTGATCCCGCCCAACGCGACGCTGCTGTTCGAGGTGGAACTGCTGGGCCTGTCGGGTGGCGACGAGCCGATCGAGCTGGACCTCACCACCACCCCCAGCGGCCTGCAGTACCAGGACACCGTGCAAGGCGATGGCGACGAGGCCAAGGCGGGCCAGCGCGTCACGGTCCACTACACCGGCTGGCTCTACAAGGATGGCCTGAAGGGCAAGAAGTTCGACTCCAGCAAGGACCGCCGCGACCCGTTCCGCTTCAAGCTGGCCGGCGGCGAGGTCATCAAGGGCTGGGACGAAGGCGTGCAGGGCATGAAGGTCGGCGGCACCCGCATGCTGGTGATCCCCGCGGCACTGGGCTACGGCGCGCGCGGCGCCGGCGGCGTGATCCCGCCCAACGCGACCCTGCTGTTCGAAGTGGAACTCCTGGCGGTCTGAAGCCGCGACGACAGCCAGGCCCGCAGGGCCGGGTCGTAGCTGCGCGCCAGCCCATGACTGATCACGGCCATGCCGCCGATGAACACGGGAATCCACAGCATCGGCGGCAGCCCGAACTTGCGCGCCGCATAGGCCGCAATGAACATCGGCGGGTAGTGCAAGGCGTAGATCGGATAGGAGATGTCGCCGAGCACCGAGGCCGCGCCGCGGAAGGCCGGCGCCGGATTGCGGCGCGCGGCGAACCACACCAGCAGCGGGAATCCGGCCAGCGCCATGCTCAGGTCGTAGAGCCCGCCATAGCCGGCCGGCGGCCGCACCATCAGCACCGCGACGATGGCCACGCAGGGCAGCCACCATAGCGCCGACACCCGCGGCGCCCCTGCAGGCAGCTGCCGCGACATCAACACACCCAGCGAGAAGGCAAAGCCGGAACGCAGCAAGCCGATGTGCAGCGCGGCCCAGTCGGGCCCGCCGGCGATCTGCTCGCGGCCGGCGAACAGCGCCACCATGCCCGCCCCCATCAGCAGCACCAGGCCCAGCAGCTGCGGGCTGCGCAGCCGGATCAGGAAGCCCGCGTAAAGGGCGTTCACCACCAGCTCGAAGAACAGCGACCAGATCGGCCCGTCGGTCGGAAAGAGGCCGTAGCCCGGCAAGGGCGTCGGCAACATCGCCAGGTTGAAGGGCAGCGCCACCAGCAGGTCCGGCCAGGGCATCTGCTGCGGATGGTGGATCAGCAGCTGGCCCACGCGGCGCGCCGCGCCGATCAGCACGCCCAGCAGCACGAAGGGGTAGAGCCGGATCAGGCGCTCCGTCATGAAACCCCTGATGCCGAGCCCGCGCTCCAGCCGCGGCGTGTAGGTCCGCGCGATGACGACGCCGCTGAGGAGGAAGAAGAAGTCCACCGCCAGGTAGCCGCGCGGCGCCAGGTGCAGTTCCTCCTCAAGGTGATAGACGACGACCAGCAGCGCGGCCAGGCCGCGCATCGCGTCGAGCGTCAGCAGGCGAGTCGTCGATGAGCTCGTCGTCATGGTGCCCCTTCCGGAAGTGATCCGGGTTCCAGGGCAAACGGGATGCCGCTCGGGCTCGGCGTTAGCAGCCGCCGCGCAACACCCGGCACCGCACACCGCCCCTTTTGATGCGGGCACGCTTAAGCTTGGCCCCGGGGACGGAGGAGACAAGAACCATGCTGAACCTCGACCAGCTGCTGCACTACTGGCTCGGCGACCAGTGGGCGGCCAACGTGCTGATGTTCCTGCACCTGCTCGGCGCGATGACGCTGGGCCTGGCGCTGGGCTACGAGCGCACCTACCACGGCCGCGCCGCCGGCATGCGCACCTACGCGCTGGTCTGCATGGCCTCCTGCGCGGTGACCGTGCTGGTGGCCTATCCGCACCAGTGGTTCGGCGGCCACCTGGGCCCCGAGGGCACGCCGCCCTTTACCGACCCGACGCGGGTGATGCAGGGCGTGCTGACCGGCGTCGGCTTCCTCGGCGCGGGCGTGATCATGCGCGAGGGCATGAACATCAGTGGCCTCACGACCGCGGCCTCGCTGTGGGTGGCGGCGGCGCTGGGCATCGTCGTCGGCATGGGTTTCTTCCTCGCGGCGCTGGTGCTGACCGGCCTGTGCGCCAGCCTGATGATGTGGGGCGCCAAGCTGGAATCGAAGCTGCCCTCGCATCCGGCCATCGCGGTGACGATACGCGGCGAGCCCGGCCGCCACTTCGAGCAGGCCGAGCTGGCCGCCTTCGCCATCAGGCTCGGCTACCGCTTCGCGCCGGGCTCGCTGAACATCGAGTCGCGCGACGGCTGCGAGGAATGGCGCTTCGTCTGCACCGCGATGGAGAATTACTTCGGCCAGACGCTGACCCGCTACTCGAGCCGCCTGCATGAGCTGCCGGGGGTCGCCTCCTACAAGGTGACGCACGCGAGGAACTAGGCGCAGCCGGTCACGACATCGTCATCCTCCGCTTTGATAGTCGGCCTCGTCGCTCGACGAGACCACTATCAAGAGGAGCCGAAGATGATGATCAGGACCAAGCCGATCGCGGCCTGCATGCTGGCGCTGGGCTGCGCCACCGGCCACGCCACCACCGTCGCGCTGCCTTCCGACGGCAGCTGGCAGGAGTTCACCGTCGACAACTTCGTCGGCCCCTCCTTCGGCACGCAATGGATCGACTTTGCCGACGGCTCTCCGCTGAGCTTCCAGTTCACCGTACCGACGGGCTTCGTCGCGCAACTGACCGTGGTCGATGCCGGCTTCGCCGGCGACACCTTCACCGTGAGCAACGGCGGCGCGGTGATCGGCACGACCTCGGCGGTCGCGGCCGGAACGACCGCCGGCTCGGTCGTCTTCGACTTCGACGAGGCCCTGGCCAACCCGGCCTACAGCCGCGGCACCTTCACGCTGGCTGCCGGCAGCTACAGCATCGGCGGTGCGCTGCTGCAGTCGGTGGTGGACGACGGCGGCCTGGCGCTGAACGCGACCAACGGTGCGCTGAAGCTGAGCGTTACGGCGGTGCCGGAGCCGGCCAGCTTCGCGCTGCTGCTCGCCGGCCTCGGCGTCGTCGGCCTGCTGGCCCGTCGCGCACCCCGCGCCTGAACGAAGGAGGCTGCCATGATGAAGAAGACTTTCCTCGCCACGCTGCTGACTGCCGCCGCCCTGGCCCAGGCCCAGACCGCCCCGATCACCGTCAAGATCATCGGCTTCAACGACTACCACGGCAATCTGCAGACGCCCGGTACCTTCGGCGTCAACACGATCGTGCCCGCCGCGCAGCGGCCGGCCGTCGGCGGCGCCGAGTACATCGCCGCCTATGTGCAGAAGCTGAAGGCGCAGAACCCGCTGAACGTCGTCGTCGGCGCCGGCGACTTCATCGGCGCCTCGCCGCTGATCTCCGCGCTGTTCTTCGACGAGCCCGCGGTCGAGACGCTCAACCACATCGGCGTCGAGTTCAACGCGGTGGGCAACCACGAGTTCGACAAGGGTGCGGCCGAGCTGAAGCGCCTGCAGTCCGGTGGCTGCAAGCTGACCAACGGCCAGCCCGACCCGAACAGCTGCAAGGGCCTGGGCTCGCGCGCACCGGGCACCTTCGACGGCGCCAGGTTCCAGTGGCTCTCGGCCAACGTGGTCGAGAACGCCACCGGCCGTACGCTGCTCGCGCCCTACGGCATCAAGTCCTTCAACGGCGTCAAGATCGCCTTCATCGGCATGACGCTCAAGGGCACGCCCGGCATCGTCACGCCCACCGGCGTGGCCGGCCTGACCTTCAACGACGAGGCCGACACCGTCAACGCGCTGGTGCCGCGGCTGCGCGCCCAGGGCGTCGAGGCGATCGTCGTGCTGGTGCACCAGGGCGGCTTCCAGACCAGCCCCAATGTCGGCGACATCAACGGCTGCGACGGCAATCTGAAGAACGCCGACGGCAGCGATTCCGACATCGCCAACATCGTCAAGCGCCTGGACGACGCAGTGGACCTGGTCATCAGCGGCCACACGCACGCGGCCTACAACTGCTCGGCCAACACGGTGGACGTGCGCAACGTCAGCGGCACGGCGCAGGTCACGGCCCGCCCGACCGGCCTGGCGAACAAGGTGGGCCGCCTGATCCCGGTGACCAGCGCCAGCGCCTTCGGCCGCGTGCTGACCGATATCGACGTGACGCTGGACCCGAAGACCCGCAACGTGATCTCGGTCGCCCCGACGAACCGCCTCGTCGACCGCACCGATGTCGCGATCAACCAGGCCATCGCCACCGACCCGAGCGTGCGCAACATCGTCAACGGCTACAACGGCCTGGTCTCGCCGCTGGCCGGCGCCGTGATCGCGACGATCTCCAGCGCCCTGCCCTCGACGGCCAATGCCGCCGGCGAGATGCCCGCCGGCGACCTGATCGCCGACGCGCAGCTGCAGGCCACGCAGCCGGCCAGTCTCGGCGGCGCGCAGATCGCCTTCATGAATGCGGGCGGCGTGCGTTCGCCGGGCTTCGTCGCCGCCTCCGGCAGCTACCCGTATGCGCTGACCTACGGCGATGCCTTCACCGTTCAGCCCTTCGGCAACAGCCTGGTGACGATGACGCTGACCGGCCAGCAGATCAAGAACGTGCTGGAGCAGCAGTTCAACGGTTGCATGGGCCAGACGGCCAACCGCGTGATGCAGATCTCCAACGGCCTGAAGTACTCGTGGAAAGCCTCGGCCCCGGCCTGCTCGAAGATCGTCGACGTGGTCTTCACGCCGACGGACGTGACGACCGTGCCGCCGCAGGCGACCGGCGCGCCGGAGTACATCGTCGCGGCGGGCGTGGTGCAGAACCCGGCCAAGACCTACCGCGTGACCGTCAACAACTTCATGGCCACCGGCGGCGACGGCTTCACCGTGCTGATCGGCGGCACCAGCACGCTGGGCGGCGCGCAGGACATCGATGCGCTGACGGCCTACCTCAGCGGCTACAAGACGCCGGCCGCGGCCTACGACCCGAGCCAGCCGGTGATGGCGATTCCGCGGATCACGCAGCTGCCTTGATGCGCCTCCAGGGGCTGCTGCTGGCCGCCATGCTCGCCTGCGCCACGGCGCAGGCGGGTGACGACAAGGATCCGCGTGCCGAACTGCTGGCGCGCGGCGAAGGCGAACTGCAGCGCGGCGAGAACACCGCCGCGCTCGACGACTTCGAGCGCGCCGCGATGATGCGCCACGAGGCCGATGCCGAGATCGGCCTGATCCGCGCCGCGATGCAGGACGGCCAGTACCGCCGTGCGCTGGCCTTCGCCGCCCACACCGCGGGCGAGCACCTGGAGCATCCCGAGGCCGGCGCCCTCTATGCCTGGCTGCTGTACATCGGCGGCCAGCGTGGCCTGGCGCAGCGCCTGCTGGACGAATGGCGGGCCCGCGCGCCCGGCGATGCCTTGCTGGCCGAGACCGCGCGGGCGCTGGCCGGCGACCTGCCCCTCGCACCGGACGCGCTGCTGGCCGCGCCGCACCGCTTCGCCCCCTGGGCCACGGGCGATGCCACGCCGGCGGACCTGCGCCAGCTCTCGAATGGCGTGCTGCTGGGCGACGGCTCGCTGGCGGTGGCGCCGATCCCAGCCGCCACGCAGGTGTGGCTGCGCAACGGCCTGGGCCAGACGCGCCTGGCGACGGTCGATCGCAGCGATGCCGCGCTGGAGGCCGCGGGCCTGACCCTGCTGCATCTATCGAAGCCGTTGCCACCCGGCCAGGCGCCGTCAGCGCGCGAGCCCTTCGCCGGCAGCCCGGGCTTCCTGGTCCGCTTCGCGCCGCGTGCACAGGCGGCCTGGCCGGTCCTGTCGCAGGGCTTCCTCGGCGGGCAGGCGGGGCCGCTGCGCCGGCTCGGCTTTGCGGCGGACGGGGTGGCGCTCGGCGCCGCGGTGCTCGATCGCCAGGGGCGCACGGCCGGCATCGTCCTTGGCACCGTCGACGGCGAGCCGCGCTGGCGTCCGCTCGCGGCCACGGCCGGCGCGGCGCCCGGCCCGGTGCCGTCCGGCCTGATCGCGCCGGACGAGGTCTACGAGAACGGCCTGCGGGTGGCGCTGCAGGTCCTCGCCCGCTGATACCCAACGATCGTTCGCCTGCTGCCCAGGATGGGGCATCGATGCCGGCAAGATCAACCTGTGGAACGTGGACAGCTACCACGCCAGCGCCTGGGGCAGCTACCTGGAGGCGCTGACCGACTTCGGCCAGGTCACCGGGCTGGACCCGCGCTCGCTGGGCGCCGGCGAGACGGCCGCCACCGCGCTGGGCATCAGCGGCACGCAGGCGGTCGCGCTTCAGTCGCTGGCCTACGAGCAACTGCAGATCTCGGCCGCGGTGCCCGAGCCGCAGAGCTGGGCGCTGATGCTGGGCGGCCTGGCCGTGCTCGGCCGCCTCGCGCGGCGCCGGTCTACTTCTTGATTCTTCGCCGAATTGCGGGGAACGCACCGCCATTGAGAAGAGTGGGGTTTGCAGCGCTGCGGCCTGGGCGGCCGCGGGGCTCGGCGGTGGCGGTCTCCCCTGCGGGTCGAC
>NZ_LYVQ01000049.1 GCF_001984095.1 Pelomonas sp. KK5
CGGTAGTCGAGGTCCATGCCGGGCGGCTGGGCATCGCGGCCATCGGCCGAGATGTCGTGGTCGCTGTCGGCGAGGTTGAAGGCGGTCGCCACGCCGGCGGCGGTGGCGGTGACCTGGCCGTCGTTGACCTTGTAGCCGTCCACCACGCTGCCGTGCTCGAAGATGTCGAGCAGGCCGTCGCCGTCGGAATCGGCGGTGGAGGTGATCGAGCTGGCCTGGCCGTCGCCGCGCTCGGTGATGTCGAGCTTGCCGTCGCCGTCGCTGTCGCTGTCCACGTAGTCGGCGGTGCCGCCGCCGTGGGTGTTCACCGGGATCAGGCCGATGCTGGCGGCCGAGCTGGCGTCGGCCGTGTTGGCGTCGTAGCGATCGTCCAGGCCGTCGCGGTCGGCGTCGATCATCGCGGCGCCCTGCCCGCTCGGCGCCTTGTAGCCGGCCGTCGTCTGGGCCTCCACGTTGTCGGTGATGCCGTCGTCGTCGCTGTCCAGGTCGAGCCGGTCGACGATGCCGTCGCCATCGGTGTCGGGGTCGGTCTGCTTGACCGAGACCTGGGTGATCACCTCGCCCTGCCCGTCGCCCGGGTTGGCGTAGGGGTGGCCGGCGGACGAAGGCATGGCCTGGATGGTGATCTTCGTGCTGCTGGAGGCGGCGTAGAAGACCACCGTGGCGGTCGTGGCCGGCGTCGTGTAGTGGTCGTCGAAGTCGACGTTGGACGTCAGCGTGCCGATCAGCACGCCGTCGGCATAGATGCCCACGCTTTCCGAGGTGGCGCCGCCGAACAGCGCGTACATCGAGACCGTCACCTGGTAGGCCGCGCCGGGCACGGTGGCGATGGTCTGCGAGATGGAGCTGGGCGTGCTGGTCGGCGACAGCGCCGTGCCTTCCAGCTCCACGCCGGGGCTCATCAGCGTGGCGTTGCTGTTGGAACTCCAGTTGCTCAGGCTGGCGAAGGTCGGGTTGCTGATCAGCTCGCTGCCCAGCGTGCCGCGCTCCAGGCCCTCGTGGGCATCGGTGATGCCGTCGTTGTCGTCGTCGATGTCGTGGGCGTTGATGATGCCGTCGCCATCGGTGTCGATCGGGGTGATGGTGGCGGTGGCGGCGTTGGACACCAGGCCGCCGCCGCTGGCGACCGAGGTGGCGACGACCGAGATCGTGCGCGCCGTCGTCGTGTCGGCCGTGGTGCTGAAGCGCACGTTCTGCAGCGCCTGCTGGAAGGCGGCGAGCGTGCTGCCGGTCGTGGCGGCGGCCGTCGTGGTCAGCGTGAGCACGCCGGTGGCGGCGTTGTAGCTTGACGAGATGCCGGCCACGGACGCCGTCAGCGAGAGCAGGTCGGCCGCCGTGGCATTGGCCAGCGTGATGGTCATCGAGACGAGGTTGTCGCCCTCGGGATCGCTGACGCTGATCGAGCGGCCGAGCGCCACCGGATCCTGGTCGTAGAGCGTGCTGTAGTTGGTGTTCGGGTTGGTGCCGTCGAGGTCGATGCGCGGCGCGTCGGCCACGGCGGTGATCGTCATCGAGATGCTGGCGGTCTCGGTGACGCCGCCGGACAGCACCGTGTAGCTGAAGCTGAAAGAGGTGCTGGTGTTGTAGTCGGCGTCGGGCGTAAAGGTCAGCGTGATGCCGTCGGCCGCCAGGCTCACCATGCCGTGGGTGACGGGCACGGCCGCGCCGCCGGCCGTGATCGCATAGCCGCCCACGGCGGTGATCAACCGGCCGCTGTTCTCGAAGTTGTCCGCCCCGCTGCTCTCACCCGCACCGGTGATCGGGCTGAAGACCTTGGGCGTGTCCTCGACCACGACGACCACGTCGTTCACGATGTCCGCGACCGCCGTCACCGCCGCGCTGATGGTGCCGGTGGTGGCCGAGAACGGCGAGCTGCCGCCCACCGTGCTCGCGTCCACCTTCAGGCCGTTGCTGGCGTTGGTGCTGCCGGTCTGGTCCCAGGCGCGGATGGTCAGCGTGGCGGTGCCGAAGAAATCGGCGTTGGGCTGGAAGTAGAGCTTGCAGCTGGCGGTGTTGGCCAGCAGCAGGGCGCTGCTGTCGGAGACGGTGCCGAGCTGCTTCCAGGTGGTGCCGCCGTCGATCGTGTACCACCAGGTGCCGTTGCTGCTGTCGGCGCCGGTGATGGCGATGCCCTTGGCCGCGGTGAAGGCCGGCGTGGTGGTGGTGTCGGCGTCGGTGACGTTGGCGTCGTTGATGTGCAGGGACGTGGCGTTGACGGCGGTGCCGATGGCGGTGCCCGCGGGGATCGGCGCAGCGACGCTGGCGTTCAGGTCTTCGTTGATCGTCGTGATCGTGCGGGCGGTGTCGACCAGCACCGGCGCGTCGTTGACCGGCGCCACGCTGACCAGCACCGAGCCGCTGGCGCTGGAGTAGGCCGTCAGCGTGCCGGGGTTGACCTTGGTGCCGGCGCTGCCGGTGGTCTGGTCCCAGGCCTTGAAGGTGAGCGCCGCGGTGGTGTTGTCGGCGGCATTGCCGGCATTGCCGCTGAAGTCCGCCTTGGGCTGGAAGTACAGGCGCGTGTTCGCGTTGTCGGCCAGCAGCAGCGCGCTGGTGGCGGAGACACTGCCCACCAGCTGCCAGGTGGTGCCGCCGTCGAGCGAGTACCACCAGGTGCCGTTGGTCTCGACCGTGCCGGTGATGGCGATGCCTTTCTTCGCGCCGGCATCGGCATCGGTGACTTTGGTCGTGTAGGTGGAGATCGGGTAGCCGACGGCGCCCGCGGGCGCGGGGTCGTCCTCGGTGCGGTTGATCGTCACCGTGGTGGCGCCCAGCACCGGAGCGTTGTCCACATGGGCGGCGATGGTGTCGGTCGCCGCCGAGAAGGCGGTGCTGCCGCCGTTGGCCGAGGCGTTGCCGGTGCCGTTGGCGCTGCCGCTGGTCTGGTCCCAGGCGCGGAAGGTCACCGCGCTGGTGATGTCGCCGGTGACGCCGGCGTTGGGCTTGAAGTAGATGCGCGTGTTCGCGTCGGCCATCAGCAGCCGCGCGGCGGCGTCGCTCACGGCTGGCACGGTGTTCCATGTCGTGCCGTTGTCCGTGGAGACGTAGAGCGTGCCCTTGCTGGTGTCCACGCCGCTGATGGCGATGCCCTGCAGCGCGCCGGTGTCCACGTCGGTGATGCCGCCCACAAGGTCCTTCACGAGCACCCCGACCGTGCCAGTGGGCGCCGCGTTGCTGGCCATCACCGCGTACAGGTCCAGCGCGGTGTGGGTCAGCACCGGCGCATCGTTGACCGGCGTCACCTTGAGCGTCAGCGTCGCGGACGAGGTGCCGCCCGGCGCGCTCAGCGTGTACGAGACCAGCGGCAGCGTCACGTCGACGTTGGCGGCCGGCGTCACCGTGTAGCTGCCGTCGGCGTTGAGCGTCAGCGTGGCCTGGGCCACGCCGTTCTTCGTCAGCGTGGTGGCGACTCCCAGCGTCAGCGCGGCGTCGGCGATCCCGTCGCCGTTGCTGTCGTAGCTGGCGGCGGTGATGCTGGCGCCACGCGACTGCAGGTCGTTGGCCAGCAGGCCGTTGGCCGCGCTGACGACGAGCGGGGTGTCCTCGGTGACGGTCACGGTATCGGCGATCGCCTGCGGCGGCGCCACGCCGGTGAAGTTGTCGCGGTAGTCCAGGTCCATGCCGGGGGCCTGGGCATCGTGGCCGTCGGTGGCGATGTCGTGGTCGCTGTCGGCCAGGTTGAAGCCGGTGGTGACCTTGGCCAGGCCGCTGCCGCTGGTGGTGACCTGGCCGTCGTTGGCGTCGTAGCCGTCGCTGGCGCTGCCGTGCTCGAAGATGTCGAGCAGGCCGTCGTGGTCGGTGTCGGTGGTGGAGGTGATCGAGGTCGGCTGGCCGTCGCCGCGCTCGGTGATGTCCAGCTTGCCGTCGCCGTCGCTGTCGGTGTCCACGTAGTCGGCATTCCCGCCGCCGTAGGTGACGACCGGGATCAGGCCGATGCTGGCCGCAGAGCTCGTGTTGGCGGTGTTGGCGTCGTAGCGGTCGTCCAGGCCGTCGTGGTCGGTGTCGGTCATCGCCGTGCCCTTGCCGCTGGGCGCCTTGTAGGCCGAGGTCAGCTGAGCCTCGACGTTATCGGTGATGCCGTCGTTGTCGCTGTCCAGGTCGAGGCGGTCGACGATGCCGTCCTTGTCGGTGTCCACGTCGAGCTGCTTGACCGAGACCAACTGCAGGATCTCGCCCCAGCCGTCGCCGGGCGCGTCCATCGGATGGCCGGCCGAGGACTGCATGGCCTGCACGCGGATCGTCGTCGTCGGTCCGGTGGCGTAGAAGGTGATCGTGACGGTGTCGGGCGCCACGCTGCCCGAGCTGGTGGACGGCGTGGACGAGCTGATCACGCCGACCTGCTGTCCGTTGATCATCAGCGCCGCGTTCTCCGTGTAGGGCGTGCCGCTGCGGGCGTACATGGAGACGGTGAACGAGTAGGCCGCACCGGCCACCGTGTTGATCGTCTGCTCGATGTAGCTGGGCGTGGAGGTCGGCGAGTTGACGCTGCCCTCCAGCTCGACGCCGCCGGGCCAGGCTTCCCAGCCGGAGTTGCTGGTCCAGCCGACGCTGGAGTCGAGCTCCGAGTTGACGACCAGCTCGGTCTGGCTGCCGGCCAGGCCTTCGCTGGTGTCCAGGATGCCGTCGTTGTCGTCGTCGATGTCCAGCGCGTTGGCGATGCCGTCGCCATCGGTGTCCAGCGGCGTGATCGTGGCGACGGCCGAGTTGGAAGCCTTCGGCGCGTTGGACGACATCGCCGCCACCGTGATCGTGCGGGCGGCGGTGCTGCCCGAGGTGCTGGCGAAACGGACCGCCTGCAGCGCGGTCTGGTAGCTGGCGAGCGAGGCGGTGCCGCTGAGCGTCAGCACGCCGGTGCCGGCGTTGTAGCTGGCGGTGATGCCGGTGACGGTCTGGGCCAGCGAGAGCGTGTCGGCCGCGGTGGCGCCGGAGAGCGTGACCGTCATCGTGTCGATCGTGTCGCCTTCCGGATCGGACACGCTGATGTTCGGCCCCAGGGCGACGCCGCCCTGGTCGTAGGCGACCGTGCTGTTGGCGCTGGTCGCCAGCGGCGTGGAGCTGTCCAGGTCGATGCGCGGCGCGTCGAGCACCGAGCTGATCGTCATGTTGACGGTGCCGTTCTCGTTGGCGCCGCCCGAGGTGACGGTGTAGGTGAAGCTGTCCGAGCCGTTGTAGTCGGCGTTGGGCGTGTAGGTCAGCGTCTGGTTGTCGGCGCCCAAGGTCACCGTGCCGTGGCCGACGACCAGCGGCGCGCTGCTCGGGCTGATCGGCTGGCCGTTGATCGCGGTGATCTTCGGGCTCGTGCCCTCGAAGTTGTCGGCGCTGGCGCCGCTGGTGCCGGTGATCGGGTTGAAGCTCTTGGCCGTGTCCTCGGGCGTGGTGATCGAGTCGGTCACCGTGTCGGCCACCGCGTAGATGGTGAGCGTGGCCGTGCTGCTCGCGCTGGAGAAGGCGGTGGTGCCGCCGTTGACGGTCGTGTCGGCCTTGTTGCCGACGCTGCCGCTGGTCTGGTCCCAGGCGCGGATCGTGATCGTGGCGGTGCCGTTGTAGTCGGCCTTGGGCTGGAAGTACAGGCGGCCGGCGGTCGCGCCGGAGCCGGTCAGCAGCAGCAGGGCCGAGGCATCGCTGACGCTGCCGAGCGCCGTCCAGGTGGTGCCGTTGTTGGTCGAGTACCACCAGGTGCCGTTGGCGCCGTCGGCCGCGGTGATCGCCACGCCGAGCGCGGCGGCATTGGTGTCCGGATCGAGCGTGGTGCCGATGAAGCTGGAGACCGCGGTGCCGACGGCGCCCACCGGCGATGGCGCGGCCGCGCTGGCGTTCAGGTCCTCGTAGATCGCGTCCAGCGCGCGGTTGCCGGCGGTCAGGTTCGGCGCATCGTTGACGGCCGCCACGGTGATCGTGGTCGTGACAGTGTTGGAGGCCACGCTGCCGTCGTTGATGGTGATGCTGACGCTGCGCGTGGTGCTGGTATTGGGCGCGTCGCTGGTGCTCTCGAAGCCGACCAGTTGCAGGGCGGCCTGGTAGCTCGCCACGCTGTAGACGCCGCTGAAGCTGACCTGCGTGTCGGTGCGCGTCCAGCTGATGCCGGAGGGCAGCGTGCCGCTGGCGGCCGAGGAGCCGCCGACCACCAGGCGGTCGCCGGTCTGCTGGCTGCTCAGCGTGACGCTGGCCGAGGCCATCGTCGTGCTGTCCACGTCGGAGATCTGCGTGGCGGCCGCCACCAGCGCCGGCGTGGCGTTCTCGGTGTAGCTCGTCGCGTTGCTGCTCGCCACGACCTGCACGTCGTCGACCAGCAGGCCCTGGCCATCGCCGGCCGCGGGGAAGCTGCCGCTGGTGGAGCCGGCCGAGGTGATGCGGATCACCGTGGACGTGCTGGTGGCCGTGAAGCTGACGGTCTGCAGCGTCCAGTTGTCGGCCGCGGTGAAGGTGCTTCCCGTGACCAGCGCGGTGCTCATGTTGGCCGCGTCGTAGACCGACAGGAAGCCCTTGTCGCCCACGTTGCCGGAGGTGCGCGTGTGTACCTTGACCGTGTAGGTGTAGGTCTTGCCGACCTCGGTGACCAGGGTCTGCTGGATGTAGGCCGCCGTGGAGGTGGGCGACAGCGCGGTGCCCTCGACCTCCGCCACGGTCAGGCCGTCGATCGCGCTCACGGCGTAGCTCGACCAGGAGACGTTCCTGTCCACGCCGCTGTTGCCGCTCCAGGCCGTGGAGCCGTTCTCGAAGCTGCCGTCGGTGACGATGTTGCCGCCCTGCGCGAGCACCGGCGCGTCGTTGACCGGCGTGAGGTTGAAGGTGATGGTGCGGGCCGTCGGGTCGGTGTCCAGGCCGCCGTTGGCCGTGCCGCCGTTGTCCACGACCTTGAACATGATGCTCGAGTAGGCGCTGTTGCTGCTGACGTCGTAGCCCGGCTCCCAGCGCAGCGTCGCCGCCTGGGCCGCCGTTAGCGTGGTGTTCGCGAAGACCTCGACGCGCTTGCCCGAGACGTTCACATAGGTCAGCAGCCCCCGGCCGGTGGGCGGTATCTGCGTGATGATGACGGACTGCAGGGTGTTGGCCGGGTTGTCGGACGTGTCGCTGAACCCGAAGTCCGTGATCGCGAAGTTGTAGACGTTGTCTTCGTTGATGGTGATGGTCTTGTCCGCGCCCGAGGGCGCATCGTTGACCGAGTTGACGGTGACGGCGATCGTGTCGGTGACCGACGAGAACGGCGTGCTGCCGCCGTTGCTGCTGGTGCTCGCAGTGCCGCCGTTGGTGCCGGTGCTGCGGTCCCAGGCGCGGATGGTGAGGCCCGAGATGCCGGCGCTGCCGTTGAAGTTGGCGGTAGTGGGCTGGAAGTACAGCCGGGTCTGGCCGTCGTCGGCCAGCAGCAGCGAGGCGGTG
The DNA here is from genome assembly GCF_001984095.1 of Pelomonas sp. KK5. GTDB lineage: Bacteria > Pseudomonadota > Gammaproteobacteria > Burkholderiales > Burkholderiaceae_C > KK5. The sequence continues at coordinate 7,375 of NZ_LYVQ01000049.1, forward strand.
GCGCTGGGCGAGCCGACCGCCGTCCAGTGCGCGCCGTTGTCGGTGCTGTAGTAGAGCGTGCCGTTGGTGACGCTGGTGCCGGTGATGGCGATGCCCTTGTTGGTGGCGCCGCTGATGCCGGAGGTGAAATCGCTGATCAGCTGGCCGACGGCGCCGGTGGGTGCGGCTGCGTCTTCGTTGCTCGTGAGCGTGAGCACCGGCGTGGCGTCGAGCACCGGGGCGGCGAGCAGGTGGTCGTAGTCCGGCGCGGAGATCGCCTGGGCCTCGATCGAGCCTTCGTGCAGCTCCAGGTCCCAGTCGCCGCCCAGCGAGGCGGCGCCGGTGGCGTCGATGGAGGCGGCCACGTCGGCGCCGGTCAGCGCGGCCAGCAGCGTGGCGGCCTGCTCGCCCGCGGCGCCGCCGCCGAAGTCGCAGCCGTAGATCAGGATATCGGCCTCGGGCGCCAGCGAGGCGCGCAGGCCCTGCAGCACGTCGGCGTAGCGGCCGCTCATGGTCTCGGCATCGAGCGCGGTATTGCCCAGCTGCAGCGCGCCCTCGACGCCGTGGCTGATGATGTGGATGCTGTCGATGCCTCTGCGGCCTGCCAGCGCGGCGGCGATGGCCTGCACGCCGTCCTCGCCGGCGGCGATCATGTGGACTTCGGCCGTGTTGCCGATGGCCGCGACCAGCGCCTGCGGGTCTTCCACGCTGCTGTCGATGAAGACGAGGTTCAGCTGCGGCGCGGGCGAGGCCTCGGCGGCGGCCAGCGCCTTCAGCAGCGTGTCGTGGGTGCTGTCGTCCTGGGCATGCTCGGCCACCTGCTGGTGGGCGTCGTCCACGGCCTTGGCGGCGGTGGCCGCGGCGGCGGCATCGAGCAGCACGCGCGGCTCCAGCGCGCGCAGCTGCAGGCCTCGGCGCGGCATCGGGGTCGGCTTGAAGGCGCCGGAGAACACGCGGGTCAAGCCAGCCAGGAGCTTCTTCATAGGACGGTCTCTCTCACCAGGATCTGAACGACGCGCTGCGCGATGTGCAGCGCCAGGCTCTGGGCATGGCCCCTCACCTGCAATTCGCCGCGGACCTCGGTCAGCGGCAGGGCATCGGGCCGCCGGGTAGCGACGGCAACGATCTCGAAGGCGGCGTAATCGGGCCGCAAGACATGACCCTCGTTGCGCACCGGCAGCGCGCCGCCGGCCACCGAGGTGACGAGCGGCTGGTCGATCGCCTCGCTGGCGGCGGCGCCGATGCGGCGCACGGTGACGTCCAGCGCCGGCTGCAGGCGCGCCTCGTCGACGAAGCGGCCCGGGCTGCCCTCGTCCACATGGCCCAGCTCGGTGCCCTCCACGTAGCCGTGCGCCTCCAGCGCTTGCGGATGGCCGACCAGCGCCAGCCGCGTCTTGTCGTCCACCCAGCGGCCGGGGTGCAGTTCCTCGGCCATGTCGATCACGGTGCCGTCGACGGCGGCGCGCACCGTCAGCCGCGCCTGCTCGCGCTGCAGGCCCGCCATGCGGTCCTGCTCCATCCGCAGCTGCTGCGCCAGCACCAGGCCCTCGGCGCGGTCGCGCAGGTCGGAGGCGCGGCGGGCCAGGCGCTCCTGCAGGCCGGCCGCGGTCTCGCGCGAGCGGGCCAGCATGTCGTCGAGCTGCGGGGACGAGAGGCGCAGCAGCACCTCGCCCTGCTTCACCGGCTGGCCGGTGGCCACCAGCACCTGCTCCACCCGCGCGCCGCGCGGCGCGAAGGCCGGCGCCTGCTGCGCGGCGCTGAGCACGGCCGGGATGCGCAGCGTGTAGGGCCAGGGCAGGCACAGCGCGACGAGGACCAGCGCGGCGACGGCGAAGGTCCAGCGCGCGCGCGTGCCGCCGTCGCCGCGCCGCTTGAACCACACGCGCAGCTCGTTCCAGATCGGCCGCATCACGAACCACCACATCTCCACGCCGAACAGGAAGATGCCCAGCAGCTTGAAGAAGTAGTGGTAGACCAGCAGCGCGATGCCGATGAACAGGAAGAAGCGGTAGATCCACACCCACCAGGCATAGACCTGCAGGCCCACGCGGCGCGCCGCGCTGGCGGCCTCGGGCGCCTCGTCGCCATAGCCGAACAGCCATTCGCGCAGCTGCCAGCGGGTCATCGCGAACGAGCGCTCCTGCAGGTTGGGAATGCCCACCAGGTCGCTCATCAGGTAATAGCCGTCGAAGCGCATCAGCGGGTTCAGGTTCACCGCCACGCTCATCACCCAGCCGGTGGTGGCCAGTGCGAAGGCGGCGCTGCGCAGCGCGCCATCCGTGAGGAACACCCAGGCCAGCGTCGCGAACACCGCGACGATGATCTCCACCGCCATGCCGGCCACGTCAATGCGCACGCGGTCGGCGCGCGAGCTGAGCCGCCAGGCATCGGTGGTGTCGGTGTAGGCCACCGGCGTCATCACCAGCAGCGTGATGCCCATCGAGCTGACCCGCGAGCCCAGGCGCACCGCCGTGTAGCCATGGCCCAGCTCGTGCAGCGCCTTGACGCCGATCAGGCAGGCGCCGTAGGTCAGGAAACCTTCCATGTCCACCATGCGCGGGAAGGTGGCGAGGAAGGCCTCCCATTGGTGCGAGAGCAGGTAGAGCCCCAGCGCCGCCAGCGCCGCGATCACGCACCAGAACACGGGGCTGAAGGCCCAGGCCATGTAGGGCAGCGTGCGGCGCAGGAAGCGGTCGGGCCGGGCCAGCGGGATGCGGATGGACAGGTAGCCGTGCAGCAGGCGCTGCCAGATCGTCGGCTTCGCCCGGCTGTGCGAGCGCGCGCGGGCGAAGCTCATCTGCGGCCGCGGCGCCAGCAGCTCGTTGGCCTCGAGGAACTGCAGCAGCGCCGCCACCGCCTCCTGCGGCGCCTCGTGGCCGCGGCGCGCGAGCATCTCGGTCAGCGAGCCGAGCGTGACGCCCTGCCAGGCGGCCAGCAGGTCCACGCTGTCCTGGTCGACCTCGAAGAAGCGCTGCGCCAGCGGGTCGTGGATCTTCCAGCCGCCGCCGGAGCCCAGCAGGAGGCGCAGGTCCTGGCGCAGCGGCGGCAGCGGGAGGTCTTCTACAGTCCGGTCCATTGGCGCACAGCGGTGATCGGGCGCCGCAGCAGGTAGAAGAACAGCGAGACCGGCTCGCCGTGGATGCGGGCCACACCGCGCGAACCGAGGCGGGCGGCGCTGGGCTCCTTGTCGTCGATGCGCGCGGTGACGAGGAAGCTGGCCACGCCGGCCGCGTCCACCTCGGCCTTGTAGGCAGCGCGCACGAGAGTGGCGTGCAGCGGCTGCAGCGGCGCGGCGTCGAGGAAGACGGTGGCCTCGGCGCCGACGCGCAGGTTCACCGCATCGGCCGCCGGCACATGCAGGCGGAACTCGGCCTTGGCCGGGTCGGCCACCCGCATGATCGCCTCGCCGACGGCCACCGGCCGGCCTTCCCAGTCGCGCGGGTCGTTGTACAGCGCCACGCCGGCCTGCTCGGCGCGGATCACCGACTTGCCGAGCATCGCGCGGGCGAAGTCCAGCTCGGCGGCGGCGACGGCCTCCTCGCTCTGCGCGATGGCCAGCTCGCGGCGGGCGCTGTCGTCCTCGGTGGAGGCCTGCTGGACGCGCAGCATCCGCGCGCGGGCCACCTCGAGCTTCTGCGTGGCCACGTCAAAATCGCTGTGCAGCGTGGTGTCGACCAGCTGCACCAGCTTGTCGCCCGCCTTCACTCGCGCACCGGGCGGCACCAGGATGCGGTCCACCACCGCCTGGAAGGGCGCGGCGACGACGAAGGGCAGTTGCGGTGCCACTTCCATCGGCGCCATCGTCGTCAGCGGCACCGGGATGAAGGCGAGCAGCGCCACCGCGACGGCGGTGCCGATGGCCGCGCGCTGCAGCCACTTGCGCCAGGGCCGGGCCGGCTTGTCGCGCCCGCGGATCGCGCTGGCGCCGTGGGCGTAGGCCATGGCCAGGCGCTGGGCGAGCGCCTCGTGGCCTTCGTCCCAGGCGTCCTTGCGGGCGAGGATCCAGCCGGCCCGCAACGGGCGGCCGGGCTCGGCCAGCGGCAGCCACATCAGCTCGCGCTGGCTGGCCTCCTGCGTGCACGGGTCCTCGGGGTCGGCATGCAGCGGCAGCGCGAAGCGCAGGGCCGCCGGCCCGCTGGCCACGAGACGGCCGGCGATGCCTTCGTACCAGCGCAGCATCGGCGAATCGCGGTTGACGCTGCTGAGGCCGGACACGGCCACCACGCGCCAGCCCGCCTTGTCGTCCGCCCGCTGCACCACGAGGGACTGGCCGTAGGGCAGCAGGGCCAGCGCCTCGTTGACCAGGTGCTGCCAGAGCTCGCCCACCTCGGTGCAGGCGCGCAGCTCGCCTTCGATGCGGATCAATTGGGCGAGGCGCTGGTCGGGCGCGGCAGCCGGTGGCGGCGCATCGTTGGCGGCCGGCGGCGCGGCGCCGACGACGCGGGTCTGGCGCAGCGGTTCCGCGGGCATCAGCGCTTCTCCCCGGGGAAGCTCACCTGCCCGCTCATGCCCGGCAACACGCGATCGGGCGCCTTCGTCACCGACGCGATCACCTTGACCGTCTGGCTCACAGCATCGACCGCGCCGGCGATGCGCGTCACCTTCGCATCGAGCAGGTCGCCGGTCTCGTCGACCTTGAAGCGGATCTCCGAGCCGATCTGCATCCAGCCCAGCCAGCGCGAGGGCAGCACCATGCTCAGCTCCAGCGGGCCGCTGCTGACGATGCGGATCAGGTCCTTGTTCGGCGGCGGCGCCTCGCTCTCGCGCACCAGCGTCTCGACCACCCGGCCGGCGAAGGGCGCCGTGATGCGGCAGGCCACCATGCGCTGTTCGATCGACTGGGCCTGCGCGCGCTTCTCGTTGGCATGGGCCACGGCGATGTCCGCCTCGCCCTTGCCGGCGGCGCCCAGGCCCAGGAGCTCGGTCTGCATCTGCGCGTTGCGCGCCTCGGCGGCATGGCCGGCGCGGGCCGCCGCCAGCTCGGCGCTCATGCGGGCACAGTCGAAGGCGACCAGGGTCGCACCCTTGCCGAAGCGCGCGCCTTCCCTGAACGGGATGCTGGTGATGCGCTCGCCCAGCGGGCTGGCGAGCACGGCCTCGCGCTCGGCGCGCAGCACGCCGCGGGCAGCGGGTTCGTCGGCCGCGGCGGCGACCACGGGCAGGCTCAACAGGAAGAGCAGCGCACGACTCATTGCGCCGCCTTCGTCGTCAGCACCATCTCGTTCTCGCGCCACACGCCCCGCAGCCGGGCGGCCAGCGCGTCCACGCTGTCATTGCTGCTGACCTGGCCGTCGACGATGTCCACGCCCATCGACGAATACAGGTTGGCGAAGGCGTTCTGCAGGTCGGCCAGCGCCACGTCGTAGCGGATCTCGGAGACGACGTTGTTCAGCTGCTCGCGTATCAGCGTCTGCCGGCTCAGCTTGCCGACCTCGTAGCCGGCATCGATCTGCGCCATGATCGCCCGCTGCACGCGATAGATATCGCCGGCGGTCTGCAGCTCCTCGCGGCGCATCTCGTAGCGGGCGCGGGCCACGTAGACCTGCACGCCCACGGCGGTGGTGAGGGCCAGCGCCCGCTGGTCCAGCAGCGCGCCCTGCGCGTCCACGCGGCGCAGGTCGGCCGGCAGGCGGAACACGTTCATCAGGCTCCAGCTCGCCTGGGCGCCTGCGTTGAGCCAGGCCTGGTTGTACAGGTAGTCGTTGCTGTTCCAGTTGACACCCAGCACCAGCTTCAGGCTGGGCAGCGCGCGCAGCTTGGAGGCCGTGGTCTCCCAGTCGTTGTTGCGCAGCTGGTAGGCCACCTCGCGCAGCTCGGGGCGGTTGGCAATGGCGAGCTTGAGCATGTCGGCGGCGCCCATCGTCAGCGGCGCGCGCTCGATGTCACGCTCGGGCAGCACCAGTTCGTACTCGGTCTCGGGCGGCAGGTTCATCAGCGCGGCCAGCTGCTGCTTGGCCGTGACCAGGTCGCGCATCAGGCCCTGGGCATCGCGGCGGATCGAGAGGATCTCGCGCTGGTAGGACAGCGGCGCCAGCGGCGCGGTGGTGGCGCCGTCGGCCTGCTGGCGGGCCAGGCGCAATGCGTCCTCGGTGGCGAGCTGCAGCATCATCACGCGGCCCAGCATGCGCTGGGCGCTGACGGCGCGCCAGTACGCGGTGCGCACATCCTCGATGATGCGTACCAGCGCCTTGCGCTTGTGCTCCTCGGCGATCAGCACCTCGTTGCCAGCCTGGCGGGCGCGCACGTAGGAGAGGCCGAAATCGAGCACGTCCCAGCTCAGGTTCAGGTCCACGTCGAGCACGCTGCGCTCGCTGGAGGTGGACGATTCGAGCGACTGCTTGCCGGTGAGCAGCGAACGGCTGGAGCCGCCGGAATCATTCGAGCGCGAACTCCAGTTCAGGCCGGCGACGGCGCGGGGCAGCATCTCGTAGCGCTTCATCTCCAGCTCGCTGCTGCGCAGCGCGTGGGTCATCACCTCCACGCGGTAGTCGAGGTTGTACTTGATGGCCCGGGCCATCGCCTCGTAGAGGTCGATCGGGCGGGCCACCGGCTCCTGGCCGGCCGTGTGGCGCGCCAGCAGGTCCTCGGCGCGGGCGCGGTTCTCGTCGGCCGTGATCGGCGTCAGTGGCACGGCGCAGCCGGACAGGAGCAGCAGGGTCAGCAGCGTGGCCGCACCGGCTCGCAGGAAACAAGGTCTGGGAAAACCGGATGAACGGGACTGCTTCATTCGAACGACCTCGATGGGGGATCTGTCCAAACGAGGGTATTCCTGAAGCCATCGCTCCTGACAGCGAAGGCCCGCACCGCGCTCGGGCTTTCATCCCGATTCACCACAGGGTTACTTAACTTCTAGGGGGGTCAGCCCGTGACGTTGACGGCCGTTGCGTGACGTTGTTCACAGGAAAAATCCCCGAGGGTCAGGTCTTGCTGACCGTCGCTCGGGGCCTGCGTTGCAACCATGAACTAGGGACTTGCGCACATCGGCGAGCCCATGCAGATCAGCCGCCTGCCTGTCGATCCCGAAGTTCGCGGCGCGGGAAGCTGATGGTGCGGACCCGCCTGCGGCCGGTCAAGCTTTCGCGGCAATGGGCCTGCAGGCCGGCGGGTTTCAGGGCGGTCAATTCGCCAGGGTCGAACGAAGCATCTCCAGCCGGTCCTGGCCGAAGAACATCTCCTCGCCGACGAACATCGTCGGCGCGCCGAACACGCCGCGGGCCACGGCCTCGTCGGTCGCCGCCTTCAGGGCCGCCTTGATGGCCGGATCGCTCGTCAGCGCCAGCATCTGCGCCGGGTCGAAGCCGGCCTCGGCCAGCACGCGGCCGGCGATCGGCGGCTGGTTCAGGTCCAGCGCATCCACCCACAGCGCCTTGAACACTGCCGCCAGCAGATCCTGCAACCGTGCCGGCTCGCGCAGCGCCACGCCGGTCACCACCCGCATCAGGAACAGCGTGATGATCGGGAAGTGCGGGTTCATCACCAGCGGCACGCCGTACAGCCGCGCATGCCGCTGCAGGTCGTGGTTGGTGTAGCGCGCCTTGGCCGGCACGGCCGCCGGCGAGGCATTACCGGTGGCCTGGAACACGCCGCCCAGCAGCATCGGCTTGAATACCAGCCTGGCATCCGCCTGCCGGCACAGCGCGGGCAACTGCGTCCAGGCCAGGTAGGAAGCGGGGCTGCCGACGTCGAAGTAGAGATCGACCTGCCTGTCTTTTGCCATGGTTTTCATGAACGTTCGTTTGGTGAACGGACGTTATGCTACGCTGGCGCCACTGTCAACGACCGACCGCCATGCGCTACACCGCGACCCACAAGCAGGAAACCCGCGAGAGGCTTCTGGCCAGCAGCCGCGCCATCGCCAAGCGCGGCGGCTTCGAGAGCACCGGCGTCGACGCACTGATGTCCGCCATCGGCCTGTCCGGTGGCGCCTTCTACGGCCACTTCCCGTCCAAGCAGGCGCTGTTCGAGGAGCTGGTGCGGCAGGAGGTGGAGAACAGCGCGCAGATGCTGGCCGGCGACGACGACTCCCCGCCCGACCACCTGGCGAAGATGCTGCGCGGCTACCTGAGCAGCTTCCACGCGGCCAACCCCGAATCGGGTTGCGCGCTGCCCACGCTGGGCCCCGAGATCGCCCGTGCCGGGCCGGCCGTGCGCAAGGCGGTCGAGAAGAGCCTCAAGCACACGCAACGCGGCTGGAGCCAGCGCCTGGGCGACCCGGACGCCGCCTGGTCCCTGCTGGCCCAGTGCGTCGGCGCGCTGGTGCTGGCCCGTTCGGTGGAGAGCGACAAGACCCGCAAGGACATCCTGGCGGCCTGCCGCCGCCATATCGAAGCCACGCAAGGAGATCAGCATGAGTGAAGCCAGCAAGGTCGCCCTCGTCGTCGGCGCCGGCGATGCCACCGGCAGCGCCATCGCGGCACGGTTTGCGAAGGAGGGCTATATCGCCTGCCTGACCCGCCGTTCTGCCGACAAGCTGCAGCCCTCGGTGGACGCGATCCGCGCCGCCGGCGGCCGGGCCTTCGGCTACGGCAGCGACGCGCGCAAGGAGGAGGACGTGATCGCGCTGGTCGAGCAGGTCGAGCGCGAGCACGGGCCCATCGAGGTACTGGTGTTCAACATCGGCGCCAACGTGCCCTGCAGCATCCTGGAGGAGACCGCGCGCAAGTACTTCAAGATCTGGGAGATGGCCTGCTTCGGCGGCTTCCTCAACGCCCGCGAGGTGGCGAAGCGGATGGTCGCGCGCGGCCGCGGCACCATCCTCTTCACCGGCGCCACCGCCGGCCTGCGCGGCGCCGCCAACTTCGCGGCCTTCGCCGGCGCCAAGCATGCGCTGCGCGCGCTGGCGCAGAGCATGGCGCGCGAACTCGGCCCGCGCGGCGTGCACGTGGCCCACGTCGTGGTCGACGGCGCGATCGACACCGAGTTCATCCGCACCAGCTTTCCCGAGCGCTACGCGCTGAAGGAGCAGGACGGCATCCTGAACCCTGCCCACATCGCCGAGAACTACTGGCAGCTGCACGCGCAGCCGCGCGACGCCTGGACCTTCGAGCTGGACCTGCGGCCCTACATGGAACGCTGGTAGCTCGGGCGCGATCCGTCCGCGCGGGCCGTCGTTCGCCCCCCGCGGCCCGTGCTTCGTCGCCTTCGCCTCGCGCGAGGCCATGAGTCCGCGGGACAGTGCGCCACCCTCCGGAGGAGCGCACCGATGACCAAGCCCTGGACCCGATTCGCCGCCGCCCTCGCGGCCACCCTCGCCCTCACGCTGGACGCCGCGGCCCACGGCCCGCTGCTCAGCGCCGAGCAACTGGCCGCGCGCCTGGCCGGCGGCGACCCGTCGCTGGTCCTCGACACCTCGCCGCCGCCGATGTACGCGGCGGGCCACATCGCCGGGGCCGTGCCCGTGGACGTGTTCTCCTACGCCGCCGGCACGCTGACGCCGGCCCAGGCGGCGCAGCGCTTCCAGTCCTGGGGCCTGAGCCCCGGCCGCGCGGTGGTCATTACCGACCAGGGCGCCAGCTACATGGCCACGCACCTGTACTACGAGCTCTATCGCCAGGGCTTCCCGATGGAACAGGTCTTCGTGCTCGACGGCGGCACGGCGCGCTGGAAGGCCACGGGCGGCGCGATGACGACGGCCCCGACGGCCGCGCCGACGGCGGGCAGCTTCACGCCGACGCTGGGCCACGATGCCGAGGTGCGCGGCAGCCTGGACGAGGCGGTCACCGCCTCGGGCGATCCGGCGGGCCATGCGCTGGTGGACGCGCTGGAGCCGGCCTACTACTACGGCGAGCGCAACTTCTTCGGCCGGGCCGGCCACCTGCCGAACGCCAGGCTCTGGCCTTCGGCCGACTTCTTCAACGCAGACAAGACCTTCAAGCCCCGCGCCGAGATCGCCCGCATGCGCGATCAGCTGGGCATCCGGCCCGAGCAGGAGGTGCAGGTCTACTGCGGCGGCGGCGTGGCCGCCAGCGTGCCCTTCTTCGCGCTGAAGTTCCTGCTCGAGCAGCCGCGCGTCAAGCTGTTCGCCGGCTCCCAGCAGGCCTGGCTGCGCGACGAACGCGGCCTGCCGATGTGGACCTACGCCGCGCCCGCCCTGCTGCGCGACATGCAGTGGCTCAGCGGCTGGAACACGGCGATGACGCGCGCCTTCGGCGTCGCCCGCATCAGCGTGATCGACGTGCGCAGCGCCGAGGCCTTCGCCCAGGGCCACCTGCCCTTCGCGCAGAACCTGCCGGCCGCGCTGTTGCGGGCTCACCGGGCCGAGCCGGAGAAACTCGCAGCCCTGCTGGCTTCGGCCGGCGTGAAGGCCGCGGACGAGGCCGTGATCGTGGGCAGCGGCGGGCTGGACCGCGACACGGCGCTCGCCTTCGCGCTGCTCGAACGGCAGGGCCAGCAGCGCGTCTCGGTGCTGGTGGACTCGGTCGAGGACTGGGCCTTCGCCGGCCTGCCGCTTGAGAAGACGGCCCTGCCGGTCAAGGCGGTGGCCCGGGCCGCGCCGGAGCCGTCCGGCCCAGGCGGCAGCGCGGCCGGCGCGACGCCCGTGCGCCTGCCCTACGCCGCCCTGCTCGATACCCAGCATCGCCCGCAGCCGGCCAGGACGCTGTGGCAGCTGCTCGACAAGGCCGGCGTGCCGCGCTATGCCCCGGTGTCGGTGCAGGCCGACGATCCGGGCGAGGTGGCGCTGGGCTACCTGATCCTCAAGCTGATGGGCTATGCCGCGGTGCGGCCCGATCACATCTGACGGAACAGGTGCAGGTAGCTGCGGCTCACCCGCAGCACCTCGGGGCGGCCGCGCAGGTGGATCTCGGCCGTCTCGTTGTCGCCGCGGGTCACGTGGCTGATGGCGCGCAGGTTGACCACCGTCGAGCGGTGCACCTGCGCGAATTCCGAGGCGTCGAGCTGCGGCACCAGTTCCTTCAGCGGCGTGCGGATCAGCGCCTCGCCGGGCCGCCCGGCATCGCCGCGCCAGGCCACCAGCGTGTACTTCTCGTCCGAGCGCAGATAGTCGATCTCCTCGACCGGGATCAGCCGCAGCGACTCGCCGATCGAGGCGCGCACCCAGCGCAGCGCCGGGCCGGCGGCGGGCTCGGGCCGGCCCTCCTTCATCCGCGCCTGGATGTGCACGGCCAGTTGCTGCAGCAGCGCCTCGGTATGCGCAGCCGGCTCGGCGGCGCGCAGGCGCTCCTGCAGGCGGGCCACCGTGTCGGCCAGGCGGGCGGGCTCGACCGGCTTGACCAGGTAGTCCAGCGCGCCCTGCTCGAAGGCCTGCACCGCGTACTGGTCGTAGGCGGTGACGAAGACCAGGTGCGCGCGCCGGCCGATCGCCCGCGCCGCCTCGACGCCGGACATGCCCGGCATGTGCACGTCCAGGAAGCAGATGTCGGGCCGGTGCAGCTCGAACTGCTCCACCGCCTCGCGCCCGTTGCGCGGCTGCGCGATCACCTCCAGCGCCGGCCAGGCCAGGCCCAGCAGCCGCGCCAGCCCCGAGCGCAGCAGCGGTTCGTCGTCGGCGATCAGCGCCGTCGGGAGCCGGCCGCCGCTCATGCCGTCGTCCTCGCGGGGAAGTCCAGCTCGGCGCGCACGCCATGCGGCTGCCGCTCGCTCAGCCGCAGCTGCGCGTCGCCGCCGAACACCAGTTGCAGCCGCTCGCGCAGCGTCGACAGGCCGGTGCCCAGCCCCGCGGCGCCAGCACCCAGGCCGACGCCGGTGTCCGACACCTCGGCCCGGCAGCGCCCGTCCTGCACGCGCACGCGCACGTCGATCCGCCCGCCCTCCTCGCCCGGATCGATGCCGTGGCGGACGGCGTTCTCGACCAGCGTCAGCAGCGTCGTCGGCGGGCAGTGCAGGCCCTCGGCCGCGGCGTCCGCATCGAGCGCGAACTCGAGCCGGTCCGGCATGCGCAGGTGCATCAGCGCGAGGTAGGCGCGCACCAGCTGCAGCTCCTGGCCCATCGTCGTGCTCGCCTCGTGCAGGCGCGGCACGGCGGCGCGCAGGTAGGCGATCAGGCTCTCCAGCACCGTCGAGGCCTGGGGCGAGCCGCTGTCCACCAACTCGCGCACATTGGCCAGCGTGTTGAACAGGAAGTGCGGCTCCACCTGGGCCTGCAGCAGGCGCAGCCGCGCGTCCAGCGCCTTGCGCTCCAGCTCGCTGCGCTCCAGCCCGAAGGACAGCGCCTGCGCCCGCACCGCGTCATCGCGCTGGCGCAGCAGCGTGGACATCGCCACCCAGGGCGCCACCAGCATGCCGCAGCCGCTCATCAGCAGCACGCCGTTGATGCGCCGGCTGTCGTGCCAGAACGCGCCCTTGTCGCTGCCCAGGAACAGGTAGAGCAGCAGCACGCCCACCGGCACCGCCAGCGCCACGCCCACCACCTGCAGCACCCAGCGGGCGAGCCAGGGCGGCAGGCTTGCCGGCCAGCGCTCGAACAGCGCGAACACCAGCAGCGTGAACAGCCCCACCGACGCGACCCGGGCCATCACGCCGACGACAGGCGTGACGAAACCCGGGCTGATGACCAGGCCCAGCAGCAGCGAGGCGATCAGCGTGGTCAGCACGCGGCGCCAGCTCAGCATCGGGATGCGGGCCGGGCGTGCAGACGAGGGGGTGGTGGAGGCTGCGGTCATGGGAACACGATAGCGCCGCGCCTCCCGGGGCGAAAGCGCCCGCCGACGAACGACGGCGCGCACCCGCCGGGCCACGCCAGGTGGCGACGGGCGACGCCGCCGGGAGTAGCATCGAAGGCCCCGCGTGGTCCAGGAGGTCGCCATGAGCACCAGGCACTACGGACGACTGCTTGCCGCCGCCCTCTTGCTGCTGGCTATGTCGGGCACGGCGCGGGCCGAATTGACCGCGCTCGAACAGGCCATCCGCGCGGCCCAGGCGGCCCAGGATGCCGCCAACGGTTCGGGCGATGCGGCGCGTGCTGCCAGGGCCGCGCTGAAGTCCTCGGCCGCCGCGGCCGGCTCGGCGCAGCAGACGGCCAATGCCAATGGCGACTCGGACAGCGCCGCGCAATCGGCCGCCGATGCCGAGAAGTCATCCGCCAAGGCGGCCGACGCCAGCCGATCGGCCGAACGCCATGCCAAGGCCGCCCAGGACGCGGCGCAGCGGGGCGACGCCGCCAAGGCCGGTGCCGAGGCCGATGCCGCCCAGAAGGACGCCGCCGCGGCCCATGGCGCCGCCGACGCCGCCGGCAAGTCCGCCGACGCCGGCGCCGACAGCGCCGACAGCGCCCAGCGCAAGGCGCAGCTCGACTCGCAGCTGCCCGGTGGCGGCCCGCCGCCCTCGGACGACCAGCAGAAGAAGTACAAGCAGCAGATCAGCGACGCGAACTACGACATCCAGAACGTCGAGGACCCAGCCGAGCAGGAGGCCAAGAAGCGCCAGAAGCGGATGAAGAGCATCCAGAGCGCCGAGGAGGCCGAGGACGACGCCGCGAAGGACAAGGCCGCCCAGCTCAAGCCGCCCGACACGCCGGTCGGGGTCGATTTCCACATCACCAGCTTCTTCGACGTCTTTTTCCAGCTGCAGCCCCTGCCCTCGCAGTTCCCGACGCCGGCCGCGCCCTCCTCGGTCCCGGAGCTGAAGCCCGCGCAGGGCGACAAGGGCCGGGTCTACCTGCACCTCGTCAACGACAACCCCTTCGACGTCATCCTGACCGGCGTGCGGGCCTCCTTCTTCGGCGACGCGGTCACCGGCTTCGATCCCTTCAGCGGCAGCCAGACGGTCGGCGCCAACGCGACCGCCACGGTGCTGATCGGGCTGCTGGACTTCGACGGCCCGGGCGATTCGTTCACCGCCGCCGAGTTCAGCTTCGACACCTCGCTGGATCAGGCCGGGCTGGGCCCGGACGTGATGCTCGACGTGTCCATCGCGGCGCCCGAGCCGGGCAGCCTCGCGCTGGTCATGCTGGGCCTGGCCTGTGCCTGCGGGTCGCGGCGCACAGCCCGAGCACGGCGATGCCCAGCAGCGCCAGGCTCGAGGGCTCCGGCGCGTCGTTGACGCGGAAGGGCATCGGGGTCTGGAAGTTGTCGGCCTCGTGCTGCGGCCCCACCAGGAAGGGCGGGTTCAGGAAGGGCTCGTAGAAGGTGTCGACGGTGCAGCCGAAGGCCTGCGCCGGCGCCGGGCAGGGGCCCAGCGTGTTCTCGACCGCCGGCAGGCTGGTCGGCAGCCCGGCGATCTCGCTCATGAAGATCTGGAAGTAGATCGGGCTGACGCCGAAGTCCCCGAAGTCCAGCGGCCCCGACGAGGCCGTGTAGTCGTACACCCCGGTCGCGCCCGGCGCGATGTACGGGGCGAAGGACACGTTGATCGGGTTGTAGGGCCGGTCGGCCGGGTCCGGCAGCGTGGGGAAGCCGATGATCAGGGCCGCCAGGTCCAGGATCAGGAAGTTGGCCGTGTTGTTCTTCACCGTGAAGGTGAAGGAGGCCTGCTGGCCTTCCAGGATCGCCGAGTTGGAGACCTGGCTGGTGATCTGGATCCCGGTCGGTGAATTGGAGTCCACCGGGTTGAGGACCGGCAGCACCGGCCCGGCCTGCGCCATTCCCACCGCCAGCGCGGCAGCCAGGGCCAGGGCCGAATGTCTGTCAGGGAACCATGCAGCGAGCTTCATGATGCGCCTCCATCGGGATGAAGAATCCAGGCCGTCGTGTCGGATCACCCGGGACGCAACGCATCGTTCGTGCCACGATCACGCCGGCCATCGGCGCGTCGGAACGGCTGTCGGATGGTCAGCCAGGAGGTGGGCCATGAAGCGATTGATGCTCGAACGCCCGGACCTGTTGCGGCAGATGATCCAGGCACTGGTCTCGGACTCGCCCGGCCTGCAGCAGTTGCACAAGCTGCATTGCGTGCTGCTGGTCGGCGAGGGATGCAGCTGCTGCGAGGTGGGCCGGTGGTTCGGCCACAGCACGCGCACGGTGGAGCGCTGGTTCGGCGTCTATGTCCTGCGCGGCGCCCAGGGGCTGCGCCCGAGGAGGACGGGAGGGCGCCACCCGCTGCTGCCGGCCGAAGTGGCGCAAGGCCTGCATGAGGAATTGAGGCGTCCGCCCGCGGGCGCGGAGGGGGTCGGCATAGCGTGGAGCGGCGCCTTGCTGAAGCAGCATCTGCTGGCCCGCCACGGCATCGCCCTCAGCCTGCGCCAGTGCCAGCGCCTGCTGCAGCAGGAGGCCCGTGCGCCGGGCTTGCTGCCGGGCTGATCCGACAGCAGTTGCGGCACCGCTGCCGCACGGCCGCTGGGCACATCGGCCGGTCAGCCTCGACTGTAAAAAGCCTCGACAGGCTCAGGCCGCCTGCCGATGCTCGATCAGGGCCTCCTCCCGCCCGCGCAGCACCAGCCCCACCGCCTGCGCCACCGCCTCGTCGATGCGCGCCTGCAGCGCGCTGCTGCGGATCGTGTAGCCCTCGAAGTCGGACTCGGCGGCGTAGACCGCCGAGGGCACCGTCAGCGCGCGGAAGAAGGCGAACAGCGGACGGAGCTGGTGGTCCACCACCAGCGCGTGGCGGTCACTGCCGCCGTTGGCGGCCAGCAGCACCGGGCGGCCGACCAGGGCCTCCGGCGCGACCAGGTCGAACAGGTGCTTGAACAGGCCGGTGTACGAGCCCTTGTGCACCGGCGTCGCGGCGACGACCAGGTCGGCGGTCTCGATCGCGTGGACAGCCGCCGCGCCCTCGGGCGGCAGCTCGGCCGGCCAGCCGCTGGCCAGCAGCTGCGGCGCGAGCTGCGCGATCTCCAGCGTCTGCAGCTGGATGGCGTGGTGGCCGGCCAGGCCGTCGGCCAGCCGGGTGGCGATGGCCTGGGCCAGCACCTTGGTGCGCGACTTCGCGCCGGGGTTGCCGATCACGACGACGATGCGGATCTTCCGGGTCATGGGTGTCCTTTCGATGGCCATCTTCAGGCGGCCTGCGCCACGCGGCGCGATGCACGTGCCAGCTCGCGGGTCAGCGGGATCAGCTCGCGGCCGTACTGCACGGCGTCGCGCAGCGGGTCGTAGCCGCGGATCAGGAAGGTGTCGACGCCCACCTCGTGGTACTCCAGCAGCGCCTCGGCCACCTGCCGCGGCGTGCCCACCAGGCCGGTGCTGTTGCCGCCGGCGCCGGACAGCGCGGCCATCTCGGTCCACAGCCGCTTGTCCACCACGCGGCCCTGCGCGGCCACCGCCAGCAGCCGCTGCGTGCCGACGTTCTGCGGGGCGCCGGGGCTGCGCAGGCGAGCGAACGGGGCCTTGTCCCTGGCGGCCTTCGCCCGCTCGAGGATCTCCTCGGCGCGCGCCCAGGCCGCCGCCTCGGTCTCGGCCAGCACCGGGCGCAGCGAGAGGCTGAAGCGGATCTGCTTCTCGCGCCCATGCTCGGCCGCGGCCGCGCGCACGCGCTGCACCACCTCGCGCACCTGCGCCACCGGCTCGCCCCACAGCATGTACACGTCCGCATGCTTCGCGGCGATGCGGATCGCCGCATCCGAGGAGCCGGAGAAGTACACCGGGATGTGTCCGTGCACCGGCTTCACTTCCGAGTACGCGCCGCTGGCGCGGTAGAAGCGGCCTTCATGGTCGAAGGGCCCGTCGCTGCTCCAGACCTTCTTCAGCAGCTCGATGTACTCGCCGGTGCGCTCGTAGCGCTCGTCGTGGCCGAGGTAGTCGCCGTCGCGCTGCTGCTCGGTATCGTTGCCGCCGGTGATGAAGTTGATCGCCACCCGGCCGCCGCTCAGCTGGTCCAGCGTGGCGAAGCTGCGCGCGGCCAGCGTCGGCGCGGTGAAGCCGGGACGGTGGGCGACCAGCGGGCTCAGCCGCTCGGTCTGGTGCGCCACGTAGGACGCGAGCTGCAGGGTGTCCGGCGCGGCGCTGTGGTAGCCCAGCAGCACGCGGTCGAAGCCGGCGCTCTCGTGCGCCCGCGCCGCCAGCGAGACGTGCTCCTTCTGCACGACGGGGCCGCCGTTGGCCGGATACGCCTCGCTGGCCTCCTGGCTGCCGACGAGGCCGATGAATTCGATGTGGGGTTCGTGGCTCATGGTCGTTCGTCCTTCAGGCGGCAGCGGCCAGCGCGGGGGCGGCCTCGCGGCGGGCCACCTCCTCGCGCACCAGCGGCAGCAGGTGGCGGCCGTAGTCCAGCGCGTCCTGCAGCGGCGTGAAGCCGCGGATCAGGAAGGTACTGACGCCCGCCTCGTGATAGGCCAGCAGCGACTCGGCCACCTGCTCGGGCGTGCCGACCAGCGAGGTGGAATTGCCGGCCGCGCCGGTCAGCGCGGACAGCTCGGTCCACAGCCGCGTGTCCACCACCTTGCCGCGGCTGGCGGCTTCGAGCAGGCGCTGCGAACCCACGTTCTGCGGCGCCTGGCGCCCCGGGCCCACGAGCGCGCGAGCCCGCTCAAGGATGGACTGCGCCTTCTCCCACGCAGCCGCCTCGGTCGCCGCGATGATCGGCCGCAGGCTCAGCGAGAAGCGCACATGGCGCTCGCGGCCATGCTCGGCCGCCGCCGCGCGCACGCGGGCGATCGTCTCGCGCACCTGCTCCAGCGGCTCGCCCCACAGCGCATAGACGTCGGCATGCTTGCCGGCCACGCGGATCGCCGCCTCGGACGAACCGCCGAAGTAGATCGGCACATGCGGCTGGCCGTTCAGCCGCGGCAGCGGCTTGACGGTGGAGAGGTTGTCCTGGAGCCGGTAGTGGCGGCCCTCGAAGTCGAAGGGCTCCTGGCGCGTCCACGTCTGCCGGACGATGTCCAGGTACTCGTCGGTGCGCTCGTAGCGCTCGTCGTGGCCGAGGTAGTCACCGTCGCGCTGCTGCTCGGCGTCGTTGCCGCCGCTGATGATGTGCACCGCCAGCCGGCCCTCGCTGAAGTGGTCCAGCGTGGCGAGCTGGCGCGCGGCCAGCGTCGGGAACACGAAGCCCGGCCGGTGGGCCAGCATGAAGTTCAGCCGCGTGGTCTCGTGCGCGGCGTAGGCGACGACCTGCTGCGCATCCGCGCTGCTGCTGCCGTAGGCCACCAGCGCGCGGTCGAAACCGAGCTGCTCGTGGGCCTGGGCGACGGTGCTGATCCAGCTGCGGTCGATCGCCGGCCCGCTGGGGGCGATGATCTCGCTGGACTCGCGCGGGGCGACATAACCGATGAATTCGACGGGCATCGCGCGTCTCCGGGTGACAAGGGATGCCGCATCCTAGGCAGCCCGCCACCAAAAGATAAGCGCATTATTCGACTAAGAATATATGCAGCGTCTTTATGAAGTACGGCGCGGCTTCCGCGCCGCCGGCTGCGCGAAACCCCGCGCGATGCCGGCGCCGAAATGCGCCACCGCCCGCGCCATGTTGCCGTGGAAGCCCGGGCTCAGCAGCCACACGTCCACGGCGAAGGAGAAGTCGCGCGGCGACAACAGCTCGAGCTGCTCGCGCCAGCGGCTGGCGAGGAAGGCCGGTCGCGAGACGAAGCCCACGCCCAAGCCCGCCGCCACCAGCCCCAGCTGCAGCTCGCTGCCGTAGGTCTCCATGTTCAGCCGCAGGCGCAGGCCCTGGTCGGCCAGCTTGCGCTGCAGCGCCGCGCGGAAGCCGCAGCCCTCGGGGTTGAGCACCCAGCCGGCCTCCGCATAGGTGCGCAGCCGCGCGCCGGCCTGCGCGAACTGCCCCTTGGCCGCCACCAGCACCACGTCGGTGGCGCCGAGGCGCTCGCCGGCCAGGCCCTCCGGCGCCTGCACCTTGCCGGGCAGGAAGACGGTGGCCGCATCGAGCTTGCCCTGCTGCACCTTCTCGAGCAGCTGCGCGCTCCAGTCGGTGGAGATCTGCATGCGCACCTCGGGGAAGAGCTGCTGCATCCCGGCCAGCACCTCGATCAGCCCGGTGGAGCCCATCGAGTGGGTCAGGCCCAGGCGCAGCGCGCCGGTGGGCTCGCCGTCGGAGGCGACCAGCTGCGAGAGCACGTCGATCTCGCGCAGCGCGGCCTTCGTCTGCTCGTGCACCCGCAGGCCCAGCACCGAGGGGTGCGGCGGCTTGGTGCTGCGGTCCAGCAGCTGCGCGCCGAGCGCCTCCTCCAGGCTCTGGATGCGGCGCGTGATCGCGGGCTGGGTGAGGTTCAGCGCGCGGGCGGCTTCGCTGATCGAGCCGTGGCGCACCACGGCGTCGAAGGCACGGAGGTCATCGGTCTTCATGGGTGGCGATCGTAACGCCGCATTTCAGCGGCTTATGAATATGCGCAGATCGAAAACATCTTCGGCATGAACATATCTGAAAAGCATAGTTCTTTTACGCAGGAAGCGTCCCTAGCATCCGTTCCAACCCCTTCAGAACCGCAAACCAACTCTTCCATGCGCCTGCCCCTCCACTCACGATCCACCAAGCCGAAAGCCCACCGACTCTCCACGCTGATGCTGGCCTGCGCCGCGCTGCCAGCCGTCAACCAGGCCCAGGCGCAGGAGCCGGCCGCTGCCGCCGCCGTCTCCGAGCTCGCCACCGTCACCATCAGCACGGGCTCGCGCGGCAAGCAGATCGCGGTGATCGACAGCCCCTCGCCGATCGACGTGGTCAGCGGCGAGGAGATCCGCGCCACCGGCAAGGCCAGCCTGCGCGAGGTGCTGGGCACGCTGGTGCCCTCCTACACCGCGCCGGCCCAGCCGGGCGGCGGCACCTCGGCCAGCATCCGCCCGACCAAGATCCGCGGCCTCTCCGGCGACATGCTGCTGGTGCTGGTCAACGGCAAGCGCCGCCACAACACCGCCGTCTACAACAACTTCGGCACCGGCAGCGTGCCGGTGGACCTGGACCTGATCCCGGTCTCGGCGATCGAGCGCATCGAGGTGCTGCGCGACGGCGCCGCCGCCCAGTACGGCTCCGACGCGATCGCCGGCGTGCTGAACATCATCCTCAAGCGCGACGCCGAGGGCGGCGTGCTCACGCTGACCGGCGGCCAGCAGCAGGACCGTCCCGGCGACCTGGCCCAGCTCGGCTTCAACAAGGGCCTGGCGCTGGGCGACGGCGGCGGCTTCATCAACGTGGCGGTGGACGTGCGGCTGCAGGGCCCGTCCTACTCGGCGGGCGAGGCGCAGGGATCCTTCTACTACCCGCTGCTGAACGGCCAGCCGGTGCCCTACGGTACGCCCGGCGCCACGCCGGACCCGCGCGACGCCACCGTCGACCGGCTGCTGGCCAAGGGCACCGGCCGCTCCAACCGCGACCGCGTGATCGACACCTCCTACAACGCCGAGCTGCCGATCTCCGAGGCGCTGACGCTGTACTCCTTCTCCACCTTCAGCCACCGCGACGTGGTGGACACCCGCGGCACCTACCGGCCCAACGCGCTGAACAACCTGCTGGAGGTCTTCCCCGACGGCTTCGCCGCCCAGCGCCTGATCAGCGAACCGAACTACCAGCTCGCCGCCGGCGGCAAGGGCCTGCTGGCCGGCTGGAACTACGACCTCAGCACCACCTACGCCCGCGACCTCGCCGTGCTGCGCGCGCAGAACACGCTCAACGCCTCGCTGGGCCCGGTCAACGCGAAGACCGACTTCTACCTCGGCAACCTGCTGTTCAAGCAGTCCACCACCAACCTGGACCTGACCCGCGAGATCGACCTGGGCACCTTCAAGCCGGCCCAGCTCTCCGTCGGCCTCGAGGACCGCTGGGAGCGCTACGAGGAAGGCGCGGGCGAGCCCGATTCCTATCGCGACGGCGGCTATGTGTTCCCCGCCGGCACGCCGCGCGCGGGCCAGCGGCCGCCGGCCGGCCTGCAGTCATTCATCGGCACCTCGGCGCGCGATGCCGGGGCCAAGGAGCGCAACAGCGTGGCCGCCTATGTGGACCTGGGCGCCAACATCACGCAGCATTTCTACGCCGATGCGGCCGCCCGCTTCGAGCACTACAACGACAGCTCCGGCAACACCGGCAGCGGCAAGCTCGCGCTGCGCTACGAGCTGACGCACGCGCTGGCCCTGCGCGGCACCGTCAGCAGCGGCTTCCGCGCGCCCTCGCTGGCGCAGCAGATCTTCTCGGTCACGCAGAGCTCCACCGTGGTCGGCTCCGACGGCCAGCAGCGCTCCGCGCTGATCGCCTACCTGCCGCCGGAGAGCGCCGCTGCCAAGGCGCTGGGCGCCAGGCCGCTGACGCCGGAGAAGTCGCGCAACCTGAGCCTGGGCTTCACCTTCGAGCCGCTGCGCAATGCGCGCCTCACCGTCGACGGCTACCAGATCAAGGTGCGCGACCTGATCGTCAAGGGCGAGCCGCTGACCGACTCCGGCGGCTCCACGCTGGTACGCGACGCGCTGGTGTCCATCGGCCTCGTGAACCCGGCGCCGACCAGCTCGGCCCAGTACAACATCAACGCCGCCGACATCACCAGCCGCGGCATCGACATCACGTCGGAGTACAGCGCCAGCTACGGCGGCTGGGGCAAGGTGCGCTGGTCGGCGCTCTACAACTACAACCGCCTCACGATCGACCGGATCAAGGACAACCCGCCCGAGCTCGCCGTCTTCGGCACCCGCTACACCTCGTTCGGCCGCGTGGCGCAGCTGCAGCTGACCGAATCGAGCCCGCGCGACAAGCTGGTGCTGGCCGGCAACTGGGAGCTGGGCGCCTTCACGACGAACCTGCGCTTCACCCGCTTCGGCAGCTACAGCGAGCCGCCGAGCGGCGCCACGTCCACGCTCTCGCTGGACAAGTACATGCACTTCGCCGCGCGCTGGATCACCGACCTGGAGACCTCGTGGAAGGTCACCCGCGCCTTCACCGCCTCGGTCGGCGCCAACAACCTGTTCGGCATCCGGCCGAGCTCGCAGGCCGTGACGCCGATCGCCGATGCCTCGCTGCCCGGCGGCAGCCGGCTCGACTCCAGCAACAACTACGGCCTGTTCAGCCCCTACGGCGTCAACGGCCGCTTCGTCTACGCCCGCCTCGCCTACCAGTTCTGACCCCAGCCACCCACCCTGAAGGAGACCGCCCCATGAGCACCGTCCTGAACAACAACCACCCGACCCGCAGCACGCTGAGCGTCAAGCAGCTCGAGCCGACGATCGGCGCCGAGATCAGCGGCCTCGACCTGCGCCAGCCGCTCAGCATCGAGCAGCGCGACGAGATCAAGGCGCTGCTGCTGAAGCACCGCGTGATCTTCTTCCGCGACCAGCCGATCAACCACGAGCAGCAGGTCGCCTTCGCCCGCCAGTTCGGCAAGATCTACCAGCATCCGACGACCCGCCGCACCGAGTCGCGCTTCGACGCCAGCACGGCCGACTCGCACCGCATCTCGGCCACCGAGACCCGCAAGGTCTACAAGGTCACCGCCGGCCGCTGGCACACCGACACCAGCTGGCTGGTGCGCCCGGCCTGGGGCGCGGTGCTGCGCGAGGTGGACATCCCGCCGGTGGGCGGCGACACGGTCTGGGCCGATGGCCATGCGGTCTACGAGAGCCTCTCCGACGAGCTGAAGGCGAAGATCGAGAACCTCCACGTCGTGCACGACTTCCAGAGCTCGCTGCAGCGCGTGGAGCTGGACTATCCGATCGTCGCCCACCGCCTGGTCCGGACGCACCCGGAGACGGGCGAGAAGATCCTCTGGCTGAACTTCTCGCAGCACCCGAGCGTCGTCGGCTGGGACCGCGCCGAGAGCGCCGCACTGATCGCCGAGCTGGAGCGCGCGTACTCGCAGCCGGAGTTCCACGTGCGCTTCAAGTGGACCAAGCACGCCCTGGCCTTCTGGGACAACCGTGCCGGCCTGCACTACGCGGTCAGCAACTACGGGGACTACCCGCGCGAGCTGGAGCGCGTGCTGGTCGAGGACTTCGAGGCGCTGCCGCACTACTGAAAGAAGAGCCCTGACGATGATCCGGTTCCCCGCCTTCCTGCACCGCTGGCTGAATCCCGTGCTGATGACGGCCGCACTCGCTGCCTGCTCGCGCCACGAGTCCTCGGCAAGACCTGACCCCGTCACCCCGGTGAAAGGCGGCGAACTGGTCTTCGCCTTCGACGGCGCGGCGATCACGGCCTTCGGCCTGGACCCGCAGCGCTCGCTGTTCGCGCCGCACCACCGGATCATCCGTTCGATCTTCGACAGCCTGGTCGTGCTGCAGCCCGGCGGCAAGGTCGGCCCCTGGCTGGCCAGCTCCTGGGAGATCTCGACGGACGGCCGCGTCTACACCTTCAAGCTGCGCGACGGCGTGGTCTTCCACGACGGCACGAAGCTCGACGCCGCCGCCGTCAAGTTCAACCTCGATCGCATCAAGGACCCGAAGAACGCGCTCTATGCGATCGCCGACATCGGGCCTTACGAGCGCAGCGAGGTGCTGGACCCGCTGACGCTGAAGGTGACGCTGTCGGCCCCCTTCGCGCCGCTGCTGGCCAACCTGTCCAAGTCGACGATGGGCATCGTCTCGCCGGCGGCGGTGCAGAAGTACGGGGACCAGTTCCTCGTGCATCCGGTCGGCAGCGGGCCGTTCAGGTTCGTCTCGCAGCAGCCGGGCACCGAGGTCGTGCTGGAGCGCAACGAGGCCTACCGCTGGGCGCCCGCCGGAGCGGCCAACGGCGGCCCGGCGTGGCTCGACAGGCTGGTGTTCAAGAACGTGCCCGAGGAGGCCACGCGCGTGGCGGTGCTGCAGAACGGCCAGGCCGGCGCCGCCGACATCATCCCGCCGCAGCACCTGCTGGCGCTGCGCAAGGATCCCCAGGTCCGCATCGTCGAGGGCGAGCTGCTCAACCACAACTACGCGCTGTTCCTCAACACCAGGCGCGCGCCCTGGAGCGACGAGAACGTCCGCCGCGCCTTCAAGCTCGCGCTGGACATCGACACCGCGGTGAAGACCGTCCACCTCGGCACGCTGGCGCGCGCCTGGGCGCCGCTGTCGCCGTCGATTCCCGGCTACGACAAGCGCTTCGAGAACAGCTGGCAGCAGGACAAGGCCGAGTCGGCCCGGCTGCTGGACACCGCCGGCTGGAAGCCCGGCCAGGACGGCATCCGCGAGAAGGACGGCAAGCGGCTCACGCTGGTCTTCCTGGAAACCCAGGGCAACCGCGAGAAGCGCCTGGACCTGCTGACCGTGTTCCGCCGCCAGCTCGCGGACGCCGGCATCGAGCTGCGCATCGAGACCGTGTCCAGCGGCAACTATCTGGAGCGCTCCGCGGCCGGCGACTACGACCTGCTCGGCGGCAGCCAGTTCGCGTCGGACCCCGACGTGCTGCGCCGCATCCACTCGGCCGCGCTGCGCTCGCGCATCAGCGTGTCCAAGGTCGACGACCCCGCGCTGGAGCAGCTGCTCGACGCCGGCGCCCGCGAGCAGGAGCCCGCCAGGCGCGCCGCCATCTACGTGGACGTGCAGCAGCGCATCCTCGACAAGACCTACGCGGTGCCGATCTACGTGCTCGTCTACTTCATCGCCACGCGCAGCAGCGTGCACGGCGTGCAGCTGGATGCGCACGGCTTCCCGGTGTTCGACGGCGCCTGGGTGGAGAAGGCATCGTGATGAGCGCGCAACGGGTCGTCGAGCGCCTGCTGGCCTCGCTGGGCGTCATCTTCGGCGCGGTCACCCTCGTCTTCCTGGTCCTCAACTGGCTGCCCGGCGACCCGGCCGAGCTGGTGGCCGGCCAGGAGGCCAATGCCGAGACCATCGAGCGCGTGCGCCAGCAGCTGGGCAGCGACCGCCCGCTGCTGCAGCAGTACCTGCACTACCTCGGCGGGCTGGCGCGCGGCGACCTGGGCACCAGCTATGTCTCGCGCGAGCCGGTGGCGAAGCGGCTGGCCGAGCAGTTCCCGTCCACCGCCTTGCTGACGCTGAGCGCCTGCGCGCTGGCCATCGTAGCCGGCGTCACGCTGGGCGTGGTTTCGGCGCGGCGCGCCGGCAGCTGGGTCGACCAGTCGATCCAGACGGCGGCGCTGTGGCTGCATTCGATGCCGGGCTTCTGGCTGGGCGTGCTGCTGATGCTGCTGTTCTCGGTAGCGCTCGGGTGGCTGCCCGTGATCGGCAACTCGCCGCTGGCGATGGTGCTGCCGGTGACGGCGCTGGGCCTGGTCGTCAGCGTGCCCATCATGCGGATGGTGCGCGGCGGCATGCTGGACGGCCTGCACGAGCCCTTCGTCACCACGCTGCGCGCCAAGGGCCTGGGCGAGGCGCGCATCTTCTACGTGCACGTGCTGCGCAATGCGCTGATCCCCACCGTCACGCTGCTGGGCGTGGTGCTCGGCGAGCTGCTGTCGGGCGCCGTCGTGATCGAGACCCTGTTCGCCCGCCAGGGCCTGGGCCGCATCACGGTCGAGGCGATCACGCAGAAGGACATCCCGGTCGTGCAGGGCGCGATCCTGGTCGCGTCGCTGAGCTTCGTCGTCATCAACCTGCTGGTGGACCTGTCCTACACCTGGATCGATCCCCGCGTGAGGAGCTGAACCCATGTCGTCCCATGTCCTGACACTGCCCCAGGTCGCCACCGCGACGCGCGCGCCCGCGCAACAACAACGACGCCGGCGCATCGCCGGTCCGAGCCTGGTGGCGGTGGCGCTGGCCCTGCTGGTGCTCGTCGTCGCCTGCGCCCTGGCGCCCGGCTGGATCGCCCCCTACGCGCCGACGGCGATGCGCAGCGACGCGATCCTGCAGGGGCCCGGCCTGGCGCACTGGTTCGGCACCGACCAGTTCGGCCGCGACGTGCTCTCGCTGGTCGTCCACGGCGCGCGGCAGTCGGTGCTGATCGGCGTGGCCGCGGTGCTGCTGAGCGGCACCGTGGGCGTCGCGCTGGGCCTGGCGGCCGGCTATGCGGGCGGCTGGCTCGACGCGGTGCTGATGCGCCTGACCGACGTCTGGATGGCCATTCCCAACCTGCTGCTGGCCATCGCCATCGCCACCGCCCTGCGGCCGAGCCTGGCCAACACGATCCTGGCCATCAGCATCGCCGCCGTGCCGCGCTACACCCGCGTGCTGCGCGGCCAGGCGGTGGCGCTGCGCGGGCGCTCGTTCGTGGAGGCGGCGCGGGCCGCGGGCGCCTCGCACTGGGCGATCCTGCGCGGCCACATCCTGCCGCACTGCAGCGCGACGATCCTGGTGCTGGCCACGCTGGGCGTGGGCACGTCCATCCTCGTCGGCGCCTCGCTGAGCTTCCTCGGCATCGGCGTCAACGACGAGGCGCCGGACTGGGGCTACCTGCTGACGCAGGGCCGCGGCTACCTGAGCATCGCCTGGTGGACCGTCACCTTCCCGGGCCTGGCCATCACCACGCTGGTCGTCTCGATCAACCTGCTCGGCGACGCGCTGCGCCGCAAGCTGGACGGACGGCAGGAGCATCACTGACATGGACCTCAGCGAACCGATCCGGCGCCACCTGCCGCCGCTGCTGGAGGTGCAGGGCCTGGCCGTGCGCTTCGGCAGCGACGAGCACCCGCTCGACGCGGTGGACGACGCGAGCCTGACGATCCACCGCGGCGAGACGGTCTGCCTGGTCGGCGAGTCCGGCAGCGGCAAGACGATCACCGCGCTCTCGGTGCTGCGGCTGGACGAGCACAAGCGCGCCCGCATCGTCGGCGGCGAGATCCTGTTCGGCGGGCGCGGCCTGGTGGGCCTGCCGAAGGCCGAGCTGGAGGCGCTGCGCGGCCGGCGCATCGCGATGGTGTTCCAGGAGCCGATGACGGCCTTCGACCCGCTGTTCAGCATCGGCGACCAGATCATGGAGACCCTCCTGCGGCATGAGCCCCGGCTCGGCCGCCGCGCCGCGCGCGAGCGCGCCGTGCAGCTGCTGAAACGGGTCCACATGCCCGACGCGCGGCTGCGCATGACGCAGATCCCGCAGCAGCTCTCCGGCGGCATGCGCCAGCGCGCGATGATCGCGATGGCCCTGGCCTGCGGGCCCGAGCTGCTGATCGCCGACGAGCCGACCACCGCGCTGGACGTGACCATCCAGGCCCAGATCCTCGCGCTGCTGAAGGAGCTGCAGCGCGAGGACGGCATGGCCATCCTGCTGATCACCCACGACCTGGGCGTGGCCGCCGAGGTGGCCGACCGGGTGGTGGTGATGTATGCCGGCCGGGTGGTCGAGCAGGGGCCGGTGGAGCGCCTGTTCGCGCAGCCGGGCCATCCGTACACGCGCGGCCTGCTGCGCTCGGCCGTGCCGGCGGACAGCGTGCGCGGCAGCCGGCTGCCGGCGATCACCGGCAGCATCGCGCGGCTCGATGCGCTGCCGGGCGGCTGCCGCTTCCATCCGCGCTGCCCG
>NZ_LYVQ01000050.1 GCF_001984095.1 Pelomonas sp. KK5
CCCGCAGCCGCGGCTCGACGGCCTGCTGGACCTGGTGGCCCTGGGCACGGTGGCCGACGTGGTCAAGCTCGACGCCAACAACCGCCGACTGGTCGCCCAAGGCCTCAAGCGCATGCGCGCCGGCCGGGCGCACCCCGGCATCGCCGCGCTGTTCAGCGCCGCCGGCCGCAACATCGCCAACGCCAGCGCCACCGACCTGGGCTTCACGCTGGGCCCGCGCATCAACGCCGCGGGCCGCCTCTCGGACATGACGCTGGGCATCGAATGCCTGCTGACCGACAACCCGGCCCGCGCGCTGGAACTGGCCAAGCAGCTCGATGCGATCAATCGCGAGCGCCGCGACATCGAGTCCGACATGCGCGAGCAGGCCGAGCTGAAGCTCGACGAGCTGATGCAGTCGCTGGACGGCGAGCCGCCGCCGGCGCTGGCCATCTTCGAGCCCGAGTTCCATGAGGGCGTCGTCGGCATCATCGCCTCGCGCCTGAAGGACCGGGTGCACCGGCCCACCTTCGTGTTCGCCCGCGGCGCCGACGGCCTGCTCAAGGGCTCCGGCCGCTCGATCGCCGGCTTCCACCTGCGCGACGCGCTGGACCTGGTCTCCAAGCGTCATCCCGAGCTGCTGCGCAAGTTCGGCGGCCACGCGATGGCGGCCGGCTGCACGCTGTGCGACGAGGCCGCGCTGGCGGCCTTCGACGCGGCGCTGCAGCAGGTGGCCAGCGAATGGCTGGACGCCAGCGCGCTGACCCAGACGCTGCGCACCGACGGCCCGCTGGCCGGCGAGCACTTCTGCGCCGAGACCGTGCGCCTGCTCGACGAACAGGTCTGGGGCCAGGCCTTCGAGGCCCCGCTGTTCTGCGACGAGGTGGAGGTGCTGAGCCAGCGCATCGTCGGCGAGAAGCACCTGAAGCTGCGCCTGCGCCAGGCCGGCGGCCAGCGCGACGCGATCTGGTTCGGCCGCACCGAGGGCCTGCCCGAGCGCTGCCGGCTCGCCTACCGGCTGCAGCTCGACGAATGGAACGGCCAGGAGCGCGTGCAGATGATCGTCGTCGCCCAGGCGTGAACTCGTGCCGGGATGGGCCGGCGGCGTGATGCCCTGTCATGCGATCGACATGAGGGTTTACCAGACTGCCGGGCATGTCGTCCCTCAGTCTTCGCACCCGCCTCCTGCTCGTCGCCCTGATCGCGCTGAGCCTGTCCCTGCTGCCCGGAGCACTGCTCCTGCTGCGCTTCTCCTCCGACCTGGACCTCGCCGCCCGCGAGCAGGCCGGCCTGCCGCTCAACGAAGGCTGGCAATCCGTGCTCGCCGGCCTGCGCCAGCACCGCCGCCTGGCCGTCGAGGCGCTGGGGACGCGCCCCGCCGCCCGCGATGAACTGCCTGCCGCGCGCCGGCAGGTGCAGCAGGCGCTGCAGTCGCTAACGTCGAATCTCGACGCATCCCCGTCCGGGGCCGTGCGCCATGTCGCCGAGGGCTTCACCGCCCTGGTGGCCGACTTCGACGCCGGCAAGCTCGACCCCACCCGGCTGCTGGCCCGCCAGCAGGCGCTGGCCGCCCAGGCCTTCGAGGCGATGGACGCGCTGGACCGCGACACCCGGCTGGCGCTGGAACCCGAGCCGGGCCTGC
The DNA here is from genome assembly GCF_001984095.1 of Pelomonas sp. KK5. GTDB lineage: Bacteria > Pseudomonadota > Gammaproteobacteria > Burkholderiales > Burkholderiaceae_C > KK5. The sequence goes on from NZ_LYVQ01000050.1 coordinate 1,622, forward strand.
ACCATTCGATCGGCGCCGGCCTGTCCAGCGCGCCGCGCGTGGCCGAGGCGCTGTCGGAGCTGGGCGCCATCGCCAGCGCCGCCGCGGTGGACGACATCGGCCTGCTGAACCGCTCGCTGACCCGCTACCGCGAGCACGGCGACGCGATGCTGGCCCAGCTGCGCGAGGCCCAGCGCAGCGATCCCGCGCTGGCCCTGGCACCGCTGATCGCCAAGGCGCAGCAGCAGCGGCCGATGGTCGAGGGCTCGCTGGAGGCCGCGGCCCAGGACGTCAACTATCCGCTGGAGAAGCTGGCCGCCGCCTTCGACAGCGCCAGTGCGCTGCAGGCCGAAATCTCCGCCCAGGCCCTGCAGACGGTGCGCCGCACGCTGGCCGAACGCGAACACACGCTGGCCCTGCGCCGCAACCTGCTGCTGGTGCTGCTGCCGGCGGCGCTGCTCGCGCTGGTGCTGCTGATGCGCCGCGCGCAGCGCCAGCTGCTGCAGCCGGTCGAGCAGATGCTGGCGGCCACCGAGCGCATCGCTGCGGGCGACCTGTCCCAGCCGGTGCCCGCCGGCCGCGACGACGAGCTGGGCCGCGTGCTGAAGGGCCTGGACGCGATGCAGCTGCGCCTGCGCGGCCTGGTCAGTCAGATCCATGCCGGCGCCACCGGGATCCGCAGCGCCGCCAGCGAGATCGCCGCGGGCAACGAGGACCTGGCGGCCCGTACCGATCGGGCCGCCTCCGAGCTGCAGCGCACCAGCTCCGAGGTCGTGCAGCTGGAGGAAGACGTCCAGCAGAGCAGCCGCGCCGCCGCCGACGCCAGCAGCCTGGCCCGCAGCGCCTCGCAGATCGCCAGCGACGGCGGCCAGGTCGTCGAGCAGGTGGTCGGCACGATGGCGGCGATCCGCGAATCCTCGGTCCGCATTGCGGAGATCACCGGCCTGATCGACGGCATCGCCTTCCAGACCAACATCCTTGCGCTCAATGCGGCGGTCGAGGCCGCGCGCGCCGGCGAGCAGGGCCGCGGCTTCGCGGTGGTGGCGGCCGAGGTGCGCTCGCTGGCGCAGCGCTCGGCGGCGGCGGCGCGGGAGATCCGCACGCTGATCCAGCAGTCCGGCGAGCGGGTGGAAGACGGCTCGCAGCTCAGCAGCGAGGCAGGCCGCGCGATGCAGGGCATCGTCGAACAGGTGCGCCGGGTCAGCGGCATGATCGACGGCATCGGCAGCCAGCTCGACGTGCAGGCCGGCCATACCGGCGAACTCGGCGGCGTGATGCGCAGCATCGACACGATGACGCAGCAGAACGCCGCGCTGGTGCAGCAGTCCGCCGCGGCGGCGGCCAGCCTGCGTGGCCAGGCGCAGGCGCTGGATGAGGTGGTCCAGGCCTTCCGGCTTTGAAGGGCTGGCTAGGCGAGCAGCGTCTGCAGCTCCGCCACCGTGCCCAGCTCGCCCAGCCGCGGGAAGATGCGCTGCTGGCTGTTGTCATGCGCCTCGGCATTGAGGTCGGTCATCGCATCGGTGGCGAAGGCGATGCTGAAGCCCATGTCGAAGGCCTGGCGGGCGGTGGACTCGACGCCGATGCTGGTGGCGATGCCGCACAGCACGATCTGCGTGATGTTGCCCCGGCGCAGGAACTGCTCCAGCGAGGTGCCGACGAAGGCGCCCAGCTGCAGCTTGGTCACGAGGTGGTCGCCCGGCTGGCGGTCCAGCTCGGGGATCAGCACCGCCCAGTCCGGCGGCGGGGTGAAGTTGTTCAGCTGCTGGGTGCGGCCCGGTGCGCGGCCGGCGACGTTGACCAGCACCACCGGCCGCCCCGCCGCTCGGAAGGCCTTGACCAGCGTGGCGACCCGCTCGATCACCGGCCCGACAGGATGCGCGGTGGGCAGGGCGACGATGCCCTTCTGCATGTCGATGACGACCAGGGCGGTGTGCTTGTCGAGGGTGGTGATGGACATGGAAAGGGACTCCGGGGGACGAGGGTTTCAGTGTCGGTGCCGCGCGTTGCCGGCGTGTCAATGATGCGCTGAACGAGGGCGTTAGCCGCCCAATGCCCGCAGATGACCCTGTTGCCAGACCGCGTCGCCTCGCCCCGTAGAATCGATCGCGTGGACCTCCTCACCAACGTCACCAACGCCGACCTGCACTGCCACTCCCGCGTGTCGGACGGCACGCTGGAGCCCGAGGCGCTGGCCGCCCGCGCCAAGGCCAACGGCGTCGAGCTGTGGGCGCTGACCGATCATGACGAGATCGGCGGCCAGCAGCGAGCGCTGGAGGCGGCGCTGGACCAGGGCCTGCCCTATCTCACCGGCGCGGAGGTCTCGGTCACCTTCGCGGCCAAGGTAGTGCATATCGTCGGCCTGGGTTTCGACCACCACGACGAGGCACTGAAGGCCGGCCTGAAGGCCACCCGCGGCGGCCGTGCCGCGCGGGCGCAGGAAATGTCCGCCGGCCTCGCGCAGGTGGGCATCAAGGGCGCCTACGAGGGCGCGCTGCAGTACGTCGGCAACCCCGACCTGATCTCGCGCACCCACTTCGCCCGCTTCCTGGTCGACGCCGGGCACTGCAGCGACGTGTCCGATGTGTTCCGGCGTTATCTCACCGAGGGCAAGCCCGGCTTCGTCGAGCACAGGTGGGCCAAGCTGGGCGACGCGGTGCGCTGGATCACCGAGGCCGGCGGCATCGCGGTGATCGCCCACCCCGCCCGCTACGACTTCACGCCGACGATCGAGTACGCGCTGATCACCGAGTTCATGGCCCATGGCGGCCGTGGCATCGAGGTGGTCACCGGCAGCCACACCGCCGCCGATGCGGCCCGCTACACCGAGACCGCGCTGGAGTTCGACCTGCTGGCCTCGCGCGGCTCCGATTTCCACTCCCCCGACGAGAGCCACACCGACCTCGGCCGGCTGGACGCGCTGCCCGGCCGGCTGACGCCGGTCTGGTCGGCATTGGAACAACGGATTCATCGTCCTTGATCCCCTGTCACGCAGGCGGGCCGAGAATGGGCCCATGGCTCAATTCTTCGAAGTCCACCCCGAGAACCCGCAGCCCCGCTTCCTGAAGCAGGCGGCGCAGATCCTGCAGCAGGGCGGCGTGGCCGCGATCCCGACCGACTCCAGCTACGCGCTGGTCTGCCGGCTCGACGACAAGGACGCCGCCGAATCGCTGCGCCGCATCCGCGGCGTCGATGACAAGCACCACCTCACGCTGCTGTGCCGCGACCTGAGCGAGCTGGCCAGCTACGCCCGCGTGGACAACAAGCAGTACCGGCTGCTGAAGGCCGCCACGCCGGGGCCCTTCACCTTCATCCTGGAAGCCACCAAGGAAGTGCCGCGCCGGCTCTCGCACCCCTCGCGCCGCACGATCGGCCTGCGCGTGCCCTGCCACAAGGTCACGCAGGAACTGCTGGCCCTGTTCGGCGAGCCGCTGCTGGCCACGACGCTGATCCCGCCCGGCGAGAGCGAGCCGCTGAACGACACCGAGGCGATCTGCGCCCGCTACGACAAGCTGCTGCAGGTGGTGGTCGATGCCGGCGCCTGCGCGGCCACGCCCACCACGGTGATCGACATGACCGAGGACGAGCCGGTGATCGTGCGCGTCGGCGGCGGCGATCCGGCCAGCCTCGGGCTGGTCATCGACTGAGGGCTTCAGCCACGCGCTGCGGATCGAAGCCCTGCTGCGTCCGCCCGCGCACGACCAGCGTCGGCGTGCCCAGGCCGCCGCGGGCCTGGAATTCGGCCAGGCAGGCGCGGTCGGTCTCGATCGTGCATTCGGTGAAGGGCACCTGCTGCTCCGCGAGCCAGGCCCGGGCGCGGGTGCAATAGATGCAGGTCTCGGAGGACAGCATGCGGATGTCGCCCGGCCGCACCACCGCGCGCAGCGCCTCGCCCTGTGCCCCGCTCGCATGCGACTGGAGCAGATGCACGCCCCCGAGCACCACGGCGCAGATCAGGGCTAAGGAGAGGCCGTCTTTCCACTTCATGCGGCGATGATAGGCGGGCATCATGAACACGCTTCCCTTCCTGCAGATCGAGCCGACCACCCGCTGCAACTACAGCTGCGGCTTCTGCGCCGGCCGCCACATGGCCCAAGGCGACCTGGCGCATGAGCAGTTGGCCGCGCTGCTCGACCAGGTCGAGGGGCTGGAGCATGTCGAGCTGCAGGGCGAGGGCGAGCCGCTGCTGCATCCGGGCTTCTTCGAGATGGCCGCGCTGCTGCGCGAGCGCTTTCCCGCCGTCGGCATCTCGACGATCACCAACGGCAGCCTGTTCAACGGCAGCAATATCGAACGCCTGCTGGACCTGCGCCTGACCCGGCTGATGGTCAGCATGGAAAGCGCCGAGCCCGGCCGCTTCAAGGCGATCCGCGGCGGCAGCTTCGAGCGGGTGGAGCGCGGCCTGGCCGCCTTCATGGCGCGGCGCGCGGCCCGTGGCGAGGCTGGCCCGGCGGTGGGCCTGATGGTCACCGTGCTGCGCGACACGGTGGACGAGGCGCTGGACAGCAGCCTGCCCTTCTACCGGCGTCTGGGATTGGACGGCGGCATCGCCGTGCAGCCGCTGCAGGCGATGCCGCAGTACCTGCGCTTCTACGACGCGGCGATGCGCGAGCAGCTGCCGCAGCCCGAGCAGGGCCGGCGCTTCAACGAACGGGCAGCGGCGGTGCCGGACTTCGCCGCGGCAATGCGCGAGCGCGGCCGCGTCCCCGGCTTCTACGAGCGGCTCTACGCCAGCACCGCCGGCCAGCCGCGCTGCCCCTGGCTGGCGAACGGCATGTTCCTGGCGCAGGACGGGCACCTGAACCCCTGCTGCTTCGTGAAGGACAGCGCGCGCGACGCGCTGGCGCGGCCCGGCGAAGCGCTGTCCGTCGCGCTGGAACGACGCGCCGCGATGGCCGCGCAACTGGCCCGCGGCGAGATGCCGCCGGCCTGCGAGGGCTGCCCGATGGGGCAGACGATTGTCTCGTGGATCAGACCGCGGCGGTGATCACCACTTCCAGGCGCCAGCCCGGTCGCGCCAGGTTGGCCTGCACGGTGGCGCGCGGCGGGGTGTTGCCGGGCACGACCCAGGCGTCCCAGACGGCGTTCATGCCGGGGAAGTCGGCGAGGTCCACCAGGAAGATCTGGGCCATCAGGATGCGGCTCTTGTCGGTGCCGGCGCGGGCCAGCAGCGCGTCGATGGCGCCGAGCACCTGCTTGGTCTGCGTCTCGATGTCGCTGGTCTGGTCGGCGGGCACCTGGCCGGCCAGGTAGGCCACGCCGTTGTGCACGGTCATCTCGGACAGGCGCGCGCCGATGTCGAATCGCTTCAATTCACTGCTCATTTACTTCGTACCTTTCTTGTGGGGATGCTTGGGGTTGACGGCGGGGGCGGCAGCCTTGCTGCCGATCTTGCTCTCGGTGCCCGCCATCAGCTTCTTGATATTGGCCTGGTGGCGCCAGATGAGCAGCAGGCCCATCACCACCAGCACGCCGACATTGGGGCCGGTGCCCCAGATCAGCATTTCGTAGAAGGGCGCGAACACCGCCGCGACGATGGCCGCCAGCGAGGAGTAGCGCGTGAAGTACGCGATGATCAGCCACGTGGCCAGCGTCGCCAGGCCCAGCACCCAGTTCAGCGCCAGGATCACGCCCAGCGCGGTAGCCACGCCCTTGCCGCCCTCGAACTTGAAGAACACCGGCCACAGATGGCCCAGGAAGGCGCCCAGGCCTACCAGCGCCGCCGTGCCCTCGCCGAGGCCGAAGCGTTCGCCGAACAGGTTCACTAGCAGCACCGGGACGAAGCCCTTCAGTGCGTCGAAGATCAGCGTTAGCACCGCCGCCTTCTTGTTGCCGGAGCGCAGCACATTGGTGGCGCCGGGGTTGCCGGAGCCGTAGCTGCGCGGGTCCGACAGGCCCATCAGGCGGCTGACGATGACGGCGAAGGACAGCGAGCCGATCAGGTAGCCGCCGACGGCGGCCAGGAGGGGAAACAGGGTCTCTTGCATGGGGCGCTATTTTGCCTACTCGAGGTTGGCGCAATGGACCGGCTTCGCGCCCACCAGCTCCGGCAATACCCGCGGGTCGATCCCCACGAGGTAGCCGCGCCGGCCGCCGTTGATGCAGATCTTCGGCAGTTCCAGGATCGTCGCCTCGACGAACACCGGCATCGCCTTGCGCAGGCCGAAGGGCGAGGTGCCGCCGACCATGTAGCCGCTGTGGCGCTGCGCCACCTCGGGCTTGCAGGGCTCCACCTTCTTGCAGGGGATCTGCCGGGCCAGCTCCTTCAGGCTCACCGTGCGGTCGCCGTGCATCAGCACGATCAGCGGCTGGGCCTTTTCGTCCTGCATCACCAGCGTCTTCACGACCGCATGCTCGTCCACGCCCAGCTGGCGGGAGGATTCGGACGTGCCGCCGTGCTCCACGTAGTCGTAGACATGCTCGGTGAAAGAGATCTTGCGCTGGCGCAGGAACTGGGTGGCGGGCGTCTCGCTGACGTGCGTGTCCTTCTTGCTCATGCCGCCATTGTTGCAGGCAGCGCCGAAGCCAACTGCACGCGATTGCGACCGCTGCGCTTCGCGAGATACAGAGCCTCGTCGGCATGGGCCAGGGCCTGGTCGGGCTGCGGCGACTCGGCCACGGCCATCTGCGCGATGCCGATCGAGCAGGTCACCCGCAGCACCTCGCCCGAGGACAGGGCGAACTCCGCCGCCGCGATGCTGCTGCGCAGCCGTTCGGCGTAGGTGAAGGCGCCCTCGCTGCCGGTGTGCGGCAGGACGACGACGAACTCCTCGCCGCCGTAGCGCCCGGCGGAATCGGTGGCCCGCAGGCTCGCCTGGATCAGGCTGCCGACGCGGCGCAGCACCTCGTCGCCGGCAGCATGGCCGTGGTTGTCGTTGATGTGCTTGAAGTGGTCGATGTCCACCATCGCCGTGCACAGCGGCACGCGGTAGCGCAGGCAGGAGGCCGTCTCGCCGCCCAGCACCTCGAGGATGGTGCGTCGGTTCATCACGCCGGTCAGCATGTCGGTGCTGAGCAGGCGCTCGACCTCGGCATCGCCGTCGTTGAGCCGGCCCGCGGTGCCCAGCATCAGGCCCGCCAGCCCGACGCTGCAGAAGGTCGCCATCAGGGCCACCGCGAACTCCGGCGCGAACATCGCGTGGCGCATGCCCAGGATGCCCAGCCCGCCCAGCACCGCCGGCAGCACCAGCACCGCCGGCAGCAGCCGGCGCGCCGCCTTGCCGCCGCTGCGCTGGCTCATCAGCATCGCGACGAAGCCGCCGTCGGCGCTGCTGGCCAGCAGGCCCGTCTCCACCAGCAGGAAGCACAGCGAGACATGGAAGGCCATCGGCACGTAGCCCGGCAGCCCGAACAGCGGCACCTGGTAGACATAGCCCAGCAGCGCCATGAAGGAGATCGTCGACGACACCGTCACCAGCACCTGGCCGGCCAGCACCGAGCGCCCGCGCGCCACCAGCGCCAGGCTCAGCCCGAGCAACAGGAAATTGGTGGCCGTGTTGGGCGCCATCTGGTTGCCGTCCAGGCGCGCGGCGAACAGCAACCGGTCGATGCCGAGGTCCAGCGGCGTCAGGTAGCCCAGCAGCCGGGTGGTGCTGACGAAGACCAGCACCGCCCCGCAGCCAAGCACCAGGCGGGCCGCGGCGCCGGGGCGACCCAGCAGGCGATGGCGCCACAGCGCCAGGCAGGCCAGCAGGAAGAGCACGGCCGTCATCGGGTTCATCGGCGTCATGCCGGGCACCAGCGCGCGCAGCAGCTCGATGTCCAGCGCCCAGCCCGACAGGGCGGCCAGGGAGGCGGCCATGACCACCGAGGCGGCCGCCTCGGCCATGCGCCGGCAGCGATTCAGCAAGGCCAGGTCGACCATGGCCGCGCCCTCGTCCTGGCGTCCCGACCCAGTCAGTCCAGATACGCCGTTACTCCCGGTAACAAGGATAGCCCTGCGGCGGGCGTTTTGGGAGTGGAGAAACCCCGTCAGCGCGGGGTCGGATCGAGCGTCTTGGCCTGCACCGTCAGCGAAGGCACGGCGAACAGGCCGGCGCCGAGGTGGTGCAGCGTGTGCAGTTCGGTGTTGTCCTCGCGGAAGGACCAGCGGCCATTGGCGAACACCCGCGGATCGGACTGGGCGCCGACCACCTCGACGAAGACGGTGTCGTAGGCGTCCTGCGAATGCGGCTCGCTGATGACCCGGCATTCCAGCCAGGCGATGCAGCCCTCGATCAGCGGCAGGCCCAGCGCCGGCCCGTCGAAGTGGGCGATGCCATAACGCTCGAACTTGTCGGACTCCGCGCCGCTGACGCTGCCCACGGTGTACGCCAGGTCGGCTACCGCCTTGCACGGGATGCTGATCGCCAGTTGCCCGCTGGCCAGCGCCAGTTCGCGGGTGAAGGTGCTCTTGTCCAGCACGATGGCGATGCGCGGCGGCGTGAACTCCACCGGCATCGACCAGGCCGCGGCCATCACCGTACGGCGGCCCTCGTGCCGGGCGCTGACGAGCACCGTCGGGCCGTGGTTCACCAGCCGGCTGGCGTGCTTCAGTTCGACCACCTGTTTCATGCTGCCTTCCGAAATCGACTATGGTTTCGTTCTATCACGACCGACACAGGAGACCGACGACATGCGCGATTACCTCAAGTTCTACATCAACGGCCAGTGGGTCGAGCCGCTGAGCCCCCGCACGCTGGACGTGATCAACCCCGCCACCGAAGGCGTGGCCGGCCGCATCTCGCTGGGCTCGGCCGCCGACGTGGACCGCGCCGTCAAGGCCGCCCGCGCCGCCTTCGCCAGCTACTCGCAGACCTCGCTGGACGAACGGGTCGCGCTGCTGGAGAAGATCATCGAGCAGTACAAGGCGCGCTATGCCGACGTGGCCGCCGCCATCACCGAGGAGATGGGCGCGCCGGCCAAGCTGGCGAGCGACTCGCAGGCCGCCATCGGCATCGGCCACCTGAGCACCGCCCTGTCGGTTCTGAAGGAATACAGCTTCCAGGAGCAGCGCGGCACGACGACACTGTTCAAGGAGCCGATCGGCGTCTGCGGCTTCATCACGCCGTGGAACTGGCCGGTCAACCAGATCGCCTGCAAGGTGGCGCCGGCGCTGGCGGTGGGCTGCACGATGGTGCTCAAGCCCTCGGAGATCGCGCCCTTCTCCGCCCAGGTCTGGACCGAGATCCTCGATGCCGCCGGCGTGCCGGCCGGCGTGTTCAACCTCGTCAACGGCGACGGCCCGACGGTCGGCGCGGCCATCTCCAGCCATCCCGAGGTGGACATGGTGTCCTTCACCGGCTCCACCCGCGCCGGCATCGAGGTGGCGCGCAATGCGGCGCCCACGGTCAAGCGGGTGCACCAGGAACTGGGCGGCAAGTCGCCCAACATCATCCTGCCCGATGCGGACTTCAAGCGCGCCGTCACCAATGGCGTGCGCGGCGTGATGCAGAACTCCGGCCAGTCTTGCAACGCACCGACCCGCATGCTGGTGCCCAACGCGCGCATGGCCGAGGTGCTGGAACACGCCAAGGCGGCCGCCGAGGCCACCACCGTGGGCGACCCGGTCAGCAGCGGCGCGACGATCGGCCCGGTCATCTCCGCCACCCAGTGGGACAAGATCCAGACCCTGATCGCCAAGGGCATCGAGGAAGGCGCCACCGTCGTGGCCGGCGGCCCCGGCAAGCCCGATGGCCTTTCGACCGGCTACTACGTCAAGCCGACCGTGCTGGCCGGCGTCAACAACACGATGACCGTGGCGCGAGAGGAAATCTTCGGCCCGGTGCTGACCATCATCGGCTACGACACGGTGGACGAGGCGGTCGAGATCGGCAACGACACCGTCTACGGCCTGGCCGCCTATGTGTCCGGCGGCGACATCGACGCCACCCGCAAGGTCGCGGCCCGGCTGCGCGCGGGCCAGGTCAACATCAACAGCGCGCCCACCGACCTGAACGCCCCCTTCGGCGGCTTCAAGCAGTCGGGCAACGGCCGCGAGTGGGGCGAGGACGCCTTCGGTGAGTTCCTGGAAACAAAGGCGGTGCTGGGGTTCACACCCAAGAGCAAGACCTGACCCTTGCAGCAATGCCCTGGGTGATATCCATCACCCAGAATGCAATCTGGCGCATTCAGGAGGCCCTCATCGGGCCTTCTTCTTTTTGTGGCTTGGGAAGAATGACTTCACGCCAACCCAAGGACGTGACGCCATGCAGATCCATTCTTCCTCGCCGCTCTCGCAGGCTTCCCAGGCAGCCTCTGCGGCCCACAACAAGACCGCGCCGGCCGGCAAGGCCAATGGCAAGGCCGCCGCGGCGCCGGAATCGTTCGCCGCGGCGCTGGACAGCGCCCGCGCCACGCAGGCCGCCCCCGCCGCACCGGCTGCACCGACGACGACCGCTCAGCCATGAGCTGGTTCAGCCTCGGCAACAGCACCTCGTCCGCCGCGCACACGGCGGCCGCGGCATCGGCCCCGACGACGCCGCGGGCCCGCGCCACCACCGCACAGACGACGCATGAAGGCGCGCACGGCACGCTGGCCCACTTCAGCCCGCAGGGCCTGAAGCTCGCCGCCGCCGGCGCCGACAAGCTCGCCACCGCGGCCCAGCTCGCCGCCCAGGGCCTCGGCGAGATCGGCTCGGGCACGATCGGCAGCGTCGGCCACATCGTCAACGAGACCGGCGAGGCGGTCGGCGCCGGCATCGCGACCGCGCAGGCCGCCGTGCGCAGCGGGGTGAGCGGCGTGGCCAATGTGGTCAGCGCCGATGCAGAGAAGGTCGGCGACGTGCTGGACAGTGCCACCTCGGCGGCCGCACTGGCCGGGCTGGTCGGCATCGCCATGGTGGCCGGATGAGGCGTGTCCTGCTGCTGATGCCCTTGTTGCTGCTCTCCGCATGCTCGGTCATCGGCAGCATCACCACGGCCGAGCTGCTCGGCAGCGCCGCCGGGCCGCTGACCAGCGCCGCGCTGGGCCGCGCGCCGGGCCAGGCCAGCAACACCGTGCATCACGGCGACGCACCGGTGAAGGCGGTCTGCATCGAGTTCAACCGCTCGGCGCCGCTGGCCGACCTGGTACCGGCGCTGCAGGCGGAGCTGCGCAGCCAGCAGGTCAGCAGCCGCGTCTACGAGGCTGGCACCGAACTGCAGGGCTGTCCGGTCTGGCTGCGCTATGCGGCCAGCATCGAATGGGGCAAGCCGCCCTTCTCCGACAACTACCGGCCCTACCTCAGCGCCGCCACGCTGAGCCTGCGTCGCGCCGACGGCGTGGTGATGGCCACCAGCGACTACCGGCTCGACGAGGAGATGGGCGTCAGCCGCTGGGCCGACACGCGCCGCAAGCTGTCACGCACGGTGTATGCCCTGCTCACCGGATTCGAGAACTGAACCTCAAGCAAGCTGTATGAAGATGGATTCCAAGACCCTCTCAGCCGCCGCAGCGCTGCTGCTGCTGGCCGGCTGCGCCAGCGACCCCGGCGGCGTCGCCGGCCCGGTGCAGGCCGCGCCGCTGCCACCCGCCCTGTTCGTGGAGCGGCCCAACAACGGCGCGATCTACCAGCCCTATATGGCCGCCGCTTCGCTGTTCTCCGGCGAGCGCCGGCCGCAGGCGATCGGCGACACGATGAAGGTCAACATCGCCGAGCGGCTGAAGGCCGAGCAGCAGCTGGGCACGACCACCAGCCGCGCCAACCAGATGTCGGTCAAGGGCCCGGGCGGCAGCAGCAAGTCGAGCTTCGTCGATTCGCTGCTCAACGCCAACGCCAGCGCCTCCGGCAGCGACGGCTACACCGGCAGCGGTAAGGCCAGCGCCAGCAACAGCTTCGACGCGCAGCTGGCCGTCTCGGTGATCAACGTGCTGCCCAACGGCAACCTGGTGGTGGCGGGCGAGCGCCGCACCGGGCTCGATGCGGGCATGCAGGTGCTGCGCTTCTCGGGCATCGTCAACCCGCAGGACATCCGGCCGGGCAACCAGGTCGACTCGCGCGACGTGGTCAACGCGAGCCTGGAGAACGTGGCCCGCGGCGACCTCTCCGAGGCGGCGCGGCGCAACTGGCTGCAGCGCGTGCTGACCCGCGCGACCTCGGTGTGGTGACGATGACGAACGGAACCCGACCGAGCCGCCATGCCAAGGGCGCGCTGATCATCGGCGAAGGCACGCTGCTGGACGAATGGATCGTGATCGAGAGCGGCGTGGTGAGCCTGTGCACCGGCATCGCGGGCACGCGCGTGGCGGTGGCCACGCTGTGGCGCGGCGACCTGCTGGGCCATGGCTCGCCGCTGGGCAAGGAGCGCGCGCGCTTCGACGTGCGGGCGCTGGGCGAGGTGACGACGCTGCGCCTGCCTGCCGAGCAGGCGGCCTCGCTGCTGGGCGAGCGGGAACAGGCTCGGCTGGCCGCCGCCACCGACGAGCGGCTGCAGGACCAGATCTTCATGCGCCTGGCGGGCAACGGGCTGCAGCGCCTGGTCAGCGTGCTGGCCACGCTGGCCACCGCGCTGTCGGCCTCGGCGCCGCGCGGCCATGCGTCCTCGCAGACGCTGGCGCTGCCGCTGGTGCAGAGCTGCCTGGGCGAGCTCTCGGGCCTGTCGCGCCGCCAGGCCTGGATCTACCTCGGACAATTGGCCGAGTCCGGCTGGGCCCGCACCAGCCGCACCCGCATCCTGCTCGACGGCATCGAGGCCTGGCTCGCCCTGCCGGCCGAAGTCGCCCGCGAAGGCCTGGCCTGCATCGCGACGCTGGAGCTGTGCACCGCCACGCTGGAGCGGCTGAGCCGGCGGCTGCCGCTGCATGCCGTCGCACCGCGGGCCTGGCCGCTCGCCGTCGACGAGTGAGCGTCAGACGAGCCGCACGATCTTCCGCTTGCGCCACACGAAGCGGTAGTAGCCGCCCTGCAGCACCAGCATCGCCACGAAGCAGATCGGGTAGGCCATCCAGACGCCGGTGATGCCGATGCGGTCCGCCAGCGCGTAGGCGGACGGCACCTCGATGAAGGCGATGCAGGCGATCGAGATCACGGTGGGCACGACCACCGCGCCCGAGGCCCGCATCACGCCGCTGAGCACCGCCGAGAAGCCGTAGACGATGCTGCCCCACAGCATCACGTGCAGCAGCGACTGCGCCAGCTCCACCACCGGCGCGCTGGTGATGAACAGGCCCAGCAGGTGGCGCGACAGCGCATAGCCCAGCAGGACCAGCACGCCGGTCAGCGCGAGATTGAGCATCAGCCCGGTGCGGGTGATGGCGCCGAGCCGGTCGACCCGACCGGCGCCGATCGCCTGCGCGCCCAGGACGGACGCGGTGATCGCGATGGACAGGGCCGGGAACTGCACGTAATTCACCACCTGGTTCACTGCGCCGTAGGCCGCCGTGGCGTCCGGCCCGAAGCGGTTGACCAGCGCCAGCAGCGCGATCTCGGCCAAGGACATCGAGATCACCTGCAGCCCCGTAGGCAGCCCGATCTTCACCACCAGCTTCAGCAGCGCCGGGTCCACGCGCAGCGCGCGCAGCAGCTCCATGTCGGGCGCCAGCGGGTGGCGGCGCCAGCGCATGTACAGGGCCAGGCCGGTCAGCGCGATGACGAAGGCGCAGATCGAGGCGGCGGCGGCCGAGGTCACGCCCAGCTGCGGCAGGCCCCACCAGCCGCGGATGAAGGCCGGCGTCAGCAGGGCCGAGACGGCGGTGGACATGCTCAGCGTCAGCAGCGGCGTCAGCGTGTCGCCGACGCCGCGCATCAGCTGGGTGCTCAGCAGGTAGACCAGCAGGCCCGGCATCGCCCACATCATCACGCGGGCATAGCCCAGCGCGTCCTCCATCACCGAAGGCGGCGTGCGCAGCAGGCGCAGCATGCCCTCGGTGAAGATGCCACCCAGCAGCGCGATCGCCGCGCCCAGCAGCAGGCCCAGCGCCAGCGCGGTGCCGGCGATGGCCTTGACCTTGTGCAGCTCCTTGGCGCCCCAGGCCTGGCCGATCAGCACCGAGGCGCCGGCGCCGATCCCGATCACCAGCGAGATCAGGAAGAACACGACCGGGAACACCGAGGCCACCGCGGCCAGCGCGTGCGTGCCGAGCAGTTGCCCGATGAAGACGTTGTTGAAGGTACCCGAGGCGGCCTGCAGCACATTGCTGAGGATCATCGGGCCGAGAAAGACGAGGAACACGCGCCACAAGGGGCGCGTGTCGTTCTTGGGCATCGGTGGAGGCATCCACCGATTGTGGCGGCTGGCTCAGCGCAGGTCGAAGCGATCCAGTTCCATCACCTTGGTCCAGGCGGCGACGAAGTCCTTGGCGAACTTCGCGCCGGCATCCGCGCTGGCATAGACCTCGGCGATCGCGCGCAGCTGGGCGTTGGAGCCGAAGACCAGGTCCACGCGCGAAGCCGTCCACTTCGGCGCGCCGGTCTTGCGGTCGCGGCCCTCGTAGCTGTCCGGCGACGTCGGCGTCCAGGCCGTGCCCATGTCCAGCAGGTTGACGAAGAAGTCATTGCTGAGCACGCCGGGGCGCTGGGTGAACACGCCCTGCTTGCCGTGGCCCGCGCCCAACACACGCAGGCCGGCGACCAGCACCGTCATCTCGGGCGCCGTCAGGGTCAAGAGTTGCGCACGGTCGATCAGCAGCGCCTCGGCGGGCACGACGAAGCGCGCCTTCTGCCAGTTGCGGAAGCCATCGGCCTGCGGCTCCAGCGGCTCGAAGGAGGCCACGTCGGTCTGCGCCTGCGAGGCATCGGTGCGGCCGGGACGGAAGGGCACGGCGACGGCATGGCCCGCGTCGGCGGCCGCCTTCTCGACGGCGGCGGCACCGGCCAGCACGATCAGGTCGGCCGTCGAGATCTTCACGCCCGAGGCCGCCCTCACCTGCTCCAGCCGGGCCAGCACCTCGGCCAGCTGCGCCGGCTGGTTGACCGCCCAGTCCTTCTGCGGCGCGAGCCGGATGCGCGCGCCATTGGCGCCGCCGCGCTTGTCGGAGCCGCGGAAGGTGGAGGCCGAGGCCCAGGCCGTGGCGACCAGTTGCGGGACGGTCAAGCCGGAGGCGAGGATCTGCTGCTTCAGCGCGGCGACCTCGGCCGCATTGGCCAGCGGCAGCTGGACCGGCGGCAGCGGGTCCTGCCAGATCAGCTCTTCCTTCGGCACCTCGGCGCCCAGGTAGCGTGCGCGCGGGCCCATGTCGCGGTGGGTCAGCTTGAACCAGGCGCGGGCGAAGGCGTCGGCGAACTGCTCGGGGTGGGCCAGGAAGCGGCGCGAGATCTTCTCGTAGGCCGGGTCGACGCGCAGCGAGAGGTCGGTCGTCAGCATCGTCGGCAGCTGCTTGCCGGCGCCATGCGCCTCCGGGATCGTGGCGGCGGCGTTCTTCGCCACCCACTGGTGGGCGCCGGCCGGGCTCTTGCTCAGCTCCCACTCGTAGCCGAACAGGTTCTCGAAGAAGTTGTTGCTCCAGCGGGTCGGCGTGGTCGTCCAGGTCACTTCCAGGCCGCTGGTGATCGCATCCGCGCCATGGCCCTTGCCGTGGGTGCTGGCCCAGCCGAAGCCCTGCGCCTCCAGCTCGCCGCCCTCCGGGTCGGCGCCGACATGGCTGGCCGGCCCGGCGCCGTGGGTCTTGCCGAAGCTGTGGCCGCCGGCGATCAGCGCCACCGTCTCCTCGTCGTCCATCGCCATGCGGGCGAAGGTCTCGCGGATGTCGTGGGCCGCGGCGAGCGGATCGGGGTTGCCGTTGGGGCCTTCCGGGTTCACGTAGATCAGGCCCATCTGCACCGCGCCGAGCGGGTTCTCCAGCGTGCGCTCGCCGGGCTTGCCGTCGGCATAGCGCAGGTCGCCGCCGAGCCAGGTGGTCTCGCGGCCCCAGTAGACGTCCAGGTCCGGCTCCCACACGTCGGCGCGGCCGCCGGCGAAGCCGAAGGTCTTGAAACCCATGCTCTCCAGCGCCACGTTGCCGGCCAGGATCAGCAGGTCGGCCCAGGAGATCGCCTGGCCGTACTTCTGCTTGATCGGCCAGAGCAGGCGGCGGGCCTTGTCGAGGTTGCCGTTGTCGGGCCAGCTGTTCAGCGGGGCGAAGCGCTGCTGGCCGCGGCCGGCGCCGCCCCGACCGTCGCCGACGCGGTAGGTGCCGGCGCTGTGCCAGGCCATGCGGATGAACAGCGGGCCGTAGTGACCGAAGTCGGCCGGCCACCAGTCCTGCGAGTCGGTCATCAGCGCCGTCAGGTCCTGCTTGACGGCCGCCAGATCCAGGCCCGCAAAGGCATTGGCGTAGTCGAAGCCGGGATCCAGCGGATCGGACTTGGCGGAATGCTGCTGCAGCAGGTCCAGCCGCAGCTGCTTGGGCCACCAGTCACGGTTGCCGGTGCCGCCGCCGGCGCCGGGCTGGGACTGGCCATGACCAAAGGGGCACTTCGCTTCGGACGTCTTTTCTTCGCTTGCCATCGAGGGCTCCTTCTGTGGGGGTGCGCCCGATTCTGGGCAAATGACCTCGGCTTGGCGACTTGAAAACCTCAATGCCCGCGATAGCCGAGCCGGCCCCTCGGGCATGGCTGGCGAACGCTGTTGCGAATTTCTGAACGATCAATTCAGAAATACCTAGTGTTTACCCTTGGTCGAACCCTTTACAGTTCATCCCATGGACGAAGCGAAAGAAAGCCGAGTCCGGCAACCCCCGCCGAGGCGCTCACGACATAACGCTCCGGCTCAACGCAAGGAATCGTCATCATGAACACCACCCGCCTCCTGACCGTCGCCGCCGTCCTCTTCGCCGCCGGCGCTGCCGCCCAAGCCGACACCGGCTACGACCAATACCGCCGCACCGTCCTGGGCGACACCACGATCGCCGCCCCGGCCGTGGCCACCCGCACCGCCGTGGTCCCCGGCTCCTACGCCCAGTACCTGATCAACAACGGCAGCGACAAGTCCGTCGCCCTGGTGACCGCCGCCCACGTCGGCGAAACGCCGGTCCGCACTCAAGTCGCCGTGCAGACGCCCCGCCCCGTGCTGAGCCCGCTGCAAGCCTACGTGAAGTCGCTGGGCAATGACGGCTTCGGCGTGCGCGCCAACGAAGCGGTCGGCAACGCCGAATAAGCGTTCGGCAAAGCCCTCGGAAGAGCCCGCTCAAGGAGACTTGAGCGGGCTCTTCTTCTTATCCTCGTTCTCCTGCAACTGCCGCCACATCACCTTGCCGGCGCCGTTCTTCGGCAGTGCGTCGACGAACTCCACCTGCCGCGGGATCTTGTAGACGGCCATGTGCTCGCGGCACCAGGCGATCAGGTCCTGTTCGCTCACCTGTCCGCGGTGGGACTCGCGCAGCACCACCATCGCCTTGACCGATTCGCCGCGATAGGTATCGCGGGTGGCGATCACGCAGGCCTCCAGGATCGCCGGGTGGCGGAACATCAGCAGCTCCACCTCGGCCGGCCAGACCTTGAAGCCGCTGGCGTTGATCATGCGCTTGAGGCGGTCGGTGATGAAGAAGTAGCCGTCCTCGTCGATGCGGCCCATGTCGCCGGTGCGGAAGAAGCGCTTGCCCTCGAGCTCGACGAAGGCCGCCGCGGTGGCCTCGGGCCGCTTCCAGTAGCCGTCGAAGACCATCGGCCCGTGGGTGATGATCTCGCCCGCTTCGCCGGCGGGCACCTCCTGCAGCGTGTCGGGATCGACCACGCGGGAATCGACGCCGAAGAAGGGAATGCCCAGGCACTGCTGCTTCGGGCGGTCCGGCGGATTGATGTGCGAGCGGGCGGCCGTCTCGGTCAGGCCGTAACCCTCCAGGTACTTGAGCCCGTAGTGCTCCAGCAGCCGCTGCGCGACCGCCTGCGGCATCGCCGCGCCGCCGCCGCCGATATGGACCAGGCGGCTCAGGTCGTAGCGGGCGAAGTCCGGGCTGGCCAGCAGGTCCACGACCATCGTCGGGATGTTGATCCAGCTGGTCACCTGCCAGCGCGAGATCAGCCGGCCGGCGACGTCGCGGTCCCAGCGCGGCATGATCACCAGCGTCGCCCCGCACAGGATCGCCACATGCAGCAGGCTGATCATGCCGGTGACGTGGAACATCGGCACCACCGCCAGCATCACCGCCTCGGCCGAGGTCAGCGGCCACAGCGGGCCGGCAAAGGCGTTGTGGTTCAGGCTGCCGTGGCGGTGGATGCAACCCTTGGGCAGGCCGGTGGTGCCGCTGGTGTAGGGCAGCATGGCCATGTCGTCGGCGCCGATGACGTGATCCGGCGGCGGATGGTCGCCAGCCAGGGCCTCGGTCCAGGCGAGCACCTGGCCGCCGTCGAGCGCGGGCAGCGGGTGGCGGGTCAGCAGCCAGTCGCGCCAGGCAGGGGCCGGCGCTTCGTCCCCGCTGATCTCGGCGTCGAAGGCGTCGGTGTACTGGGTGACGATCAGACGCTGCAGCCGCTGCCCGGGAGCTAACTCGTTACTTGCACGGGCCAGCTCGGCCGCGAGCTCGCCGGTGGTGATGGCCACCCGCGCGTCCGCATCGGTGATGTAGTGCTTCAGCTCCTCGGCCCGGTTCATCGGGTTGACCGGCACCACCACCGCATTGGCGCGCAGGATCGCGAAATGCGCGATCACCAGCTGCGGGCAGTTCTGCATGTCCAGCAGCACGCGGTCACCGCGCTGCACGCCGACCGCATGCAGGGCACCGGCCAGGCGATCCACCTGCCGCGCAAACTCGCGGTAGCTGAGCACGCGGCCGAAGAAGACCAGCGCAGCCTTGTCCGGATAGCGCTCGGCCGAAGTCTTCAGGTTGTGCCACAGCGAGGTGGCGGGCACGGTGAGGGCCCGCGGCAGGCGGGACGGCCAGAACGGGTCGTGCGGTCGGGTCGCGTTCATGGTCGGGCGCTACCGTGAAGTGGTCGAGCGGCAATCGTACGGGCAAGCGCCGCCGCCCGATCGAGGTGCGCAAACGCCTCAACATGGCTCACAAATTGCGTTACTTGGTGCGGCCCGATTTCGGGTCATTTTTTGCACCAAATCAAAGCAATTACGGAGTCGTGAATGGGTGTGGATGCACTGAAACAGGGCCTGGACGTCCTGTTCATCTTGTTGGGCGCCATCATGGTGCTGGCGATGCATGCGGGTTTTGCCTTCCTGGAGCTGGGAACGGTCCGCCGCAAGAACCAGGTCAATGCGCTGGTGAAGATCCTGGTGGACTTCTCGGTGTCGACGGTCGTGTACTTCCTGGTGGGCTACGGCGTCGCGTATGGCACGCATTTCTTCGTCGGCGCGGACCAGCTGGCCCAGCGCGGCGGCTACGAGCTGGTCAGGTTCTTCTTCCTGCTGACCTTCGCCGCGGCCATCCCGGCCATCATCTCGGGCGGCATCGCCGAGCGCGCCAAGTTCTGGCCGCAGTTGCTCGCCACGGCGGCGATCGTCGGCTTCGTCTACCCGTTCTTCGAGGGCATTGCATGGAACGGCCACTTCGGCCTGCAGGCAGGGCTGAAGGGCCTGACCGGCAGCGAGTTCCATGACTTCGCCGGCAGCGTGGTCGTGCACGCACTGGGCGGCTGGATCGCGTTGCCGGCCGTGCTGCTGCTGGGCCCGCGCAGCAACCGCTACCGGCGCGACGGCGGCATGTCCGCTCATCCGCCCTCGAGCATCCCCTTCCTGGCGCTGGGCGCCTGGGTGCTGTGCGTGGGCTGGTTCGGCTTCAATGTGATGAGCGCGCAGACGGTGGACAAGGTCTCCGGCCTGGTCGCCGTCAACTCGCTGATGGCCATGGTGGGCGGCACGCTGGTCGCGCTGCTGGCGGGCCGCAACGACCCGGGCTTCGTCCACAACGGCCCGCTGGCCGGTCTCGTGGCCGTGTGCGCGGGCTCCGACGTGATGCATCCGGTCGGCGCGCTGGTGGTGGGTGGCGTGGCGGCGGCGATCTTCGTCTTCATGTTCACGCTGACGCAGAACAGGTGGCGCATCGACGACGTGCTCGGCGTCTGGCCGCTGCACGGCCTGTGCGGCACCTGGGGCGGCATCGCGGCCGGCATCTTCGGCAGCAAGGCACTCGGCGGGCTCGGCGGCGTGAGCTTCGCGGCGCAGCTGATCGGCACGCTGGCCGGCGTGGCCTGGGCGCTGGTCGGCGGCTTCGCGGTCTACGGGCTGCTTCGCCGCACGCTGGGCCTGCGACTGAGCCAGGAAGAAGAGTTCGACGGCGCCGACCTGAGCATCCACAGGATCAGCGCGACGCCGGAGCGCGAGGTCAACTGGTAGGCCGGCGCTGGCGGAAAATCGGCGGCACATGCCTCGCCGCCGGTCTTCCCACCATCATCATGTCTACGTCGTCCTGCTCTCGGACGAAGTGTGGAACGAAGCCGCATACCGGCAGGCCAATCCGCAGCACGACGTCCTCAAGCCCTGCGTCTACGTCGGCATGACCGGCCTGGACCCGGACCAGCGTTTCGACCGGCACATGGCCGGCGTGCAGGCCAATCGCTTCGTGCTCAAGTACGGCGTGCGCCTGATGCCGGAGCTCTACGAGGTCTACAACCCGATGCCGTACGAGGCGGCGCGGGAGATGGAGGTGGAGCTCGCCATTGGGTTGCGTGAGGTCGGGTACGGGGTATGGCAGGCCTAGATGTTCACCTCGGGAGGCCTATCCGACGGCCTCGCCGGCAGGCCGGTGATCAAGCGCGGCGCCGCCGGGCGACACCACCCACGAATCCGGCCCCGAGCACCATCAGCGCCCAACTGGCAGGCTCAGGCACCGCGGCGGCGAGGAAGCCGTGCTCGATTCCCTGGGCGTCGTAGTAATCGCCCACGATGAGGCCAGCGTCGTTGATGCCTTCGCCGTAGCTGCTTGCGGCGCCGTCGATCGTGATCAATTCGTGGCCCGACTCGGAGATGACGAAGGCGACACGATCTTGGCCCATGTCGCTCTGGAAACCAACGACCGCACCCGCGTTGTTGATGCCTCGCAAAGCAGTCTCCAGTACACCGAACGCATAGTCGGTCTGCTGGCCAGACGCTACGTCGTAAGTGAATCCCGTCCGTGTCCAGGGATACCCACTGGGGTCGTAGACCTTCTTGTCTCCAACCGCGATGCCCTTGTCGTTGACACCCTGGGCAAAAACGAGCGTGTTCTCGTCCACCGGACCGATCATCGTGAACGACTTCGTGACCAGATCGTAGACAAAGCCCTGGTAGTTGACGTCCGAAGACGCGAAGCCGGAGAGGTACCGGCCATTGGGCGAGATTCCCCGCAGTTCGGTGGAGGAGTAGCCTGGGATCTGGAAGACCGTGTAGGCGCCGTTGGCATATACGTAGCCCGACTCCGGGCCGTATTGCATGTAGCCGTCGGCGTCGACACCGGTCGTCGGCGCGAAACTCCCGACGACCACCCCCGCATCGCTGATGCCGCTGGCCACAGAGTAACCCGTAGAGGCCGGCCCGGCCAGGGTCGTGTAGTTGCCGTTCTGCAGGAGAAAGCCGAGACTGGTCGAACCGTCGCCGGTGCCGAACCAGCCAACCACCTGGCCGGTGTTGTTGATGCCGTTGGACTGCGTATATGAGCTCCCCGGCACATCGAGAGTCGTCACTGCATAGTCCGTGGCCTCGGCTTGCAGAGGCATCGTGAGCGGCGACGCCGCGATGAGCGCCATCATGGCGCGACTGGACAAACGCTGAATTGCGGGCATCACCCTTCCCTCTCTGCATGTTCTTGTAGGTTCGCGTCGGCGGCTGCCGGTGCGGCGGGCGGAGCATAGATTCGGGCCGCCCGGGCCTGCTCCTAGAGGCACCCCGCGAGCAAGGGGGTTTCGGGGTAAGTCCGGAGCTGTTCGCGGCAGCGCTGTCACGCCCCGCGTACATCTGCTCCCGCTCGTGCAGCCTGTCGCCCATGCCTGCAGTGCATCAGCCCGTTCCGACGATCCGTCGCTCCTCGCTGGCGATACCCGCCAGCGGCGCCGAAACTGCAATCACTGACCCGACAAACCCACCGCAGCAAGGAGCCCATCATGAGCAGCAACGACAAGTACTTCGCCCTCGGCCTCGTCGGCATCGTCGCGATCTTCGGCTCGGTGGTCCTTGAACTGGCTCAGGCCGCAACGCCGGTCCCGCAGGAGATCGTCAAGCTCGAACGCGTGGTCATCATCGGCAAGCGGGCGCCGGTCGTGGCGCAGTTGCCGCGTGTCGTCATCGAAGGCCGCCGCTCGGTGCAGGCCGGCGACGTGCGGGTGGCCGACGCGAAGGCCCCGACCCACGCGATCTGAGGTCCGCTGAACTCAAACCCACGACACGAAACGCAAGGTGGGATGAAGCGTGAGTACAAAAGCAAAACGGGCCGCGAGGGCCCGTTTTGCTTGCTTCTTGGAGGAGAGGGGGGGATTCGAACCCCCGAGACGTTTCCGTCCGCCTGATTTCGAGTCAGGTACATTCAACCACTCTGCCACCTCTCCGGTATTTGGTGCGCTCAGCGCCTCGTGAGAGAAGCACTGCGTGTTGAGCCCGCTAGTATAGACCAGATTTTTTGGGCTTCAAGCAAAAACGCAGATTTCCTGCGTTCAGCCCTTCAACACGTCCACGCCGCCCATGTAGGCCCGCAGTGCCTCCGGCACCGTGATGCTGCCGTCGGCGTTCTGGTAGTTCTCCAGCACCGCCACCAGCGTGCGGCCGACCGCGAGGCCGGAACCGTTGAGCGTGTGCAGCAGTTCGTTCTTGCCGTTCGCGTTCTTGAAGCGGGCCTGCATGCGGCGGGCCTGGAAGGCCTCGCAGTTGGAGCAGCTGCTGATCTCGCGGTACACACCCTGCGCCGGCACCCACACCTCCAGGTCGTAGGTCTTGGTGGCGCCGAAGCCCATGTCGCCGCTGGACAGGGCCATCACGCGGTACGGCAGCTTGAGCTTCTGCAGGATCGCCTCGGCATGGCCGACCATCTCCTCCAGCGCCTCATAGCTCTTCTCGGGGTGGACGATCTGCACCATCTCCACCTTGTCGAACTGGTGCTGGCGGATCAGGCCGCGCGTGTCGCGGCCGGCGCTGCCGGCTTCGGAGCGGAAGCAGGGGCTGTGGGCGGTCAGCTTGATTGGGAGGTTAGCTTCGTCGAGGATCTGCTCGCGCACGCTGTTGGTCAGCGAGATCTCGCTGGTGGAGATCAGGTACTGCTCGGCCTGTTCCTCGTCGCCGCCACGCAGCACCCAGAACATGTCTTCCTTGAACTTCGGCAGCTGGCCCGTGCCTTCCAGCACCTCGCGGTTGACGATGTAGGGCGTGTAGCACTCGGTGTAGCCGTGCTCCTCGGTCTGCACGTCGAGCATGAACTGCGCGAGCGCGCGGTGCAGCTTCGCGACCTTGCCCTTCAGGAAGGTGAAGCGCGAGCCGCTGAGCTTGGTGCCGGTGTCGAAGTCCAGGCCCAAGGGCGCGCCGAGGTCCACGTGGTCCTTCAGCTCGAAATCGAAGGCGCGCGGGCTGCCCCAGCGGCGCACCTCGACGTTGGCGTTCTCGTCGCCGCCGACCGGCACGCTTTCATGCGGCAGGTTGGGCACGCTCATCAGCATCACGTCCAGCTCGGCCTGGATGGCAGTGAGCCGCTCGGCACCGGCCTTCAGCTCGTCGCCGATGCCGCCGACCTCGGCCATCACGGCCGAGGCATCCTGGCCCTTGCCCTTCAGCATGCCGATCTGCTTGGACAGGCTGTTGCGCTTGCTCTGCAGTTCCTCGGTGCGCACCTGCACGCCCTTGCGCTCGGCTTCCAGCGCCTGGTAGCGGGCGACGTCGAGGTAAGGCTGCGGGCTCTTGCGGGTGTTCAGTCGCGCAACGACGCCGTCCAGGTCTTTGCGCAGCAGGGTGATGTCTAACATTGAGATTCCTCGGATTCTTGGCAAACAAAACGGCGCCTGTCCTGGCGCCGCTTCCTTCAAGCGTTCAGCGCCAGCGTCAAGATCGTGGTGAAGAAGAACTGAGCTCGGCCATCGACTTGTCGCCCAGACCCATCGGCAGCGGGAAGCGCACATGCTCCTCCACGCCCGGCAGGCTGCGCACGGCAGTGGCGCCCAGCTCGCGCAAGCGGTCGATGACGGCCTGCACCAGCACATCGGGCGCCGAGGCGCCGGCAGTCAGGCCCACGCGCGAGCGGCCCTCGAACCACTCCGGCTTCAGGTCCGCCGCAGCATCGACCATATAGCCCGGCGTGCCCAGGCGCTCGGCCAGCTCGCGCAGGCGGTTGCTGTTGGAGCTGGTCGGGCTGCCGACGACGATCACCACGTCCACCTGCGGCGCCAGCACCTTGACCGCGTCCTGGCGGTTCTGCGTGGCGTAGCAGATGTCCTGCTTCTTCGGCTCGCGCACCAGCGGGAAGTGCTTCTTGACGGCGGCGAGGATCTCGGCCGCATCGTCCACGCTGAGCGTCGTCTGCGTGACCACGGCCAGCTTGCTCGGATCCTTGACGCGCACATGGGCCACGTCGGCCACGTCCTCGACCAGGTAGATGCCTTCGCTGAGCTGGCCCATCGTACCTTCCACCTCGGGGTGCCCCTTGTGGCCGATCATGATGAACTCGTAGCCCTCGCGATTGAGCTTGGCCACTTCCACGTGGACCTTGGTGACCAGCGGGCAGGTGGCGTCGAAGACGTTGAAGCCGCGGGCCGCCGCCTCGCGCCGCACTTCCTGGCTGACGCCGTGGGCGCTGAACACCAGCGTGGCGCCGGGCGGCACCTCGCTCAGTTCCTCGATGAAGATCGCGCCACGGGCCTTCAGGTCGTTGACGACGTAGGTGTTGTGGACGATCTCGTGGCGCACATAGATCGGCGCGCCGAACTTGACCAGCGCGCGCTCGACGATCTCGATCGCGCGGTCGACCCCGGCGCAGAAGCCGCGCGGTTCGGCCAGGAGGATCTCACCGTCATTCATCACAGCACCCCGATCACTTGCACTTCGAAGCTGACCGGCTGGCCGGCCAGCGGATGGTTGAAGTCGAACAGCAACCAGTCCTCGCCGACCTCCTGGATGCGGCCGGCATAGCTGCCCTGCCCGTCCGGCGTCGGGAACTGGACGACGTCGCCCACGTTGTACTCCTCGTCCGGATCGCTCAGCTGGCGCATCAGGCTCATCTTCACGCGCTGCAGCAGCTCGGTATTGCGCTCGCCGAAGGCCTCGCCCGGCGCGAGCTCGAAGCTGGCGCGCGCGCCCTCCTCCAGGCCGATCAGCCGGGCCTCGATGGCGGGCGATAGCTCGCCGGTGCCCAGCGTCAGCGTGGCAGGGCCTTCCTCGGCGAAGGTGTTGACGAGGTCGGCGCCGTCAGGCCCGCTGAGGCGGTAGTGCAGGGTCAGGAAGGCGCCTGCTTCGATACGGTTCATGGTGGGATTGTTCGATAGACTCACGCGATTTTAAGGCCTCGGCACCCGCCGCCCGGCCGGCCGCCCGATGCCCCTGCAAGACCTCCCGCCCGATGCACGCCCCCGCGAGAAATTGCTCGCGCGCGGACCGCAGGCGCTGGCCGATGCTGAGCTGCTGGCGCTGCTGCTGCGCACCGGCCTGCCGGGCCAGGGCGTGCTGCAACTGGCGCAGGCGCTGCTGGACCAGTTCGGCGGCTGGCAGGGGCTGCTGAGCGCGGGCATGCCGGAGCTGTCGCGCATCAAGGGCCTGGGGCCGGCCAAGCGGGCCGAGATCGCCGCGGTGCTGGAGATCGCGCGCCGGGCGCTGCAGCAGCAACTGGTCGAGCGGCCGATCCTGTCCTCGCCCGAGGCGGTCCGCAGCTTCCTGCAGCTCAAGCTCGGCGCCCACCCGCACGAGGTGTTCGCCGTGCTGTTCCTGGACAGCCAGCTGCGCCTGATCGCCTTCGACGAGATGTTCAACGGCACCTTGCACAGCACCACCGTCCACCCGCGAGAGATCGTCAAGCGCGCGCTGCAGCACGGTGCGGCGGCGGTGATGCTGGCGCACAACCATCCGTCCGGCGTGGCCGAACCCTCGCAGGCCGACGTGCTGCTGACGCGCCGGCTGATCGAGGCGCTCTCGCTGGTCGACGTGCGCGTGATGGATCATCTGGTCGTCTGCGCCGGCAGCGTCGCCTCGCTGGTCGAGCGCGGCATGATCTGATCGAACCCGATGACGATGAAGTCCGACACCCTCAACAGCCTGCAGGACCTGAAGACCCTGCAGCGCGAACTGGCGCTGCGCCGCCGCCTCGACGAGGAACGCCGCGAGCGCGAGGCCGCCGCCGCCCGGCTGGCGGAACAGGAGCGGCGCGCCTTCGAGCTGAGCGTCGGCCCGGTGACGCCGCTGTCAGCGCGCGCCCATCGCGTCGTCCACGCCCGCCAGGCGCCCGAGCCCGAGCCGCTGCAGCGCGAGGCCGACGAGCGCCGCGTGCTGCTGCAGGCGCTGTCGGACGATTTCGACGTGGAGTCGCTGCTGGAGACGGACGACACCCTGTCCTTCCGCCGCCCCGAGATCAGCGCCGAGGTCGTGAAGAAGCTGCGCCGCGGCCACTGGAGCCTGCAGGCGCAGATCGACCTGCACGGCCTGCGCCGCGACCAGGCCCGCGAGGCGCTGGGCCACTTCATCCACGAGTGTTCGCAGCGCGGCCTGCGCTGCGTGCGGGTGGTGCACGGCAAGGGCCATGGCTCGCCGGGCCGGGAGCCGATCCTGAAGGGCCGCGTGCGGCGCTGGCTGGTGCAGAAGGAAGAAGTGCTGGCCTTCGTGCAGGCCCGCGGCAGCGACGGCGGCGCCGGGGCGCTGATGGTGCTGCTGACCGGAAGCTAGACGTTCCGCATGTGGTCGGCCGTGCCCATGAAGGAATTGGCCAGCCGCTCCTGCAGCACCGGGTCCAGCTCGCACTCGTCCATCGCCTGCATCATGCAGCCGACCCACTGGTCCCGCTCGGCGATGCCGATGCGGAAGGGCAGGTGCCGCGCGCGCAGCATCGGGTGGCCGAAGCGCTCGATGTAGTGGTTGGGCCCGCCGAGCCAGCCGCAGAGGAACCAGAACAGCTTGTCGCGCGCGCCGTCCAGGCTGTCGCCGTGCGCGGCGCGCAGCTGGGCGAACATCGGCTCCAGGTCCATCAGGTCGTAGAAGCGGTCCACCAGGCGGCGCACCACCGCTTCGCCGCCGACCCACTCAAAGGCGGTCGCAGGTTTGTTCTCGTTCACGGGACGACTATCCGAGCAGCTTGTTGGCCAGGGCCTTGATCGACTGCGCCGCGTCGCTGCCCGGGAAGTGCTCCAGCATCAGCTGCCGCTTGAGCACCGCCTGGCGCACCGACGGGTCGGCCTTCACCTCGCCCAGCAGCTCCAGCTTGAAGCTCTGGCCCGGCATCGCGCCGACGAAGCGCTGCAGCACCTGCTGCAGCTGGCCGCAGATCACCCGGCCCTCGCCGGGGCGGTTGGCCTGGTTGACCAGCAGGCCCACATGGCGGCGCTCCTGCTGGGTGCAGAGCACCTTGATCGTCGCGTAGGCGTCGGTCAGCGAGGTGGGCTCGGGCGTGGCGACGACCAGCACGTCGGTGGCCATCGAGATCGCGAACAGCACCACGTCGGAGATGCCGGCGCCGGTGTCCAGCAGCACCCAGTCGAAGCGCGGCTTCACCAGCTCGACGATCTGCAGCAGCTTGTCGCGCACGTCGGGCGTGAGACGCGAATACTCGACCATGCCCGAGCCGGCCAGCAGCACCGAGAAGCCGCCGGGCGCGGGCAGGATCGCCTGGTCCAGCGAGCACTTGCCGGTGAAGACGTCGTGCAGCGTCAGCTTGGGGTGCAGGTTCAGCACCACGTCGATATTGGCGAGGCCCAGGTCGGCGTCCAGCACCAGCACCTTCTGGCCGCGCGCGGACAGCGCCGCCGCCAGGTTGGCGGTGACGAAGGTCTTGCCCACCCCGCCCTTGCCGCTGGTGATCGCCAGCGTGCGGGCCACCGGCCCGCGGTGGGCGCGTGCCGGCTGTTGTTCTGTTGTCGTTGATGTCGCAGCAGCAGTTGAATTCATTCTCTTTCCTGTTGCTGTAGGGCTGCTCCGGCCGCCTCCTCCTGCGCCACGGCGAAGAGCATGCCCTTCTCCTCGGCGGTGACGGTCGAATCGATCTGCGCCTCCATGCAGGCGCGGTTGCGGCCCTCGGCCTTGGCGCGGTAGAGCTGGCGGTCCGCCCGCTCCATCCACAGCAGCGGCGACGAGCGCACCCACTGCGGCGCGAAGGCCCCGCCGATGCTGATCGTGATGTCGAGGAACTGGCCCGAAGCCACCTCCACGCGCAGCTCCGACACATGCTCCCTCAGCCGCTCCGCCACCACCGTGCCGAACTCGCCGGCGCAGTTGGGCAGGATCACCGCGAATTCCTCGCCGCCGACCCGCGCCACCGTGTCCATCGGCCGCACCACATGGGCGATCGATTCCGCCACCGCCTGGATCACCAGATCGCCGGCGCCGTGGCCGTAGCTGTCGTTGACCGCCTTGAAGTAGTCGATGTCCATCACCAGCAGCAGCGCCGATTCGCCCGAACGGGCCACCCGGTCGGCCTCGCGCGACAGCGCCATCTCGAAGCTGCGGCGGTTGGCCAGCCCGGTCAAGGGGTCCTTGCTGGAAAGGTCGCACAGCGCATCCACGAGGGCCTGCAGCCAGGGCGCGCTGTAGGGCTCGGCCTCCGGCAGGACGGCCCCGGCCTGCTGCAGCAACTGCAGCGCCGAGTCCAGGTGCAGGCAACTGGCGTCGAGCAGAACGGGAGGCGGCGTGGGCTTCAAGGGGGAACGGACGCGCGGACGTGCGCAATGGGCATCAGTCTATCAGGGGCATTTACCTAGGGATGGACGAACTATGTGCACTTCCACCACTTGTTCCGAGGAAACTCTGGCCGGCCAGCGCACAACCCAGGCAAAATCGTCGCCAACCTGGTGCCAGACAGAATCAAGACCGAGCGCTCCTACATGCCCGCTGCACCGACCGCCACCGCTTCCAGCGACGCCATCGACCACGAGTTCTCCTTCAGCCGCGCGGACTTCGACCGCGTGCGCGAACTGATCTACCGCCACGCCGGCATCAGCCTGCACGAGGGCAAGCATGCGATGGTGTACAGCCGGCTCTCGCGCCGCCTGCGCGACACCGGCCACAAGTCCTTCGCCGCCTACCTGCAGTGGCTCGAATCCACCAGCGGCGCGCAGGCCACGCAGGAGTGGCAGGAGTTCGTCAACTGCCTGACCACCAACCTGACCTCCTTCTTCCGCGAAGACCACCACTTCCACGCGCTGAAGGACGACCTCAAGCCGCTGGCCGGCAAGCCGGTGCGCATCTGGTGCTGCGCCGCCTCGACCGGCGAGGAGCCGTACTCGATCGCGATGACCTGCCACGAGGCGCTGGGTGCCAGCGCCCAGGTTCAGCTGACCTGCAGCGACATCGACACCAATGTGCTGAACACCGCCCGGCGCGGCGTCTACAACGCCGACGCACGCGGCCTCGACGCCGGCCGGCTGAAGAACTTCTTCCTGCGCGGCACCGGCGCCAATTCGGGCCGCATCCGCGTCAAGCCCGAACTGCAGAAGGGCATCGAGTTCCGCACGCTGAACCTGATGGACAACCAGTGGCAGCTCGGCGATCCCTTCCACATCGTGTTCTGCCGCAACGTGATGATCTATTTCGATGCGCCGACCCAGCGCAAGGTGCTGGAGCGCATCCACCGCGTGATGCGGCCGCACGGCCTGCTGTTCGTCGGACACTCGGAGAACTTCACCGAGTCGCGCGACCTCTTCCGCCTGCGCGGCAAGACCATCTACGAGCGAGTCTGAGCAGGCCCCCATGAGCACACCCTCCCCGATCTCCGGCGCCAATGCGGCCCTGTCGGCCAGCAGCGCGGGCGCGGCGCGCGTGGCCCGGCTGAAGACGCAGCCGCGCAAGCAGGGCGAGGCCTCCTTCTTCTTCTACGACGCGCACTTCAAGAACGCCGCCGTGAAGATCCTGCCGGGCGAGTACTTCGTCGACAACGAGGACATCCTCATCATGACGACGCTGGGCTCCTGCATCGCCGCCTGCCTGTGGGACCGCACGGCGCAGATCGGCGGCATGAACCACTTCATGCTGCCCGAGGGCTCCGGGGACTCTGGCCGTTATGGCTCGTTCGCGATGGAAATGCTGATCAACGAGCTGATGAAGCGCGGCGCGCAGAAGAGCCGCATGGAAGCCAAGATCTTCGGCGGCGGCGCGGTGATCGCCGGCATGAACACGATCAACGTCGGCGAGCGCAACACGAATTTCGTCATCGACTACCTGAAGCTCGAGCGCATCCCCATCGTCTCCAAGGACGTGATGGACGTCTACCCGCGCAAGGTCTGCTTCCTGCCGCACAGTGGCAAGGCGATGGTCAAGCGGCTCGCCCCGACCAATACCGACGCGCTGGTGCAGCAGGACCGCACCGCGGCGCAGAAGGCGCAGCCGGTGGCCTCGACCGGCGGCTCCATCGACCTGTTCTGAGGACAAGAAGAGAAGAAGTACGACATGGCCAAGACAACCGTCGTCGTGGTGGACGACTCGGCGCTGGTGCGCAGCATCCTGACCGAGATCATCAACCGCCAGCCCGACATGACGTGCATCGGCGCGGCCGCCGACCCGCTGGTGGCCCGCGAGATGATCCGCAACCTGAACCCGGACGTGATCACGCTGGACGTGGAGATGCCCCGCATGGACGGGCTGGATTTCCTCTCGCGGCTGATGCGCCTGCGGCCGATGCCGGTGGTGATGGTCTCCACGCTGACCGAGCGCGGCGCCGAGGTGACGATGAAGGCGCTGGAACTGGGCGCGGTGGACTTCGTCTCCAAGCCCAAGATCGGCGTGGCCGACGGCATCCGGCTGCTGGCCGACGACATCACCGACAAGATCCGCATCGCCGCCAAGGCGCACATCCGCCGCGCCCCGGCACCGGCCGCGCCGGCTGCACCCGGATCGCCCGCGGTGGCGCCGAAGCCCGTCACCGTGGCCAGCATCGGCCGCATGTCCACCGAGAAGATCATCTTCATCGGCGCCTCCACCGGCGGCACCGAGGCCACCAAGGAGGTGCTGATCAACCTGCCGGCCGACTGCCCGGCGGTGGTCATCACCCAGCACATGCCGCCCGGCTTCACCAAGAGCTACGCGACGCGGCTGGACGGCCTGTGCAAGATCCGCGTCAAGGAAGCGCAGGACGGCGAGCGCATCCTGCCTGGCCACGGCTACATCGCGCCGGGCGGGCTGCACCTGTCGGTCGAGCGCAGCGGCGCCAACTACATCGCCCGCGTGCAGGACGGCGACCCGGTCAACCGCCACAAGCCCAGCGTCGAGGTGCTGTTCCACTCGGCGGCCAAGGTCGTCGGCCCGAACGCGCTGGGTGTGATGCTCACCGGCATGGGCGCCGACGGGGCCAAGGCCATGAAGGTGATGAAGGACGCCGGCGCCTACAACCTGGTGCAGAACGAGGCCACCTGTGTCGTCTTCGGCATGCCGCGCGAGGCGATCAACGCCGGCGCCGCCGACGAGGTGCTGCCGCTGAACCAGATCGCCGGCAAGCTGATCGAGCGGCTGAAGGCCACCTCGGGCATCTCGACCAACCGGGTCTGAGCGCGCGCCGGCGGCGCGGTGACGCTCTCACGGAGCGCCAGCGCTGCCTCGTGCAGGTCCGCATTGCCGTCGCTGAAGGCCTGGGCCGGGCCGATCAGCGCGAGGGCCAGCACCAACGCGGAGAGCACCGCCACGACCGCGGTCAGCAAGGTCATCACCAGCGATTCGGGCTGGGCCAGGGGCATGAAGCGCTTGATATTGCAGTTCGACATGGTCGGTTCCTCCGGTGGGTTTCGATGCTGGTCATCGTAGGCATCCAGCATTGGCGAGCAAAACGCTTTATCCTGGCCACACTGGACAGATTTACTTACCAACCCGATGTCACGCCTGCCCCGGCTCCCGCTGCAATACCTGGCCGCCTTCCGCGCCGCCGCGCAGACGCAGAACCTGCGCGCCGCCGCCGACCAGCTGAACCTGACGCACAGTGCCGTCAGCCAGCAGATGCGGGCGCTGGAAACCCAGCTGGGCTTTCAGCTCTTTGAACGCCAGGGGCGGCGGATCAGCCTGAATGCCGCGGGCCAGGCGTTGCTGCGCGGCGTCGAGCGAGCCTACGTGGAACTCGACACGGCGCTGCAGGCGGCCTCGGCCCAGCACGGCAATGCCGCCAGCAGCCTGCGCGTGACGACGCTGCCCTCGCTGGCCCAGCGCTGGCTGATGCCGCGCATCGGCCGCTGGCATGCGCTGCACCCGGAGATCGCGCTGGAACTGGACGTGACGCAGGACGTGGTCGACCTCGAACGCGATGGCTACCACCTGGCGCTGCGCCAGGGCCGCGGCCCCTGGACCGGCCTGGCCGACGAGCCGCTGTTCCAGTCGCCTGTGCTGCCGCTGGCGGCGCCGGCGCTGGCGCACCGGCTGATCGGCCAGCCGCTGGAGGTGCTGGCGCGCGAGCCGCTGCTCGGCGACGCCGGCCAGTGGGCCGAGTGGTTCGAGGCGGCGGGGCTGCCGAAGAAGCGCGTCGTCCCGATGGCCAGCTTCAACGACGCCGGCCTGCTGCTGCAGGCGACCGAGCAGGGACTGGGCGTGGGGCTGACGCGGGAACTGCTGGCGGCCGACGCGCTGCTGGAAGGCCGGCTCGTGCGGGTGGCGCCGAGCCAGGCGCTGTCAGTCGAACGAAACCGTTATCACATCG
>NZ_LYVQ01000051.1 GCF_001984095.1 Pelomonas sp. KK5
GGGTGGCACCGAGCTGGAACAGCGCCGTACCGCCGAGCGCCGCGGAGGCGCCGGCGGCCAGGCGATGCTCGCCGAGCCAGCCGCCGTTGAGGCTCGGCAGCAATTGCAGCTGCGGGCCTTCCGCCGCACCGTTCCACTGCAGCTGGGCATGGGCAGGCGCCATGTGGGCGTCATCGAGCACGATGTCGCACTCGGGCGAGCGGCCGATGCTGGCGGGCCAGCGGCGGATCTTGTGGACGCTGCGGACCTGGCCGTCGCGCCCAAGCACCTCGATCACTGCGAAGCCTTGGTGTTCGCCGACGTCCATGCGAAGCCCTCCAGGTAATGTGCGGTCAGTTTCAGCGCGTTGTCGAAGGACACGCCGCGCGCGTCGAAGCGGCCGAGCGCGCCCTCGGTGGCCGAATCCACGGTGGTGACGAGGACGCTGAGGTCATGCAGGCCATCCAGCTTGCGGTAGGCGCGCAGGCAGACGACGGCGCGCAGCGGCAGCCCCTCCCGGTCGATGAACTCCTCCTTGCAGAAGGGCGCGGTGCGGGCCTTGTCGCTGCGGCCCAGGGCCTCGTTGCGGAAGCTGCCGCTGTACTGCTTCGAGAAGCGCAGCGCGCCGAGCTTGCGGCCGTCATAGGCCTCGTGGGACATCTCAAGCCAGCCGGTCTGCATCGCGCCGCTGACGAACAGCGCATGCTCCATGCGGCACTGCGAGCGTTGGAACTCCAGCCCCTTGGTGTCGGCCGGCGTGCCGCGGCCCCAGCAGCGCATGAACTGCTCCTGCGGCACCGGCAGCCGGTAGCGCTGGTGCCCGGCGGACTGCCAGGGCTGGGCGATGAAGCGAGCGGTGAGCTCGTCCTGATAGGCCGTCAGCTGCTCGCGCAGGCGCGACCAGACGGGCTTGGTGATCGGCTTGGCATCGCGGCTCTTCTCGTACAGCGCCTGCGCGTACTGGCCCGGCACCAGGAAGCTCATCTGCTGGGCGAACACCATCATCGAGACGTTGATCCCGACCACGCGGCCCGACTCGTCCACCACCGGGCCGCCGCTCATGCCGGGGTTGATGGCGCCGGAGTAGTAGATCAGCCCGTCGAAGCTGCGCTCGACCAGGCCGTTGTAGGTGCCCTCGACGACGGCGAAGGCCACGTCGTGCGGGTTGCCCATCGAGTAGATGCGGTCGCCCTTGGAGAGCGAGTCCTTGCGCGAACGGAAGTCCAGCTCGCCGCGCTTGCCGAGGTCCTGGCCCTGAGCCGGCACGGCGCGCAATAAGGCCAGGTCTCGACGGACATCGAAGTCCAGCAGCTCCAGCGCCCCTTCCTGGCCCTCGGTCGTCGCATAGCGCAGCCGGTAGCGCTCGGGCTCCAGCGCGAACTGGCTGACGACGTGGTAGTTGGTGATGATGCGGCCGTCTTGGCTGACCAGGAAGCCGGAACCGACCGAAGCCTGGCTGTCCTGCGTCTTCAGCAGCGTGCGGATCTGCAGCAGCTGGGAACGGGAGGCGTCATAGAGGCGGCGGGCGGCAGCGGACACCGGAGCGGGCGCCGAGGCAGCCTCGGCGGGCGGCTGGGCCGCGATGGGCTCCGGCGCTGCGGTCGCCCCCAGCGCCGACAGCAGCATTGAGGCCGCCACCGTCAGGCGCAAGACCTGGATCATCATCAACATGGGCTGTGCGGGCAATCGGTTCTCCTGGAACGTCGCGCTGACTGTACGGTGGATCAAGTGCCCGCGTCGGGCCAGAACTGCACCTTGTTCGGCTGCAGCTCGGGCGAGAGCACGAAGTGTTCCGCATGCTTCTTGAACAGCCGCGTCGAGGCCTGCGTGCGGCCCAGCAGGCCGGCCTGGCGCAGCGCCTGCGCGGCCTCGCCGAGCTCGACCCGCTCGCCGCCGCGCAGCACGGGCACCGCCTGCAGGATGGCCTCGACCTCGGCCGGCAACGCCACGGCCTCGGCGACGGGTTCGACAAGGACCGGCTCGACGACGGGCAGCGCCTCGGCCGCCTTCTTGCCGCGCGGCGCGCGCTTGCGGGCGGGCTTGGCGGCCTGCACTTCGGCGATCGGCTCGGGGGCCTTCCCGGCCGGCTTCGCGACAGGTTTCGCGGCCGGTTTCTCGACGGGCTTCTCGACAGGCTTCCTGGTCGGCTTCTCCGCCGGCCTGTTCGCGGCCTTCTTCGCAGCGACCTTGGCCGCGCGATGCTCGATGTCGTCGTACTGGTCGTAGGCCGCCTGCACGCCCTCGCCGGTCTTGCCCTGCTGGCCGAAGCCGCGCACCCAGGCGCCCTTCTCGCGCAGTCGCCCGACCAGCGGCGTGAAGTCGGAGTCCGAGGACACGATCGCCACCACGTCGGGCCGCTCGGCGATGACCAGGTCCATCGCATCGACGGCGAGCGCGATGTCCGTCGAGTTCTTGCCGACCGACAGGTTGACCATCGGCCGCAGCGACAGCCGCTTCAGGAAGCCGGCGTTGTGCTGGGCCTGCTCGGCCGTGCAGTAGGCGCGGCGCACGTGGATGGCGCCGTAGTCCTTGAAGGCGATCTCGAAGGCCTGGGCGATGACTTCCGGGGAGCAGTTGTCGAAGTCGACCAGCAGCATGACGCGCCGCGGGCGGGCCATCACACGAGCCTCCAGCTCAGCGCCTCGCCGCCGCGCAGCGGCTTCAGCTGCGCGTCGCCGAAGGGCACGGCCTCGGGCAGCGTCCATTCCTGCCTGGCCAGCGTGACCGTGCCGGTGTTGCGCGGCAGGCCGTAGAAGTCCGCGCCGTTGAAGCTGGCGAAGGCCTCGAACTTGTCCAGCGCGCCCATGGCCTCGAAGGCCTCGGCATACAGCTCCAGCGCGGACAGCGCCGTGAAGCAGCCGGCGCCGCAGACGGAGTTCTCCTTCAGCTGCGAGGCATGCGGGGCGCTGTCGGTGCCGAGGAAGAATTTCGTGCTGCCCGACGTGGCGGCCTTCAGCAGCGCCAGGCGGTGCTCCTCGCGCTTGAGCACCGGCAGGCAGTAGTAGTGGGGGCGCAGGCCGCCCATGAAGATGGCGTTGCGGTTGTAGAGCAGGTGCTGTGGGGTCAGCGTGGCGGCGGTGAACTTGTCCGACGCGGCGACGTACTCGGCGGCTTCCCTGGTGGTGATGTGCTCGAAGACGACCTTCAGTTCCGGCATGTCCGCGCGCAGCGGCGTCATCACGCGGTCGATGAAGACGGCCTCGCGGTCGAACACGTCGATGGCGGGGTCGGTCACCTCGCCATGGACCAGCAGCAGCAGGCCCGCCTTCTGCATCGCCTCCAGCGTCTTGTAGGTCTTGCGGATGTCGGTGACGCCGGCGTCGCTGTTCGTCGTGGCGCCGGCCGGGTAGAGCTTCAGCGCGACGACGCCGGCGTCCTTGGCGCGCGCGATCTCGTCGACCGGCGTGTTGTCGGTCAGGTACATCGTCATCAGCGGCTCGAAGCTGATGCCTTCGGGCACGGCGGCGAGGATGCGCTCGCGGTAGCTCGTAGCCTGCGCCGCGGTGGTGACCGGCGGGCGCAGGTTGGGCATGACGATGGCGCGGGCGAACTGGCGCGCCGTGTAGGGCACGACGCTCTTCATCGCCGCCTCGTCGCGGAGATGCAGGTGCCAGTCGTCGGGGCGGGTGATGGTGAGGGTGGTCGGTGCGGTGCTCATGCGCCGCATTGTCCCCTCAGATCAGTGTTGAAGAATCTTCGCGAGGAAGTCCTTGGCGCGCGGCGAGCGCTCCTCCGGCTTGCCGAAGAAATCGGCGCTGGTGCAGTCCTCGATGATCTTGCCGGCGTCCATGAAGATCACGCGGTTGCTGACCTTCTTGGCGAAGCCCATCTCGTGGGTCACGCACATCATCGTCATGCCCTCGTGCGCGAGCTTGACCATCACGTCCAGCACCTCGCCGACCATCTCAGGGTCGAGCGCCGAGGTGGGCTCGTCGAACAGCATCACGATCGGGTCCATGGACAGCGCGCGGGCGATCGCCACGCGCTGCTGCTGGCCGCCGGAGAGCTGGCCGGGGAACTTGTCCTTGTGCGCCGACAGGCCGACGCGGTCCAGCATCTTCAGGCCGCGCGTCTTGGCATCGTCGGGCTTGCGGCCCAGCACCTTGATCTGCGCCAGCGTCAGGTTCTCGGTCACGCTCAGGTGCGGGAACAGCTCGAAATGCTGGAACACCATGCCCACGCGCGAGCGCAGCTTGGGCAGGTCGGTCTTGGCGTCGGAGATCGAGGTGCCGTCGACGACGATGTCGCCCTTCTGGATCGGCTCCAGCGCGTTGACGGTCTTGATCAGCGTGGACTTGCCCGAGCCCGAGGGGCCGCAGACGACGACCACCTCGCCCTTGGCGATACTGGTGGTGCAGTCGGTCAGCACCTGGAAGGGGCCGTACCACTTGGAGATGTTCTTGATGTCAATCATTTTGCTCAAGCCTCAACGGATGATCGCGATCTTCTTCTGCAGCCGGCGCACCAGCATCGACAGCGTGAAACAGATGACGAGATAGACGAGTGCGGCGACCAGGTAGGTCTCGACCGGGCGGTTGAAGTTCTTGCCCGCCACCTCGAAGCCCTTCAGCAGGTCATAGGCGCCGACCGCATAGACCAGCGAAGTGTCCTGGAACAGCACGATGGTCTGGGTCAGCAGCACCGGCAGCATGTTGCGGAAGGCCTGCGGCAGCACCACGAGTTGCATCGTCTGCCGGTAGGTCATGCCCATCGCATAGCCGGCGAAGACCTGGCCGCGCGAGACCGACTGGATGCCGGCCCGCATGATCTCGGAGTAGTAGGTGGCCTCGAACAGCGTGAAGGTGATCAGCGCCGACTTCTCGGCGCCCAGGGGACCGATCACGTAGGGGATCAGCAGGTAGAACCACAGGATCACCATCACCAGCGGAATCGAGCGCAGCGTGTCCACATAGGCGGCGGCGGGCTTCTCGAGCCAGGGCTTGCCCGAGAGCCTCATCAGCGCCAGCAGCGTGCCGAGGATGATGCCGCCGATCATGGCGGTGAGCGTCAGCTGGATCGAGAAGAAGAAGCCCTTGGCGACGAAGCTGCTGACGACGTCCCACGTCAAAAAGGAAAAATCGAGATGCGTCATGGCGTGTTCACTTCGCTCCCAGGATGCCCGGCACGCGCACGCGCTGCTCGATGAACTTGGCGATCCGGTTGATCAGGAAGGCCGAGACGAAATACAGCAGCGTGACCGGCAGGAAGATCTGCACGAAGCTGGACTGCTCCGAGGCCTGCTGCGCGTACTGCGCCAGCTCGGGGATGCTGACCGCGAAGGCCACGGCCGAGTTCTTGACGATGTTCATGCTCTCGCTGGTCAGCGGCGGAATCACGATGCGGAAGGCCATCGGCAGCAGCACGAAGCGGTAGGTCTGCGGCAGCGTGAGGCCCATGGCCAGGCCCGCGTAGCGCTGGCCCTTGGGCAGCGTGTTGATGCCGGCCTTGACCTGCTCGGCAATCCGCGAGGAGGTGAACAGGCCGATCGCGATGATCACGAGGACGGCTGAGGGCACGGCCTGCAGCGAGGTGAAGATCTGCGGCACCACGTGGTACCAGAGGAAGACCTGGACGATCAGCGGGATGTTGCGGAACAGCTCGGTCCAGGTCTCGCCGAGCATGGCCACCTTCTTGTTGGGCACCGTCCGCAGCACGCCGACGATGGAGCCCATCACGAGCGCCACCAGCAGGCCGGCGATGGACACGTACATCGTCCAGCCCCAGGCCTTGAGCATCGCGTCCAGATAGGTTTCGTAGCCCGGTGCGCCCAGGCATTTCGGCGCGGCCTCGGCCGTCACCATGTCCGTGCAGTAGAGGGACCAGTCCCAACTCGCCATCGTCCAACTCCCCGTTATGCAAAGCGGGTGCGCTGGGGCACCCGCTGTTGCTGAATGGCCGGCGCTGCGCCGGCCCCTTCATCACTTACTTCTTGGCGTACTCTTCGA
The DNA here is from genome assembly GCF_001984095.1 of Pelomonas sp. KK5. Lineage (GTDB taxonomy): Bacteria > Pseudomonadota > Gammaproteobacteria > Burkholderiales > Burkholderiaceae_C > KK5. Next base: position 5,925 of record NZ_LYVQ01000051.1, read on the forward strand.
CCGGCTTGTCATTCGGGTTCGCCCATGCGTCCTTGGTGGCAGCCGTGGCGGGCAGGCCGACGCGGGTGTTCGTCGGCGGGATCGGCTGGGTGAACCACTTGTCGTACATCTTGGCGATCTGGCCGGACTTCATCAGGCCCTTGATGCTGTCGTCGACCGCCTTCTTGAAGGCCGGGTCGTCCTTGCGGATCATGATCGCGATCGGCTCGACGGAGAGCACTTCGCCGACGATCTTGTAGTCGGCCGGGGCCTTGGACTTGGCGATGTTGCCGGCCAGGATCTGGCCGTCCATCACGAAGGCGTCGGCGCGGCCCGATTCGAGCAGCAGGAAGCTGTCGGCGTGGTCCTTGCCGAAGACTTCCTTGAAGTCGACGCCGTTGGCACGCTCATGCTTGCGCAGCAGCTGCACCGAGGTGGTGCCGGTCGTGGTGGCGACGTTCTTGCCGGCCAGCTGCGCAATCGAGGTGATGCCCGAATTGGCCTTGACGGCGATGCGCACTTCCTCCACGTAGGTGGTGACGGCGAAGGCCACGTCCTTGCCGCGGGTGGCGTTGTTGGTGGTGGAGCCGCACTCGATGTCCACCGTGCCGTTCTGCACCAGCGGCACGCGGTTCTGCGAGGTCACCGGCAGGTACTTGATCTCCAGCTTGGCCAGGCCCAGCTGCTTCTGGACATCGCCCAGCACATGCTGGCAGATCTCCACGTGATAGCCCACGTACTTGCCGTCGCCCAGCGTGTACGACAGGGCACCGGAAGACTCGCGCACGCCCATCGTGGCCACGCCGCTGTCCTTGATCTTCTTCAAGGTGTCTTCGGCATGGACGGCGCCGGCCAGCACGGCCAGCGAGAGGGCAAGCAGGGTTTTCTTCATATCGGAAAGCTCCAGATAACGGGTTCGAATCGAGGGACAGAGCAGACCATGGGCGACGAGCGCCCCGAATACGGGTTTGCACTGATTTTTTGGTCCCAGGCACATGCCAAACCGGCATGACGCAATGAGCATGCCATCATGCCTTGCGGCCATGCGCTGAGACTCGAAGTTAGGCCGCCAGGCGGCTCAGCGGGTGAGAAAGTCCCACAGCGCCAGCGCGGCCGGCTTGTTGCGGCGGGACTGCTCGGGGCGCTCGCGATAGATGCGCAGCTCCATGCTCAGTTCGTACTCGCCGACCTGGGCTGCGCGCACCAGGGCGCCGGCCTTCAATTCCTTCTTGACCGAGCTGGCGGGCAGGAAGCTCAGGCCATGGCCCTCCAGCGCCATCGCCTTCAGGCCCTCCGCCATGTCGGTCTCGTACACCGCGTCCAGGTTCAGCGGCGTGGCCGACTCCTTGACGATCAGCTCCACCAGCCGCCCCAAGTAGGCGCCGCCGGCGTAGCTGAGGAAGGGAATCTTCTGACCCGGGTGGCCCGGCAGCCGGAACATCGGCTCGCCCTGGGCATTGGCCTTGGCATACGGCGCCAGGGTCTCGTGACCCAGCGACGCCATCTCGTAGCGCTCCGGATCAAGTTGTAGGGGTTGACTGGCGTGGTGATAGACGACAAGCAGATCGCAATTGCCTTCACTGAGCTGCAGCGTCGCGTCGTGGACATTGAGCGCATTGAGGCGACTCTTCAGCGAGCCGAAGCGCTGGCGCAGGTCCATCAGCCAATGGGGGAAGAAGCTGAAGGCCAGCGAGTGCGGCACCGCGAACTCGATCATGTCCTGGCTGGACGCCTGGTGGCTGCGCAGCATGTTGCGGGTGGACTGCAGATTGCCCAGGATCTCGACCGCCTGGGCCAGCAGGGTCTCGCCAGCGCCGGTCAACCTCGTCGGATAGGAGGAGCGATCCACCAGATCCACCCCGGCCCAGGCTTCCAGCGCCTGGATGCGGCGCGAGAACGCCGGCTGGGTCACATGCCTCAGCTGGGCGGAGCGCGAAAAACTGCGCGTCTCGGCCAGGCTGACAAAGTCTTCGAGCCATTTGGTTTCCACCGGCTCAGTGTAGTCGTGCCGTTGTAGGACGCCATTTGAACGAGGGGGAGGGTTTGCTACCAGACTTACCCCAGGGCGGGGAAATTACCCCCTCAAGTCAAGGGGGTGCTGACACCAACAAACATGTAACCCGTGATTACAGTCTTCGCTAACGTCCCTTAATAAATTGACCCCCAGGAGTGAGGCCATGAACACGATCAAAAGCGCTCTGACCAGCTTGCTGATGGCGGCGACCCTGCCCGTACTGGCCAGCCCCACGGTGGTTGATTTCGAGAGCCTGGGCGACACCATCCAGGCCAGCGCCGCCAAGAAGGCGGCCGCCGCAGGATCCTATGCCAACGGCGCCATCGTCATTGCCGGCAGCACCGCCTGGCTGGAAACCTCCAAGGGCTACTACGGCAGCGCGGCGCTCGGCAACTTCTACGGCAACTACGGCGGCACGACCACCAGCTTCGCCACGAACAAGGCCGCCCTGCTGGTGAGCAACGCCACCGGCGGTGACGACATCTCGTTCCGCGTGAATATCGCCAACGGTTTCAACGGCGTGTTCAGCACCTCTTTCGTCGGCGAAGGCCAGGTGTCCTTCATCGCCTATGACAAGAGCGGCACCGAGATCGACCTCACCCCCGGCGCCTCGGATCCGGTGGGCACCAGCAGCAATGCGGCCTGCCTGGGAAGCGCCTACTGCAATTGGGACCTTCTGTCGTACGACTTCGGCAGCACCGATGTCTACTCGATCGAACTCTTCGGCACCAATGGCAAGGTCTTCTTCGACAACCTGAGCTTCGGCAACCTGCTGGCCGGCCCGACCAACCCGGGCGGTTCGGTTCCCGAGCCGGGCGGCGTGGCACTGAGCCTGGCCGCGCTGGGCGCGCTGGGCTGGACGCGCAAGCGCGTCGCTCGCCGCTGATCGAATCGACGACCGAAAAAAGGGGCCGCACATGCGGCCCCTTCTCTTTTCACTGTGCGTCGCCGCCGCTCTGCTGCAGGCGCCACATGCGGGCGTAGGCGCCCTGCCGGGCCAGCAGGGCCTCGTGGCTGCCACGCTCGACGATGCGGCCGGCCTCCAGCACCAGGATCTCGTGGGCGTCGACGATGGTGGAGAGCCGGTGGGCGATCACCAGGACCGTCTTGTTGCGCCCCACCGACTCCAGTTCCGCCTGGATCGCCCGCTCGTTGCTGGAGTCCAGCGCCGAGGTGGCCTCGTCGAAGATCAACAGCGGGGGATTCTTCAGCAGCGTGCGGGCGATGGCCACGCGCTGCTTCTCGCCGCCGCTGAGCTTGAGGCCGCGCTCGCCAACCATCGTGTCGTAACCCTTGGGCGTGGCCGAGATGAAGCCGTGGATGTGGGCGGCGCGGGCAGCACCCTCCACCTGTTCCTGCGTCGCCCCCGGGGCACCGTAGGCGATGTTGTAGGCCACGGTGTCGTTGAACAGCACGGTGTCCTGCGGCACGATGCCGATCGACCGGCGCAGGCTGGCCTGGGTGGCGGCACGCACATCCTGGCCGTCGATGGTGATGGCACCGCCGTCCACGTCGTAGAAGCGGTAGAGCAGCCGCGCCAGCGTGCTCTTGCCGGAGCCGCTGGGGCCGACGACGGCCACCTTCTTGCCGGCCGGGATCTCGAAGCTCACGTCATGCAGGATCGGCCGGGCCGGCTCGTAGCCGAAGTTGACATGCTCGAAGCGGACCGCGGCGCCGTCGACTTTCAGCGTTAGCGCCCCAGGCCCGTCGGCCACCTCTCGCTCGCGCTCCAGCAGGCGGAACATCTTGTCCAGGTCGGTCAGGCTCTGCTTGATCTCGCGGTAGATCACGCCGAGGAAGTTCAGCGGGATATAGAGCTGGATCATGAAGGCGTTGACCATCACCAGGTCGCCCAGACTCATCTTGCCGTCGACTACGCCCTGCGTCGCCCGCCACAGCATCGCCACCAGCGCGAAGGCGATGATCAACTGCTGGCCGGTATTGAGCATGGACAGCGTCGTCTGCGAGCGCAGCTGCGCCTTGCGCAGCTTCTCCAGGCTCTCGTCGTAGCGGCGGGCCTCGAAGTCTTCGTTGTTGAAGTACTTGACGGTCTCGTAGTTCAAGAGCGAGTCGATCGCCTTCGAATGGGCGACCGAGTCCAGCTCGTTGAGCAGGCGGCGGAACTTGGTGCGCCATTCGGTCACCGTCACCGTGAAGCTGATGTAGATCACCAGCGCCGCGAAGGTGATCCAGGCGAACCAGGCATCGAACTTGACGCCCAGCAGCGTCAGCACCAGCACCACCTCGATCAGCGTCGGGACGATGCTGTAGAGCGAGTAGGAGATCAGCGACTGCACCGCGCGGGTGCCGCGCTCGATGTCGCGGGTCATGCCGCCGGTCTGGCGCTCCAGGTGGAAGCGCAGGCTGAGGTCGTGCAGGTGGCGGAAGACCTGCAGCGAGATCGAACGCGCCGTGCCCTCGGTCGCCTTGGCGAAGATCAGCTCGCGCAGCTCGGTGAACAGGCTGGTCGACAGCCGCAGCGCGCCGTAGGCGACCAGCAGCCCGAGCGGCACGACGGCCAGGCTCTCGGCCGAGCCCGGCTTGATCGCCATGCGGTCCACCAACGTCTTCAGCAGCACCGGCACGCCGACGTTGCTCATCTTGGCGCCCAGCATGAACAGCAGCGCCAGGCTGACACGCCACCGGTAGCGCCACAGATAGGGCAGCAGCTTGGCGACGGTGCTCCAGTCGCCGGGTTGAGGAGAGGGAGCGGAGGGGGCGGTTTCGGCGGGAGCGCTGCTGCGTCGCATGGTTTGACTGAGAATGGAGGCCGATTCTCTCAGTTCAAGCCATGACCGACGCCACCACCTCTTCCGCCCTCCATCCCCTCGGCCCGCGCGAACTCGTGATGCGCGTGATGCCGATGCCGGCCGATGCCAACAACAACGGGGACATCTTCGGCGGCTGGATCATGGCCCAGGTGGACCTGGCGGGCTCGGTGCTGCCGGCGCGCATCTCGCGCGGCCGCGTGGCGACGGTGGCCGTCAACGAGTTCATCTTCAAGCAGCCGGTCTCGATCGGCGACCTGCTGACCTTCTACGCCACCGTCGTGCGCGTCGGCCGCACCTCGATCACCGTGCACGTGGAGGTGGAGGCCGAGCGCAACCCGGCCGACCCGCAGGTGGTGAAGGTGACGCAGGCCAACCTGACCTACGTCGCGATCGACAAGGAAGGCAAGCCCCGCGCGTTCACTCGAACTGGCTGAAGTCCGGCTTGCGCTTCTGGAAGAAGGCCTGGAAGGCTTCCTTCGCTTCCGGCTTGCGCAGACGATCGCCGAAGACGGCCGCCTCGGCCTTGTAGGTCTCGCGCAGCTGGGCGCGCAGCGGCTCCTTCATCAGGCGCTTGCTGTCGCGCACGGCACCCGGGGCCAGGTTGTTGAAGCGCTCGGCCACGCGGCGCGCGTGATTGAGCACTTCGCCGGCCGGCAGCACCGCGTTGGCGATGCCGCATTCCACGGCCTGCTCGCCGGTGAAGGGATCGCCCAGCAGCAGCTTCTCGGCGGCGCGGCGGCTGCCCATCAGCTGCGGCACGATCACGCTGGAGGCGAACTCGGGCACCAGGCCCAGGCCGACAAAAGGCATGGCCAGGCGCGCGTCATCCGCCACATAGACGAAGTCGCAATGCAGGAGCATCGTCGTGCCGATGCCGATGGCGGCGCCGGTGACGGCGGCGACCACCGGCTTGTCGCAGCCGATCAGCGCTTCCATGAACTGGAACACCGGAGCGTCCAGGCCCGAGCGCGGGCTGTTCATGAAGTTGTCGATGTCGTTGCCCGAGGTGAAGATGCCCGGCTGGCCGGTGATCAGGATGGCGCGCACCTGGCCGTCGGCGCCGGCCGCGTTGATCGCGTCGGCCATCGCCAGGTACATCTCCTGGGTCAGGGCGTTCTTCTTCTCGGGGCGGGCGATCTCGATCGTGGCGACGCCGTCGACGATGGCGGTCTTGATGCTCATGGGTGATGTCTCCTAACGGGGTTCATTCAGGATTGTTGCTGAAGCCACGCCGGCACCTGGGGCCAGAGCGTGGCGGCGAAGCGGTCGCGGAAGAAGCCGAAGTGGCCGATGCGGCGGGCACCGACCTCGTTCGGGGCGATGCGTCGCATCTCGGGGCGCGCACCGGCATAGAAGCCGTGCAGTGATTCCATGTTGCGGCGTGACATGAACTCGTCGTCGGTGAAGCCGAGCGACAGCATCGGCAGCGTCATTGCCGCGTACTGGGCACGCAGCGCCTCGCCGCCTTCATCGCCCATCATGTAGTCCCGATGCAGGCACCAGCGGCGCCACTGCGCCATCACGCCGCGCGGCAGGTCGCCGACCTTGCGCAGCTTGCGGCCCGGGAAGTAGCCGAACAGCGGCAGCGCGACAGGCACCACGACATACCAGAGCCACCACACGTAGCGCCTTAGTTGAGCGGCGTTCTCGCGCCAGTAGCCGCTGCCGCAGCCGACGGTGACGGCCCGCGTCACGAGATGCCGGTTGGGCACCATGCCGAGGATCTGGCCGCCCAGCGAGTGGCCGAGCCAGTGGATCGGCTTGTCGCCGAGTTGCCTTGAAAGCTCGTCGAGCGCCGCCGCGGCGTCGAGCGTGGCCCAGGTGCCGATGTCCGCGTCCAGGTCCTTGAGCGAACCCGCACGCGAGGCGCCCATGCCCCGATAGTCGAAGCACAGCACCAGCCAGCCCTGCTCCGCCATCCATTCGGCGAAGTCCGCGTAGTAGCGCTGCTCCACGCCCATCGCGGGCGCGAGCAGCAGGCCCGCGCGGGCCTGTGTCGGATCACCATGCAGATGGCCGCTCAGCTCACAACCATCTGCGGCCTGGATGCGGAGCGGCTGGTTCATAGTCGGTAGGAATCCGTTCGGGCTGAGCCTGTCGAAGCCGCAGTGGCGAGCGCGGGCCCTTCGACAGGCTCAGGGCGAACGGTTCGGCACTCCGTTCGGGCTGAGCCTGTCGAAGCCGCGATGGCGAGCACGGGCCCTTCGACAAGCCTGTCCTGAGCCCGTCGAAGCGGCTCAGGGCGAACGGGTGATCCATTCATAGGCCGCGCGCGCTGCTTACAGCCGCTCGATGATGCCCGCAGCGCCCTGGCCGGCGCCAACGCACATCGTCACCATGCCGTACTTCGCGCCGGTGCGGCGCAGGCCGTGGATCACCGAGGCCGCGCGGATCGCGCCGGTAGCGCCCAGCGGGTGGCCCAGGGCGATCGCGCCGCCGTTCGGGTTCACCTTCGTGCGGTCCAGCACGATGCCCTTGCTGTCCAGGTCGTTCAGCACGGCCAGCGACTGCGCGGCGAAGGCTTCGTTCAGTTCCACCCAGCCCAGGTCCTCGGCCTTGATGCCGGCGAGACGCAGCGCGGCGGGGATCGCCTCGATCGGGCCGATGCCCATGATCTCCGGCGGAACACCACGCACGGCAAACGACACGAAGCGCGCCAGCGGCGTCAGGCCGAAGCGCTTGACTGCGGCTTCCGAAGCGACGATCAGCGCGCCGGCGCCATCGGACGTCTGCGAGCTGTTGCCGGCCGTCACGCTGCCCTTGGCGGCGAACACCGGGCGCAGCTTGGCCAGGCCTTCGACCGAGGTGTCGGCACGCGGGCCTTCGTCGATGTCGACGATGCGCTTCTTCGTGATGACGGAGCCATCGGCCAGGTTCGGCGAACGGGTGATCACCTCGAAGGGCGTCATCTCGTCCTTGAAGTGGCCGGCCTCGATCGCAGCCAGCGCACGGCGGTGCGATTCCAGCGCGAAGGCGTCCTGCTCTTCACGCGAGACCTTCCACTGCGCGGCCACCTTCTCGGCCGTCAGGCCCATGCCGTAGGCCAGGCCGATGTTCTCGTCGCGCTCGAAGATCGCGGGCGGGAAGGACGGCTTGTTGCCGCCCATCGGCACCATCGACATCGACTCGACGCCGCCGGCGATCATCACTTCAGATTCGCCAACGCGGATGCGGTCCGCCGCCATCGCCAGGGCCGTGATGCCCGAGGCGCAGTAGCGGTTCACCGTCACGCCGCCGACCGTGTTCGGCAGGCCCGACAGCACCGCCGCCACGCGGGCGATGTTCATGCCCTGCTCGGCCTCGGGGAAGGAGCAGCCGATGATGGCGTCCTCGATCACGCTGGGGTCAAGACCTGGCACCTGGGCCATCGCGGCCTGGATGGCGCGGCTCAGCATCTCGTCCGGGCGCGTGTTCTTGTAGTAGCCGCGGCCCGACTTGCCGATGGGCAGGCGCGTGGCGGCGCAGATATAGGCTTCTTGAACTTGCTTGCTCATGATTCTTGGTACTCCGTGATCAGTTGCGGACGGGCTTGCCGGTCGACAACATGCCCATGATCCGTTCCTGGGTCTTCGGGTGCTCCAGCAGCCCGCAGAAGTGCTTGCGCTCCAGCGACATCAGGTACTCCTCGGTCACCAGCGAGCCGGCCTCGACGTCGCCGCCGCAGACCACGTCGGCGATCAGCGCGGAGATGTGGAAGTCGTGCTGGCTGATGAAGCCACCGTCGCGCATATTGGCGAGCTGCGCCTTCACCGTCGCGATGCCCGAGCGGCCCGCCACCGGGAACACCGCCTTCAGCGGCGGACGGTAGCCGGAGTCGGCCATCGCCTTGACCTGGGCCGAGGCGACGAACAGCAGCTCGTCCTTGTTCGGCACGATCACGTCGCCGTCGATCAGTAAGCCCATCTTCTGCGCTTCCAGCGCCGAGGTGGCGACCTTGGCCGTGGCGGCCGAGGTGAAGCCGTCCTTGACGAAGGCGAAGATGTCCGCGTTGGCATTGCCGGCCGCGGCCATCTCGGCGGCACGGCGGGCGATATAGGTCAGGCCGCCGCCGCCGGGCAGCAGGCCCACGCCCACTTCCACCAGGCCGACATAGCTCTCCATGTGCGCCACGCGGCGCGCGCTGTAGACCGCCAGCTCGCAGCCGCCGCCCAGGGCCAGGCCGCGCACCGCCGACACCACCGGCACCTGCGCGTAGCGCACGCGCAGCATCATGTCCTGCAGCTTCTTCTCCTCGGGCGCGATGCCCTTGGCGCCGGACTTCATGAACACCGGCATCAGCGACTCGAGGTTGGCGCCGGCCGAGAACACGTCGTCCGGCGACCAGATCACCAGGCCCTTGTACTTCGCCTCGGCAATCTCGACGGCCTTCAGCAGGCCGTCCGTCACCGTCGGCGAGATCAGGTGCAGCTTGGCGGTGATCGAGGCGATCAGCACCTCGCCATCCAGCGTCCAGACGCGCACTTCCTCGTTCTTGAACTCTTCGGTGCCGGCCTGCAGCGCGGGCACCGAGCCGTCGCCGACCAGCGCTTCCGGGAAGGCCTGGCGCTCGTACACCGGCAGCGCGGCGCGCGGCTTGAACTTGCCCTCGGCGGCGCTCCAGGAGCCGTCCTTCGAGTGCACGCCGCCGTTCTCGGCGACCGGGCCTTCGGTGACCCAGGCCGGCAGCGGGGCGCTGCTGAGCGTCTTGCCATCGGCGATGTCGGCGGCGATCCACTCGGCCACCTGCTTCCAGCCTGCGGCCTGCCACAGTTCGAACGGCCCCTGCTGCGAACCGAAGCCCCAGCGCATCGCGAAGTCTATTTCTCGAGCGGTGTCGGCCACGTCCGCGAGGTGCACGGCGGCGTAGTGGAAGCCGTCGCGCAGGATGGCCCACAGGAACTGCGCCTGCGGGTTGGTCGATTCGCGCAGCAGCTTGATGCGGTCTGCTGCGGGCTTCTTTAGCATGCGGCCGACGATCTCGTCCGCCTTCTTGCCACCGGCCACGTATTCACCCGCGGCGAAGTCCAGGCGCTGGATGTCCTTGCCGACCTTCTTGTAGAAGCCGGCGCCGGCCTTCTGGCCCAGCGCGCCCTTCTCGATCAACGCAGCCAGCACCTTGGGCGTGGCGTACATGCTGTAGAACGGATCGGCCTGCAGGTTGTCCTGCATGGTCTTCATCACGTGGGCCATCGTGTCCAGGCCCACCACGTCCGCCGTGCGGAAGGTGCCCGACGAGGCGCGGCCCAGCTTCTTGCCGGTCAGGTCGTCGACGACGTCCACGCTCAGGCCGAACTTCTCGGCCTCGATCATCGTGGCCATCATGCCGGCGACGCCGATGCGGTTGGCGACGAAGTTCGGCGTGTCCTTGGCGCGCACGACGCCCTTGCCGACGCTGGTCGTCACGAAGGCTTCGAGCTTGTCCAGCACGTCGGCTTCGGTCGTTGGCGTGTTGATCAGCTCCACCAGGTACATGTAGCGCGGTGGGTTGAAGAAGTGGATGCCGCAGAAGCGCGGCTTGATGCTCTCCGGCAGCACTTCGCTCAGCTTGGTGATCGACAGGCCCGAGGTGTTGGACGCGACGATGGCGTGCGGCGCGACGAAGGGCGCGATCTTCGTGTACAGATCGAGCTTCCAGTCCATGCGCTCGGCGATGGCCTCGATGATCAGGTCGCAGTCCTTCAGCAGTTCGAGGTGTTCCTCGTAGTTGGCCTGCTGGATCAGGGCGGCGTCGGCCACATTGCCGAGCGGCGCGGGCTTGAGCTTCTTCAGGCCTTCGATCGCCTTGCTGACGATGCCGTTCTTCGGGCCTTCCTTGGCCGGCAGGTCGAACAGGACCACGGGCACCTTGACGTTGACCAGGTGCGCAGCGATCTGCGCACCCATCACGCCAGCGCCGAGCACGGCGACTTTGCGAACTTGGAATCGACTCACGGAACTTCTCCTTCGGTGATGTGTTTTTTACTCAGCGGTCACTCGGCCTTCTGCCACACCTGCGTGCGGTAGAGGAAGCCGATGTAGCCGCGCACGTTCAGCGTCTTGCCGCCGTCGGTGGACCACAGCTTGGTCTTGTAGGTCTTGCCGTTGGTGGGGTCGAGGATCTCGCCGCCACTCCATTGGGTCTTGTCATCGGCATCGGGCTTGACGCCGCGGATGATGGTCAGGCCGACGATCGGCTTGTCCTTGCGATCGTCCTTGCACTGGTCGCACTTGTCGGCCTGCTTGGCGGGGTCGAGGATCTTCTCGATCGAGCCGGAGAGCACGCCGTCGTGTTCGGTGATGCGCACCAGCGACTTGGCCGTCTTGCCGTCGTCGTCGATGGTCTTCCACAGACCCACCGGGCTGGCGGTCTGTGCGAATACGGCGTTAGCGGCGACGCACAGGGCGGCAGCCGTGATGAGCTTCATCTTCATGCAGCGTCTCCCGATCAGAACAGGGCTTCGTCCATTTCCATCAGCGTCGGCAGGCCGGTCCGCGCGGTGCGGATCAGCGAGGCCGTCTCGGGCAGCAGCTTGGCGAAGTAGAAGCGCGCGGTGGCCAGCTTGGCGATGTAGAACTTGTCGCCGCTGTTCTGCTTCTCCAGCGCCACCTTGGCCATGCGGGCGAAGAAATAGGCGAAGCACAGGTGGCCGACGACGCGCAGGTAGTCCACCGCGGCGGCGCCCACTTCGTCGGGGTTCTGGAAGGCCTTCATGCCGATCTCGGTGGTCAGCTTGGTGACCTTGTCGCCGATGTCGGCCAGCGGGTTGATGAACTCCTGCATCGCCTCGCTGGTGCCCTCTTCCTCGACGAAGGCGGCGATCTTCTTGCCGAACTTCTTCAGCGTGGCGCCGTTGTTGCCCAGGATCTTGCGGCCCAGCAGGTCCAGCGACTGCACGGTGTTCGTGCCTTCGTAGGTCATGTTGATGCGGGCATCGCGGACGAACTGCTCGGCGCCGGTCTCGTGGATGTAGCCGTGGCCGCCGAACACCTGCATGCAGTGCGAGGTGGCGAGCCAGGCGTTGTCGGAGATGAAGGCCTTGACGATCGGGGTCAGCAGCGCGACTTCGTCCTCGGCTTCCTTGGCTTCGTCGGCATCGTCGGACGACAGCGCCTTGTCCAGCATCAGCGCCACGTACATGGACAGCGCGCGGCCGCCTTCGGCGTAGGCGCGGGCGGTCAGCAGCATCTTGCGCACGTCGGGGTGCACGATGATGGGGTCGGCCGGCTGGCTCGGCACCTTGGGGCCGGACAGCGCGCGCATCTGGATGCGGTCCTTGGCGTAGGCCACGGCGTTCTGGTAGGCCACTTCGGTCAGGCCCAGCGACTGGTTGCCCACGCCCAGGCGTGCGGCGTTCATCATCACGAACATCGCGGCCAGGCCCTTGTTCGGCTGGCCCACCAGCGTGCCGACGGCGCCGTCCAGCGTGATCTGGCAGGTCGAGTTGGCGTGGATGCCCATCTTGTGCTCGAGGCCCGTGCAGAAGACCGGGTTGCGATCGCCCAGCGAACCGTCGGCCTTGACCGCGAACTTCGGCACGACGAACAGCGAGATGCCCTTGGAGCCCGCGGGCGCATCGGGCAGGCGGGCCAGCACCAGGTGGACGATGTTGTCCACCATGTCGTGCTCGCCGGCCGAGATGAAGATCTTCGAGCCGGTGATCTTGTAGCTGCCGTCGGCCTGCGGTTCGGCCTTGGTGCGCAGCAGGCCCAGGTCGGTGCCGCAGTGCGGCTCGGTCAGGCACATCGTGCCGGTCCATTCGCCGCTGGTCAGCTTGGGCAGGTAGGTCTTCTTCTGCTCGTCGGTGCCGTGGGCATGCAGCGCTTCATAGGCGCCGTGCGACAGGCCGGGGTACATGGTCCAGGCCTGGTTGGCCGAGTTCAGCATCTCGTAGAGCGCCTGGTTCAGCACCACCGGCAGGCCCTGGCCGCCGTAGTCCGGGTCGCAGCCCAGCGCGGGCCAGCCGCCTTCCACGTACTGCGCATAGGCTTCCTTGAAGCCCTTGGGCGGCTTGACCTCATGGGTGGCCTTGTCCAGCGTGCAGCCTTCCAGGTCGCCGCTCAGGTTGATCGGGGCGATCACTTCGGCGGCGAACTTGCCGCCCTCTTCCAGCACGGCGTTGATCGTGTCGGCATCCACGTCGGCATGCGCCGGCAGTTGCTTGAGCTCGTCGACGGCGCCCAGCACTTCGTGGAGGACGAATTGCATGTCGCGCAGCGGCGGGGTGTACAAGGGCATGGCGGTCTCCTGGAATCTGAAGGAGTGGATGGAGGGGAAGGGAAGGAAAAGACTCAAGGAGCCGTGCGGCGATGCTGGGCATCGGCCGCGCGGCCTTCGGGTGTCGCGTAGTACTCGACCATGCGCTCGAAGCCCGTGCCGGCGCGCGGCACGGCGCCGGGCGTGCGCATGAAGCGGGCATCGTGGTGCAGCGAGAGGATCAGGCCGTGCAGTTCGAACAGCACCTGCTCGACGTCGGTATCGACGCGCAGGTGGCCGACTTCCTTGGCCAGCACGATCGCGCGGCTCAGCGCCGAATGCCAGGCATGGACCATTGCCACCAGCGCGTCGCGCACCGGGCCGGGCCGGTCGTCGAACTCGACGGCGCCGCTGATGTAGATGCAGCCGGAGTCGATCTCCTGCGAGACGCGGTGCACCCAGCGCTCGTACAGCGCGCGCAGCCGCGGCAGGCCGCGGGTCTCGCCGATGGCGGTGAAGAAGACCTCTTCCTCGAAGCGGCGGTGGTATTCGGTGACGACGGCAATCTGCAGTTCCTCGCGCGAGCCGAAATGGGCGAACACACCGGACTTGCTCATCTTGGTCACGTCCGCCAGCGCGCCGATCGACAAGCCTTCAAGGCCCATGTGCGAGGCCAGCGCCAGCGCGGCGTCGAGGATCACCGAGCGGGTCTGCTGGCCCTTCTGCAGCGAGCGCGTGGCGCGGGCCGGCTTGGGCGGGATGTCGACGGTGGATGCGGTCACGTTGTCGTCGCTTGAGGACTGGAGTGGCGCGCATAATAAAACGAACGGTCGTGCTTTTTTAAGAATTTTTTGTGTCGCCTTCGATTCGGTGACAAGTCGATGAATCGCTCACCGCCATGAGGGTTAGCCCTGATGATTCCGCTTAAAGCTTGAGTTAGCGCGCACTATTGAAGTAATCTCCGCAGCTTAGGAGGTCAACGCTGTGGACGTGCTTCAACTGGACGTCTCTGGCAGGCCGCAAGCCTGGATCACGACCCGTGAAGCCGCCGTGATCTATGCCAGCGACGGCATTGCCTGGACGCTTGGAGATCCTTGCCAGACGCTGCGGGGCGGCCTGCAGCGCCGCACCGGCATGCAGTCGCGCATCGAGGTGCACCCGATCGTCGCGGTGCGCGGCGCGGTGCCGAGCCGCGCCTGGCGCCAGGCGCCCGCGCTGTCCAACGGCAAGCTCTTCGTGCGCGACCGCCACGTCTGCGCCTACTGCGGCCACACGCACGCGGTGGACGACCTGACCCGCGAGCACATCCTGCCCACCTCCCGAGGCGGGCTCGACACCTGGATGAACTGCATCACCGCCTGCCGCGGCTGCAACGGCCGCAAGGGCAGCCGGCTGCCGGAGGAGGCGAACATGAGCCTGCTCTACCTGCCCTATGTGCCGAGCCTGCACGAGGACATGATCCTGCGCGGGCGGCGGATCCTGGCGGACCAGATGGAATTCCTGCTGGCGAGCGTGCCGAAATCGAGCCGGCTGCACGGTTAGCGTGAGCTTTTGCGCTGGATTGCTGCGGGGTAAAGCCGCCGCCGCATAGCCTTGAGCCAGTCAACCTCGGCACAATGTCGATCGTTGCTCGCACAAAACGCGCGTGCACTCGAGGAGTTCCCATCATGTTCAAGAAGCTGTTGATCGTCGCCACCGTGGCCGCCCTGTCCGCCTGCGCGACCAGCAATCCAGACGTCGTCCATTACCGCGACACCCAGCAGATGGGCATCGTGCAGGACGCCACCGTCCTGTCCATCCGCCCGGTCACCGTCGACGGCTCGCAGAGCGGCGCGGGCGTCGTCGGCGGCGCCATGATCGGCTCGGTCGCCGGTGGCGGCGTCGGCGGCAACTGGCGTGACCGCCAGGCCGGCAGCGTCGTCGGCCTGATCGCCGGCGCGCTGATCGGCAATGCCGTCGAGCGCAGCGCCACCCGCCAGGAAGCCTATGAGATCGTCGTGCAGCTGCGCAACGGCGAGCGCCGCTCGATCATCCAGGCCCGCGGCGAAGAGTCCTTCAACGCCGGCGATCCGGTGGTGCTGACCACCACCGCCGGCCGTACCCGCGTCTCGCGCGCGCCGTCCGTGGTCGCCGCGCCGAAGAGCTGATCGATCGATCAGGCCGCAGCAGCGGCCTGCATGCGTTCACGCCGGCGCAGCCGCCGCGTGAACGCCAGCGACACCAGCAGCAGCCCGGCCGCGCCGGCGCTGAACAGCCAGGGCGTGCCGATGCGCCCGACCAACTGGCCCGACAGGGCCACCCCGGTCGACTGCCCCAGGAAGAAGCAGGACGCGAACGAGGCTACCGCCGCCCCGCGCCGCGCGGGCGCCATCTGGGTGGCGTTGAGCTGCAGCGTGTTGTGCATCATGTAGAAGCCCAGGCCCGTGGCCAGCGCCACCGGCAGCGCCAGCAGCCATGAGGGCGTCAGCGCCATCGTCACCAGCGCGGCCACCATCAGCAGCCCGCCGCCCAGCGCCAGCCCGCTCTCGCCCAAGGCGCCCACCAGCCGCCGCGCCGCCATCGCATAGATAAAACCGCCGGCGCCGAACAGCATCACCACCAGGCCCGCAGCCGACAGCGACAGCCCCAGCCGCTCGTGCAGGTGCGTGGCGAAGAAGGCGAACGGCCCGTACAGGCAGACGCCCTCCAGGTAGACGGTCAGCAGGATCATCCGCGCCCAGGGCTGCGCGAGCACATGGCCGAAGTCATCCACGATGCGCGCCAGTGCCGAGCCGCCCTCCCCCGCGCGCTGCAGCCGCGCCCGCGCCGGCAGGCGCCGGTCGATGGTGAACAGCGCCAGCGCAATGCAGGCGAAGAACACGGTCAGCAGCACATAGGGCACGCGCCAGCTCAAGTGGTCCGCCGCGAAACCGCCCAGCGCCACGCCGGCCGAGAGCCCGACGATCTGCCCGATCAGGAAGCGCGCCAGCACCGGCTGCCGCTCGGCGTAGTCCACCACATCGCCGATCCAGGCCATCGACAGCGGAATGATCGCCGCCGCCGTCATGCCCGCCAGCAGCCGTGCCAGGCGCAGTTCCGCGAAACCCGGCGCCAGCGCGCACAGCAGCGAGGCCAGCGTGCAGGCCACCGTCGCGCAGGCAATCACCCGGTATTTGCCGAAGCGGTCGCCCAGCGGGCCGAACATCAGCTGCGCCAGGCCGTAGGCGATCGCGAACAGGCTGATCACCTGTGCCGCCTCGCCGACACCAATGCCGAACTCGCGCGCCAGCCGCGGCAGCAGCGGGTCGTTGATGCGCAAGGCCACGCCGCTGCCGAAGGCGGCGAGCGAGAGGCAGACGATGGCGCCGCGCGGCAGCGGCGTTTGCGGTTCTTCCTGCATGCGCCGCAGGATAGCGGCGCGAGGCTATTTGGTCTTCGGGCGGATCATGGTCCGCTGGAACCAGGCCTCGTTCATCTTCATCAGGAAGTTCGGATGGATGGGGAAGCCCGACTTGTCACCCAGCACCGCCTCGGCGCCGCAGTGCGGGCACATCGCCGTCTGCTTGGCCACCGCCACCGGGTCGTTCATCTGCTCCAGCGTATCCAGCCCGAGCCAGCCGACGATCTCCTCCGGCCGGAATATCTCCATGCAGTTGCAGCAGCCGCAGCGCTTGCTGTCGTGGAGCTGCGCGTAGTTGTTGGTGAGGTAGCGGTAGGCCGCGAGCAGCTCGTTCATGGATCCCTCGGCGCCGTGCATCGGCGGTGTTTTCGAGTGGAAACGATTGCGACACTCCGGTCAAGTTGGGCGTTAGGTCGGACGAATGACAATGCCCGGCATGCTGATCACCATCGCCCTCGCCACCCTCCCGGTCCTGCCGCAACTGAAGGCCTACCAGGTCGACCCGTCCTGGCTCACCCCGATCGAACCGCTGCGCATCGCCGATCACACCTGGCAGATCGGCACCGCCAACATCACCGCGCTGCTGGTGAAGACCTCCGAAGGCGCCGTGCTGCTGGATGGCGGCATGCCGCAGGCCGCGCCGCTGCTGCTGGCGAACATGAAGAAGCTCGGCGTCGAGCCCGGGCAGCTGAAGCTGATCCTGCACACCCATGCCCATGCGGACCACGCCGGCCCGCTGGCCGAGATCAAGCGCGCCACCGGCGCCACGCTGGTCAGCAATGCCGAATCGGCCGCCCTGCTGGCCCGCGGCGGCAGCCACGACATCCACTTCGGCGACAGCATCAC
Source organism: Pelomonas sp. KK5 (assembly GCF_001984095.1). Taxonomy (GTDB): domain Bacteria; phylum Pseudomonadota; class Gammaproteobacteria; order Burkholderiales; family Burkholderiaceae_C; genus KK5. The sequence continues at coordinate 23,066 of NZ_LYVQ01000051.1, forward strand.
CTACCCGCCCGTCCAGGCCGACCGCCTGCTGCAGGACGGCGAGCAGGTGACGCTGGGCGACACCACCTTCACCGTCACCTTCACCCCCGGCCACACGCCCGGCAGCATGAGCTGGAACTGGACCGACCGCCAGGGCGGCAGCAGCAAGCCGCTGGCCATCGCCTATGTGGACAGCCTCACCGCGCCGGGCTACCACCTGGACCACAACCCCGCCTTCCCGAAGATCCGCGAGGCCTACGCCCAAAGCATCGCCGCGATCCGCACCCTGCCCTGCGAGCTGCTGCTGACGCCGCACCCCGACCAGAGCGGCTGGCGCTACGCCGATGCGGCCCAGCCGCACCCGAAGCCGATGAGCTGCCGCGAGTACGCCGACGCGGCAGAGAAGGCGCTGCTGCGCTGACTCTCCTTCCACCCAAATCAGGCCGAAGTTCTCACTTGTACGGCTGAAGTCAAGCTCCTAATATCCGCGCCACGCCGCCATCCAGAGCGGTGACGAACAACCAGGCAGGAGACAGGACCTGATGAGCCGTGCCCGACTCGCACCGCTGGTCGCCAATGAGCTGGGCGTGCTCGAGGCCGTCATGTGGTCGCACGGCCCCTCGCGCGACGCGCTCGCCGCGCAGCTCGGCTTCTCGCGGACGCGGGCCAATGCCCTGGTCGCCGGCCTGATCGACGAAGGCTGGCTCGACGAGGTCGGCCCGCAGGCCTCCTCCGGCGGCCGCCGCGCCGAGACGCTGCAGTTGCACCGCGGCCTCGGCGTGCTGCTGGGCGTGGACCTGGGCGCCACCGGCGTCGAGGTGGCCGTGCTCGCGCCCGACCTGCAGGTGCTAGCCCGCCATGCGCAGCCGGTGGACGTGCGCGAGGGCCCCGGCGTGGTGTTCACGCTGATCCGCACGGTGATGCGCCGCCTGCTCACGCAGCTCAAGCTCAAGGCCCGCGACGTGCTGGGCATCGGCATCGGCGTGCCCGGCCCGGTGGACTTCGCCAGCGGCCAGCTGGTCGAGCCGCCGCTGATGCCGCTGTGGGACCGCTACTCGATCCGCGACGACCTGCGCGCCGAGTACGAGGCCCCCGTCTGGGTGGACAACGACGTCAACCTGATGGCGCTGGGCGAGCTCTGGCGCCTGCGGCGCACGCTGTCCAACTTCCTCGTCATCAAGATCGGCACCGGCATCGGCTGCGGCATCGTCTGCCACGGCGAGGTCTACCGCGGCGCCAACGGCTCGGCCGGCGACGTGGGCCACATCTGCGTGGACCCGGCCGGCCCGCGCTGCCGCTGCGGCAACCTGGGCTGCGTGGAGGCCATGGCAGCGGGCCCGGCCATCGCCCGGATGGGTGTCGAGGCGGCGCAGGCCGGCCAGAGCGAGTGGCTCGCTAACGCCTTATCCGAGCGGAGTGAACTGAGGCCCGAGGACATCGGCAACGCCAGCCGCCACGGCGATGCGGCGGCCAACGCGATCGTGCAGCGCTCGGGTGCGCTGGTCGGCCAGATGCTGGCCTCGGTGGTGAACTTCTTCAACCCGTCGCACGTCTTCATCGGCGGCGGCGTCACCGGCATCGGGCCGCTGTTCCTGGCCTCGCTGCGGCAGAGCGTCTACCAGCGCTCGCTGGCGCTGTCGACGCGGCATCTGGAGATCGGGCTGTCACCGCTGGGCGCCGATGCCGGCGTGATCGGCGCGGGCGTGCTGGCGCTGCAGGAAGTGCTGAGGCAGTCGGTCTCGTCCAAGCGTGAACGGGTGGCCGCATGAGCGCAGCGCCGGGCCGCCCCAAGCAAGCTCGCATCCCCTCGGGGGATCGGCTTGCGTACTCGCAAGACGAGGGGCTCCAATGAGCTTCACCGTCACCTTCGACCAGATCACCAAGTCCTTCGGCCCGGTGCAGGTGCTGCACGGCGTGTCCTTCGAGCTGGAGCCCGGCCGCGTCTACGGCCTGCTGGGCGAGAACGGCGCGGGCAAGAGCACGCTGATGAAGATCCTGGCCGGCTACGAGCAGCGCAGCGGCGGGCGCCTGCTGCTGGCCGGGCGCGAGGTGCACTTCACCGGCCCGCGCGATGCCGAATCGGCCGGCATCGCGATGATCCACCAGGAGTTCGCCCTGGCCGAGGACCTGACGATCATGCAGAACGTCTTCCTCGGCCACGAGAAGCGCAAGGGCCCCTGGCTCGACGACGCCGCCATGCGCGCCGAGACCGCCCTGGTACTGGAGGACGTGGGCCTGCGCGCCCATCCGGACACGCCGGTGCGCCGGCTGATCGTGGCCGAGAAGCAACTGGTGGAGATCGCCAAGGCGCTGCAGCGGCAGGCGCGGCTGCTGGTGATGGACGAGCCCACCGCCACGCTGACGCCCGGCGAGACCGAGCGCCTGTTCGCGCTGATGGCGCGGCTGAAGGCCCGAGGCGTGACGATCATCTACATCTCGCACAAGCTCGACGAGGTGGAACGCGTGACTGACGAGATCGTCGTCATGCGCGACGGCCGCTTCGTCGCCCGCGACCAGACGGCCAAGGTCAGCCGCCAGCAGATGGCCTCGCTGATGATCGGCCGCGACCTCGCCGACCTCTACCCCCGCCGCGACCCGCTGCCCGACGGCCCGCCGCTGTTCCGCGTGGCAGGCCTGAACGTCCCCGGCTGGGCGCGGGACATCGGATTCGAGGTGGACCCGGGCGAGATCCTCGGCTTCGCCGGCCTCGTCGGCGCCGGCCGCACCGAGCTGTTCGAGGGCCTGCTGGGCCTGCGGCCCGCCACGGTCCAGCGCGTGGAGATCGCCGGCCACCCGGTGCGCATCCGCAACCCGCGCGAGGCCGCCGACCTGGGCCTCACCTACCTCAGCGAGGACCGCAAGGGCAAGGGACTCCACGTGGACTTCCCCTTACGGCAAAACCTGACCCTCATGGCGCTGCGCCAGTACTGCCGGCCCTGGCTGCGCCCCGGCGCCGAGCAGAAGGCGCTGCGCTCCGCGGTGGACGCCTTCGGCATCCGCACCGGCTCGCTGCAGATCAAGGCGTCCTCGCTGTCCGGCGGCAACCAGCAGAAGCTGGCGCTGGCCAGGATGCTGCACCCGAACCCGAAGGTGATCGTGCTGGACGAGCCGACCCGCGGCGTCGACGTCGGCGCCAAGCGCGACATCTATTTCCTGATCCAGCGCCTGGCCCGCGAAGGCCGCGCGGTGATCGTCGTCTCCAGCGAGCTGATGGAGCTGCTGGGCATCTGCCACCGCATCGTCGTGATGCGAGGCGGGGCGCAGCAGGCCACGCTGCCCGTGGACAGTCAATTGAGCGAAGAGGTCCTGATCCGTCATGCAACAGGAACGCACTGAAGCGAAACAGCACTGGCTGGCCCGCCTGCACGGCATCGGCCCGGTGGCCGGCCTGCTGCTGCTGTGCATCGCCGGCACGCTGCTGAACAGCGACTTCGCCACCGTCGACAACGCGATGAACGTGCTCACCCGCACCGCCTTCATCGGCATCATCGCGGTGGGCATGTGCTTCGTCATCATCAGTGGCGGCATCGATCTCTCGGTCGGCTCGATGGCGGCGCTGATCGCCGGCTGTGTGATCTGGCTGATGAACTACCTCGGCGCCAAGGCCTGGCCGCCGCTGTCGATCGTCGCGATCGGCGCCGTGTTCGCTGTCGTGCTCGGCGCGGTGTTCGGCCTCGCCCACGGCCTGCTGATCACCCGCGGCCGCATCGAGCCCTTCATCGTCACGCTGGGCACGCTGGGCATCTTCCGCGCCTATCTCACCTACCTGTCCAACGGCGGCGCGATCACGCTGGACGACAAGCTGGCCGACGTCTACGCCCCGGTCTACTACGGCGCGCTGCTGGGCGTGCCGATTCCCGTCTGGGTGTTCGCCATCGTCGCCGTCATCGGCGCGCTGCTGCTCAATCGCACCGCCTATGGCCGCTACGTCCAGGCCATCGGTTCCAACGAGCAGGTGGCCCGCTATGCCGCGGTAGACGTGGACTGGATCAAGCTGAAGACCTATGTGCTGCTGGGCGCCTGTGTCGGCGTGGCCACGCTGCTCTACGTGCCGCGCCTGGGCTCGGCCTCGCCGACCACAGGCCTGCTCTGGGAGCTGGAGGCGATCGCCTCGGTGATCGTCGGCGGCACGGCGCTGAAGGGTGGCGCGGGCAGCATCACAGGCACCGTCATCGGGGCGGTGCTGCTCTCGGTCATCAGCAACATCCTCAACCTCACCAGCATCATCAGCGTGTACCTGAACGCCGCCGTTCAGGGCTTCGTGATCATCGCCGTGGCCTTCATGCAGCGGCGACGTTAGTCGTAGTTCCCACCCCACCCAACGGAGACAAGTCGATGAAGAAGATCACTCGCAGAACCCTTGTCGCGGCCGCGCTGGCTGCATCCAGCTTCGGCGCCTTCGCGCAGGCCAAGGTCAACCTCGGCGTATCCATCCCGACGGCGACGCACAGCTTCGCGGCCGGCATCGTCTACTGGGCCAACGAGGCCAAGAAGGAACTGGAAGCCAAGTACCCCGACGTCAAGGTCACCGTCAAGACCGCCGCCAACCCCGGCGAGCAGGCCAACCAGCTGCAGGACCTGATGACGGTCACCAAGATCAACACGCTGGTGGTGTTCCCCTTCGAGTCGGGCCCGCTGACCAAGCCGGTCGAGCAGATCCACAGCAAGGGCGTCTACGTCACGGTCGTCGACCGCGGCCTCACCAACCCCTCGGGCCAGGACGCCTACGCCGCCGGCGACAACACCGCCTTCGGCAAGATCCCGGCCGAGTACATCGCCAAGTACCTGAACGGCAAGGGCGATGTGGTCGCGCTGCGCGGCATCGCCTCCACGCTGGACAACGAGCGCATGGACGCCTTCAACGCGGTGATGAAGAACCATCCCGGCATCAAGGTGCTGGACGCCAAGTACGGCAACTGGAACCGCGACGACGCCTTCAAGGTGATGCAGGACTTCCTGACCCGCTTCAAGCACATCGACGTGGTCTGGGCGGCAGACGACGACATGTCGGTGGGCGTGCTGAAGGCCATCGACCAGGCCAAGCGGACGGACATCAAGCTCGTCTTCGGCGGCGCCGGCGCCAAGGGCAGCATCAAGACGCTGATGGACGGCAGCGACCCGCGCATCATGGCCAACGTCTCCTACTCGCCGAAGTTCATGTACGACGCGATCAAGATGACCGCGGAGGCGCGGCTGAAGGGCGAGAAGCTGCCGGCGAACAACATCGTGCCCTCGGTGCTGATCACGAAGGAGAACGCCAAGACCTTCTACTTCCCCGACTCTCCGTTCTGATGACGGAGAGCTAGACCACCGCTCGTTCGCCCTGAGGTATCGAAGGGCCTGTCCGGACCGTTGCGCTTGGCCCTTCGATACCTCAGGGCGAACGGACATTCCTCAGGCTCGTTCCAGGAGAACTCGCATGCCCCGCCCCATCACCCTCTTCACCGGCCAGTGGGCCGACCTGCCCCTGTCCGACCTGGCGCCGCTGGCCAAACGCATGGGCTACGACGGCCTGGAGCTGGCGTGCTGGGGCGACCATTTCAACGTGCAGCAGGCGCTGCGCGATCCCGGCTACTGCGCCAGCCAGCACGCGATCCTGGAAAAGAACGGGCTCAAGTGCTTCGCGATCGGCAACCACCTGGTCGGGCAGGCCGTGTGCGACCTGATCGACTCACGGCACGAGGCGATCCTGCCGGCCCACGTCTGGGGCGACGGCGACCCCGAGGGCGTGCGCCGGCGCGCGGCGGCGGAACTGTCCGACACCGCGCGCGCGGCCAAGGCCTTCGGCGTCAAGACCGTCACCGGCTTCACGGGCTCCTCGATCTGGCATTCGATCTACGCCTTCCCGCCGACGCCACAGTCGTTCTGGGACGCCGGATTCACGGACTTCGGGAAACGCTTCACGCCGATCCTCGACGTCTTCGACGACTGCGACGTCAACTTCGCGCTCGAAGTCCACCCGACCGAGATCGCCTTCGACATCGCCTCCAGCGAACGCGCGCTCGATGCGGTGAACCAGCACCGCCGCTTCGGCTTCAACTTCGACCCCAGCCACCTCGGCTACCAGGGCGTCGACTACATCCGCTTCATCCGCCAGTTCGGCCCGCGCATCTTCAATGCCCACATGAAGGACGTCTGGTGGGGCAAGGGCGACGGCACCGTCGGCACCTTCGGCGGCCACACCAGCTTCGGCGATGCCCGGCGCAACTGGGACTTCCGCAGCGTCGGCCGCGGCATGATCGACTTCGAGTCGCTGATCGTGGCGCTCAACGACGTCGGCTATCAAGGGCCGCTGTCCGTCGAATGGGAGGACAGCCGCATGGACCGCGTCCACGGCGCCACCGAGAGCGCCGCCTTCTGCCGCCGGCTGGACTTCGAGCCCGCGGCCGGCGCCTTCGATGCCGTGTTCGACAAAGCCAAGCAGGGAGGCATGGCCGGATCATGAGCCCCGCACGACTCAGAAAGCTCCGCTACGCGATGGTCGGCGGCGGGCGCGACGGCTTCATCGGCGCGGTGCATCGCCACGCGATGGCGCTGGACTCGCGCTTCGAGCTGGTGGCCGGCGCGTTCTCGTCAACGCCCGACAAGGCCAAGGCCTCGGGCAGGGATCTCGGCCTGGCCGACGAGCGCAACCATGGCAGCTGGCAAGACCTGCTGGCCGACGAGCTGAAGCGAGCCCCCGAGGAACGCATCGACCTGGTCAGCATCGTCACGCCCAACCACGTCCACTACGAGGTGGCCCATGCCTTCGCCGACGCGGGCTTCCACGTCGTCTGCGACAAGCCGCTGGTGCATACCAGCGAGCAGGCGCGGAGCCTCGTCGACACGGTGGCGCAACGCGGCACCGTCTTCGGCGTCACCTACAACTACAGCGGCTACCCGCTGGTCCGCCACGCCTGCGAGATGGTGCGCAGCGGCGCGCTCGGCACGCTGCGCAAGGTCATCGTCGAATACAACCAGGGCTGGCTGGCCACCCAGCTGGACAACAAGCAGGCCGCCTGGCGCACCGACCCCGCACGCAGCGGCATCGCCGGCGCCATCGGCGACATCGGCTCGCATGCCGAGCAACTCGCCGCCACCGTCACCGGGCTGGAGATCGAGGCGATCTGCGCCGACCTCACCACCTTCGTCCCCGGCCGCGCGCTGGACGACGACGGCAACCTGCTGCTGCGCTTCAAGGGCGGCGCCCGCGGCGTGCTGATCGCCTCGCAGATCGAGATCGGCTGCGAGAACGACCTGCGGCTGCGCGTGTTCGGCGACCAGGGTTCGCTCGCCTGGCACCAGGAAGATCCGAACCAGCTCCACTACGCCCCGATCGCCGGCCCGCGCCAGGTCCTCACCCGCGCCAGCGCCGGCCTGAGCACCGCAGCCCAGCAGGCAACCCGCCTGCCCGCCGGCCACCCCGAAGCCTTCATCGAGGCCTTCGCCAACATCTACTCGGGCGTGGCCAACGACATCCACGCCCGGCTGCTGACCGGCCAGCCGGCGGCACGCGAGCAGGCGGACTATCCACGCATCGAGGAAGGCGCGCGGGGCGTGCGATTCATCGAGAAGACCGTCGAGTCCTCGCGCAGCAGCACCAAGTGGACGGCTTTCGGCTGAGCGTTCTGTCCGCTTGAAATATGCGTTATGTTCCGGCTCTTCCTGAGCTGCCGGAACATCAACCATGGCCGATCTCGCCGCCGAACAGAAAGCCTGGCTGGGCACCCTCGCCACCCTGCTGGACAGCCCCGATCAGCAGAAGCGCAAGGACGCGATCAAGGCACGCCTGTCGCAGCACCTGGTGGCCACCGGCCGCGCCGCCGATCCCGAACTGGCGCGCACCCAGGGCGCCAAGGCGGCCGAGGCGGCCCGCGCCGGGCGCGAGGACCTGGTGCAGAACCTGGTGGCCGACCGCAGCGAGATCAGCGCCAACGTCGCCTTCGCCGAGGGCCATGCCGCCGCCAAGGCCCGGCCGGGCCAGGCCCAGAAGGATCTCGACGCCGCCGTCCTCGCCCTGGCGAAGGCCAAGACCGCGGACGCCGACGCCCAGGCACTGGTCGCCAAGGACAAGCTGACCAAGGAGATGGTCGCCGCCCGCCAGGCCAATGCCGCCGAGGCCCTGCTGAAGGCCCAGGACGCCGAGGCCAAGGCGACGAAACTGCTGAAGGTGTACACCGACGACGAGGCCGAGATCGGCAAGCGCATGTCCGCCCGCGTGGCCCGCGTGCGTGCCGCCGGCGACCCGGCCAAGGGCGACCAGACCGAGGCGGCCTTCTACCGCCAGATCGCCGAGCCCCTGCTGCTCAAGGAGAACCCGAAGGCGCCGGCCGATGCCAAGGACCCGGCCAAGCTGAAGGCCCGCGCCGAGCTGCGCCTGCGCGACCTGGAGGTCGAGCAGCTGCTCAGCGAGCGCATCGAGACGCGCATCGCCGCCGAGGTCGACCAGCTCGACGGCAAGGGCGTGGCCCAGCGCATCGTCCATCCGATGACGCGGCTCAAGGAGATCGAAGGCATCGTTGCCGAGGTGGCCGAGCAGTACGGCTTCACCAACCTCGCCCACTTCATCTCTCGCCACGGCGCGCCGCGCACCAACCCCGACGTGGGCGAGACCGTCGTCGGCAAGACCGACGAGGCCGCGCACGCCGAGACCATCCGCCAGGCCGACGACGCCGCCGCGCGCGTCCTCACCGGCGTGGGCCCCGACCAGGCCGAGTACGACCCCGCCAAGCGCGGCCCGCTGATGGGCGACAAGGGCAAGGGCACGATCAAGGCGGTGTCGGCCGGCGGCATGGCGCAGCCCGGCGAAGCGGTGGCGGTGCCCGTCTACGCCAAGGTGGGCGACCAGGTCGCCGCCGCCAGCAGCCAGCACGCCAGCGCCAAGGCGGCGCTCTACATGATGGAGGAGGCCGCCGCGCAGGCCGCCCGCCATCAGCAGGCCAACCCCGGCGCGGCCGGCCGCAACTTCGAGGTGACCGTCGGCCACGACACGATCGACGGCGACAAGCTCGGCGCGTTTCCCGAAGCGGGCGGCCTCGGCGCCTCCTACGCGGTGGACGAGACCGGCCTCAGCGAGGCCGAGAAGCTCAAGTCCGGCGCCGCGCTGGACCCCGAGACCATCGCCAAGCGCCTGGCCCGCACCACCAAGGAGACCGGCGCGCGCTCGGCCTCGGCCGTCGAGCTGCCCGACACCCTGCACGGCGGCTTCAACCTGATGACCCTGTTCACCAAGGGCGCGGACGACGCGGGCTCGGTGAGCGCGCCGGACGACCTGATCGCCAACCCCGCCCGCGCCAAGGCCACGCAGGACTACAAGGACGCGAAGCGCAAGGAGCTCGAGGCCCAGCCGCTGGGCCTGGCGCTCGCCAAGGCCGAGAAGGACCTCGCGGACCTCAAGGCCGACCAGGCGAAGGCCAAGGCGGACAAGGAGGCCGCGCAGAAGAAGGTCGACGCGGGCGACCCCACCGCCGCGGCGGACGTCGCGAAGCATGAGAAGAGCTTCAAGGAATTCGGTCCCAAGATCGGCAAGGCCGCGGGCGAGGTGCCCAAGGCCCGCAAGCTCTTCACCGAGGAGCTCGCCAAGCACGACGCCGATGCCGTCAAGGCCGGCGAGGCCGCCGCGCTGGACGCGATCAAGCTGTCCGCCGAGAACCCGAAGGCGCTGGACGCCGCTCTGGACAAGCGCGAGACCGCCCAGGCCGCGAGCCTGGCGCAGGCGACGGTCGCGGCCGACGCCCGGCGCGCGAAGGCCGCCGAGGCGCAGGCCCAGCAGCAGAAGTCCGCCCAGGGTGCCGACACGCTGCTCGCCGCCACCGTGCCCACCGGCGAGCTGGATGCCGCCCGCAAGGCGCTGCAGCCGCTGGCCGCCGAGGCCGCGCGCACCCGTGCCGCCCAGGCCGAGGCCGAGCAGCGCCTCGCCCAGGCGCAGAAGCACCTGGCCGAGGTGGAGAAGCATGCCGAGCAGGCCCCGGCCGCGGCCCAGCGCGCGCTGGACCAGGCGGCCGCCGCCCTGCTGGCCGGGGAGAACGAGCTGAAGGCCGCCGAGGCCGCCAGCAAGCGGGCGTCCGAGCTGATCGCCGCCAGCACCGACAAGGACAAGCCGCGCCTGCTGGAGGAACAGTCCCGCGCCGGCGCCGCCGTGGCCCAGAAGCAGATCGAGCTCGCGCAGGCGCGCCAGGCCGAAGCCCAGCTGAAGGTCGCCAAGCGCCTCACCGAGGCCAACCAGGCGGTCACCCTCGCCCGCCAGGCCGCCGACAAGACGCCGGACGCCCCGGCCGA
>NZ_LYVQ01000052.1 GCF_001984095.1 Pelomonas sp. KK5
CAGGACGCGATGCGCCGCATCGTCGAGACCTGCAAGAAGCACAAGGTCGTCGTCGGCAACCCGCACACCAGCGCGAAGAACTTCCGCTCGCTGGTGGACCAGGGCTATGGCCTCTTGATGTCGGCGCCGCAGAAGACCTATGGCGTGGTGAGCCTGGCGCGCGATATCGGCGCGCCGGCCGCGCCCGCCACACCCTACTGACCGATTCACCGAAACCAATAGAACAACGGAGACAAGACAGATGACGAAGCCCACGAAGACCCTGATCCAGGCCCTGATCGCCGCCGCCTTCGCGACCAGCGCCCCCGCCTGGGCTCAGGCCGACGCCAGCAACGAAGCCCTGCTGAAGCGCCTCGACGCGCTGACCCGCGAGATGGAAGCGCTGAAGGCCCAGGTCAAGGCCAACGAGGAGAAGGCCAGCCGCCCGCTGGCGACGCCGGTGGACAAGTCCGCCGAGCAGGGCCTGTCCAAGCAGGCCAAGGACGAGATGGAAGATGCCGCGGGCACCTCCGAAGGCATCGAGCTGGTGAAGACACCGAAGGCCAGCTTGAAGTTCTACGGCATGGTCGACGTCGGGGCCGAACTGCTCAACGGCGAACTCGCCAAGGGCGGCCAGGTGGACTCCTCGCTGCGCGTCAGCAACGGCCTGATCACGCCGCACTTCGGCGTGCTCGGCAACGGCCAGCTGACCGAAGGCCTGCAGGGCTCGTTCAACCTCGAAGGCAGCCTCGCGCCGGACAGCGGCACCTCCGGCATCGGCGGCCGCCTGTTCGGCCGGCAGGCCTGGGTGGGGCTCTCGGGCGCCTTCGGCACGGTGCGGCTGGGCCGGCAGTACACGGCGGTGCGCATGGGTTGGGACGACGCCAACCCCTACGGCACCGGCAACCAGGGCCTGCGCCTGCTGGACCCGCGCATCTCCAACCCGCGCGCCGACAACTCGATCAGCTATGTGCTCACCTTCGGCGGCTTCACGGCCGGCGTCAACTACAGCGGCGGCTGGGATGCGGTGAACGGCAACTCGTCCAACACCGGCCCGGCCAACAACGGTGGCGCCAACTGCGCCGGCGAGGTGCCGGACCAGACGCAGCAGTGCAAGGAAGTGTCCTTCGGCATGAAGTACGCCGGCGGCCCCTGGGGCGTCGCCGCGGCCTACGAGAAGCTCAATGGCGGCACCAGCGCCACCTACGGCGGCCTCACCTCGCCGACGCTGAGCGACACGCGCAAGGTGATCAGCGCCTACTACCGCGGCAAGGGCGGCCTGAAGGTGACGGGAGGCTGGATTGCCCGCAACAACGAGGGCAATGCGGCCACGCCGAAGAGCGACATGTACTGGGTGGAAGGCATCTTCCCGGTCAGCCAGCATGTCTTCCTCGACGGCCTGCTCGCCCACCTGAAATACGATGATTCGGCCAACAAGGCGACCTTGATCAACCTGCGCGGCCGCTACGTGCTCAACAAGGACACGACGATCTACATGACCCTGGCGAACATGGACAACAACGGCACGCTGGCGCTGCCCGCCACCGCGAGCACGCCGGTGCCCACGCCCAAGGCCGGCGAGAAGCAGTACAGCCTGATCACCGGTGTCCTCTACAAGTTCTGATTGCGACGACCCCATGAACACGAACCGCCGCCTGATGCTCACCCTGGCCAGCGTCTGTGCGCTGGCCGCCGGCCCCGCGCTGGCCCAGCCCTCGGTCGAGAACTTCTACAAGGGCAAGACGATCTCGCTGGTCGTCAGCGCCGAGCCCGGCACGCCCACCGACATCATCGCCCGCCAGTTCGCCCGCTTCTTCTCGAAGCAGATCCCGGGCAAGCCGCAGGCGATCGTGATCAACGTGGCCGGCGCGGGCGGCATCGTGGCCGCGGCTTCGCTGCAATCGAAGCAGCCCAGCGATGGCACGGCCATCGGCTTCCTGCAGCGCAACAACCTCTATGTGCCGCTGCTGGAGCCGCGCCAGGGCGGTTTCGATCCGCGCAAGGTCAAGTGGATCGGCAGCCTCGAGAAGGTCCACTACGCCATCGTCGCGACGACCCGCTCCGGCGTCACCACCACCGATGACCTGCTGAAGAAGAAGCTCACCATCGGCGCCACCGGCTTCTCCAACGAGAACCGCACGCTGCCGGCCCTGGTCAACGAGTACCTGGGCGCGAAGATGAATATCGTGCCCGGCTACTCGGGCCGCGGCGAGGTCTACCTGGCGATGCAGCGCGGCGAGGTGGACGGCTGGGCGCCGACCATCGACGGCCTGAAGGAAGGCGAGCCCGCGCGGCTGATCAAGGACGGCAAGATGAAGGTGGTGCTGAACGTCGGCTTCGCCAGCCACCCGGACTTCCCGAACGTGCCCAGCCTCGGCAACTACGCGCTGAAGCCCGAGGCCAAGGCGGTGTTCGACTTCTTCCTGACGCCCTTCGACGCCGGCCGCCCGCTGGCCGTGCCGGCCGCTGTGCCCGCGGAGCGCGTGGAGGCGCTGCGCGCGGCCTTCATGCGCACGGTGGCCGACCCGGAGTTCAAGGCCGCCGCCAAGGCGCAGGGCTTCCCGGTCGACGCGGTGGACGGCGCCGCCGTGGACCAGATCGTCGCCAGGCTCTACGCGACGCCGCCGGCGGTGATCGAGACCGCGCGCAAGCTGCGCAACCGTTGAGCCCTGTTCGTTTTCACCCAGGCGGGCGTCCGGCGCGGACACCCGCCAGCGGAGCCATCACCATGCACCCCGAAATCATTGACATCCACCCGCACATCGTCTCCACCGACGTAACGCGTTACCCGATCGCACCGCAATCCGGCCACCGCTCTGACTGGTCGGCCACCCGTGCGATCGACTTCGAGCAGCTGATCGCCGAGATGGACGAGTCGGGCGTCGCCAAGGCGGCCATCGTCCATTCGTCCACCACCTACGGCCACAACAACACCTATGTGGCCGAGAGCGTGGCCAAGAATCCGCAGCGTTTCACCGGCGTCTACTCCTTCGACCTGCTGGCCCCGGACGCGCTGAAGACTTTCGACTACTGGCTGATGCACGGCATGGGCGGCATCCGCCTGTTCACCGGCGGCGCCACGCACCAGACCGACGGGAGCTGGCTCGTGAACCCGCTGACCTTCCCGATCTGGGAGCGCTGCGCGGAGATCGGCATGACCATGGTCGTGCAGACCACGCTGGCGGGCCTTCCGATGGTGGAGCAACTGGCGCGGCGCTTCCCCACGGTGAAGATCGCGATCGACCATTGCGCGCGGCCGGTGCTCGATGGCGGCCCGCCTTATGCGGCGAGTAGCGAGCTGTTCGCGATGGCCAAGTACCGAAACGTCTACTTGAAGATCACGCCGCGCACCTTCGACCTGGCGCAGGCGGCACCGGGCGGCGCGGATGCCTTCTTCGCCAAGCTGGTCAGCGTGTTCGGCGCCGACCGTCTCGCCTTCGGCTCCAACTACCCGGCCTCCAAGGGCCCGCTGAAGACGCTGATCGAGCAGGGGTACCGGTGCTTCGCCGCGCTGAGTGAAGCGGACCGCGCCTGGATCTGGGGCGGCACGGCGAAGATCCTGTATCCGATGCTGGCCAAATAGATCGATAAGAACCTCGGACAGAGGAGACAAGCAGATGGACTTCTTCAATGACTCGGCCACCCTGGGCGCCATCGCCCACGCGCTGGCGATCATCCTCTCGCCGGAGCGGCTGGTCTTCCTCGTGCTCGGGGTGCTGGTAGGCCTGGGCCTGGGCCTGGTGCCCGGCATCGGCGGGCTCACCGGCTTCGCGCTGCTGGTGCCCTTCACCTACACGATGGACCCGTACGCGGCCTTCGCGATGCTGCTGGGCATGCACTCGGTCATCGCCACCTCGGAGGTGGTGACGGCCGTGCTGTTCGGCGTGCCGGGCCATGCGGGCGCGCAGGCCGCGGTGCTGGATGGGCTGCCGATGACCAAGCGCGGCGAGGGCTCGCGCGCGCTGGCCGCCTGCTACACCTCCTCGCTGCTGGGCGGGCTGGTGGGCGCGGTGATCCTGGCCTTCATGCTGCCGCTGGTGCGGCCGCTGGTGCTGGCCATCGCCACGCCGGAGATGCTCGCGCTGACGATGTTCGGCATCGCGATGGTGTCCGCGCTGTCGGGCAAGGCGCCGCTGCGCGGCATGGTCGTGGCCTGCTTCGGCATCCTGGTCGGCATGATCGGCACCAATGCGCAGACCGGCCAGATGCGCTGGACCGGCGACCTGCTCTACCTCGAGGACGGCATTCCCATCGTGCCCATCGTGCTGGGCATGTTCGCGTTGCCCGAGCTGTGCGAGCTGGCGATCACGCGCACGGCGGTGGCCACGCAGGTGCCGCTGAGCTCGCGCGAGGGCATGAAGCAGGGCGTCAAGGACGCGTTGCGCAACTGGTTCCTGGTGCTGCGCTGCAGCGGCCTGGGTGCCTTCCTCGGCATGATCCCGGGCGTCACCTCGGCCGTGATGGACTGGATCATCTACGGCTACGCGATGCAGACCTCCAAGGGCGGCAAGGACACCTTCACCAAGGGCGATGTGCGCGGCGTGATCGCGCCGGAGTCGGCCAACAACGCCCGCGAGGGCGGCATGCTGGTGCCGATGCTGGCCTTCGGCGTGCCGGGCGGCGCGGTGCAGGCGATCCTCTTGGGCGCGATGCTGGTCCATGGCTTCGTGCCCGGGCCGGAGATCCTGACCAAGCACCTGGACCTGGCCTTCTCGATGGTGTGGTCGATTGCGCTGGCGAACATCTTCGGCGCGGGCCTGTGCTTTGCGCTGAGCGGGCAGTTCGCCAAGGTGGCGACGCTGCGCTGGACGCTGATCCTGCCGGTGATCATGCCCATCGTCTACGTGGGCGCCTTCGAGGGCAAGCACAGCTGGGGCGACATGATCGTGCTGCTGGTCTTCGGCCTGCTCGGCTGGATCATGAAGCGCATGAAGTGGGCGCGCCCGCCGCTGATCCTGGGCCTGGTGCTGGGCGCGCTGATCGAGCGCTACATGTCCATCTCCTTCATGCGCTATGGCGCGGACTGGCTGCTGCGCCCGGGCGTGATCGTGATCCTGGCGCTGTCGGCGCTGGTGTTCTTCAGGCCGCTGCTGGCGCAGCTGCGCGCCGGTGGCCATGTGCAGCTGCCGCGGCTGCGCGAGAGGATCCGGCTGAAGGGCGAGGACCTGGTCTACGTCTTCTTCATCGGCCTGGGCGCCTATGCGCTGGCCACCTCGCAGGAGTGGCTCTTTTCGGCCAAGATCGGCCCGACCGTGGTGGCCGGCATCCTGGTGGCCGCGGGCACGGTGAGCCTGCTCTACAAGGTGCTGGTGGCGCCGCCGGTGCTGGCGAAGGCGGATGCGGGCGGCGGCATCCACATGGACCTGGCCGGCGACGAAGGCGAGGGCGCACTGCCGACACCGGTCGTGCTCAAGCGCGCCGCGCGCTTCTTCGGCTGGATGCTGGCCTTCCTCGGCTGCATGGCGGTGATCGGCCTGGTGCCCACGGTGCCGCTGATGATGGTGGCCTTCATGCGCATCGAAGGCCGCGAAAGCTGGAAGCTGAGCCTGATCCTGGCCGTCTGCCTGACGGCGGCGCTCTACGGCATCTTCGACCAGATCCTGCACGTGGCCTGGCCGAGCTGCCTGCTTGACCAATGGCTGACCCCGGCCGCCTGATGAGGGAACCCGACATGGACCGACTCGCACGCATCGACCCCGACACCGCCGACGAACACCAGCGGCGCGTGATCGCCAGGCTCGGCGAAGGAAGGGGGCGCATCCCCACGCCCTTCAACATCTGGCTGCACAACCCCCGCCTGGCCGAGGGCATGGAGATCATCGGCACGCACGTGGACAGGTCGCCGGTGCTCACCGAGGCCGAGACCGAGGTGGCGATCCTGGCGACGGCGGTGTTCTGGAACGCGCCCTACGTGATCGCCAACCATCGCCGGCATGCGCTGAAGGCGGGCGTGCCGGAAGACGTGGTGGCGGCGCTGCTGGAGAAGCGCCGGCCCGAATCGCAGGGCGGCCGCTTCGGCGCGGTCTGCGAGGCGGTGGCCGACATCCTCGCGGGAGCCGCCGTCGATGACGCTCGCTTTGCGCGTTATGACGCGGAGCTGGGGCGGGCCGCCATCGCCGAGCTGCTGGTGACGATCGGCTACTTCACGTCGGTGTCGCTGGCGATGAGCTTGCACGCGCTGGAACCGAAGGCATGACGGCCCGCGGCGGCGCGCGCCGCCTCCAACGTCGGAGGCCTCATCACTGCTGGAACCCGGCCGAGTAGTCGCGAACGCGCGGCAGGCCGCGGCCTCCTTTGCCCGGGTGCGCTGGGCCATGGCGGACGGGATGAGGCTCTCGAGGAAGCCCGTCGAGCCCTGGCTGGTCGATGCCTTCTCGACAGGAGGCTTCGTCTCGGCGGCCAGGGGCTTGGCGTCCGAGAGCCCCGCGATGCTGCTGGCGATCAGGGCCGGCGCTGGAATGCCAGCGAACAATGCACCCTTCAAGGACCGCTCCTTCAGGGCGCAGCACAGGACGGAGCCGATCAGGAAATAGATGGTCAGGCCCGCACAGAAGCCCGGCGCCGGAAGCGCGGCCTGCGGGTCGGCCTCTACGCCACCTCGAACCCGAGAATGGCCTTGGTCTCGAGGTATTCCTCCAGCCCGTGGCGACCATACTCGCGGCCGTTGCCCGAGAGCTTGTAGCCGCCGAAGGGTGCGAACGGATCCCAGGCGGGATGGTTGATCAGGACCTGGCCGGCACGGATCTGTGCTGCCACCGCGCGGGCCTGGCCGAGGTCGCGGCCCTGCACGTGCGCGCCCAGCCCGTAGACGGTGTCGTTGGCGATCCTTACCGCCTCCTCCAGCGTATCGTAGGGAAGGATGCACAGCACAGGACCGAAGACCTCCTCCTGGGCGATCCGCATGGCCGTCGCGACCGACGAGAAGATCGTCGGGCGGACGTAGAAGCCTCGATCCAGTCCCTCGGGGCGGCCCGGACCACCGCAGAGCAGGCGCGCGCCATCGTCCAGCCCGAGTTGGATCATCTGCTGGACTCGTTCGAATTGTGGCCGGTTGGCAATCGGCCCATGGGTGGTCGTTGTTGCCATCGGATCTCCGACGACGATGCTCGCGGCAGCCTCGCAGGCCAGCGCCTCGACCTGCGCCAGCGCCGTGCGCGGCACGATCATCCGTGTGGGCGCGCTACAGGACTGTCCAACGTTGCGAAATGCGGCGGCCACGCCCATCGGCACGGCACGCGCGAAGTCAGTATCGGGAAGCAACACGTTGGGCGACTTGCCGCCCAGCTCCTGGGTCACACGCTTCACCGTCGGCGCCGCGGCCTGCGCTACCAGCACGCCCGCACGGGTCGAGCCGGTGAACGAGATCATGTCGATGCCCGGATGCTCGGACATGGCCGCGCCCACGACGGGACCCGAGCCGTTGACCAGGTTGAACACGCCTGGTGGCACGCCGGCGTCATGCACCAGCTGGGCGAATAGCAGGGCGCTGAACGGTGACAGTTCGCTGGGCTTCACGACCACGCAGCAGCCTGCCGCCAGGGCCGGCGCTACCTTGGCAGTGAGCTGGTACAGCGGCCAGTTCCAGGGCGTGATCAGGCCGCAGACGCCGATCGCCTCGCGGGCGACGACGGTGCTGCCATGCGGCTGCATGAAGGGATAGCGCAGCAGGACCTCCCGTGCTGCGCGCACATGCTCCGCGGCGAAGGGCAGCTGCGCCGTGCGGGCGTAACTGAGGGCGACACCCATCTCCAGGCTCAGCGCTTGGGCCAGCGCCTCCGCGCGCTCGAGCATCAGCCCGTGGATGCGCTCCAGCAGCGCCGCACGCTCGGTCACGCTGCTGCGCGAGTAGGCCGGGAACGCGCGGCGCGCCGCCGCGACGGCGCGGTCCACGTCCTCGCCGCCGCCCATGGCGATATGGCCCAGCACGCGCTCGTCGGCCGGGTTCACGACGGCGAACTGCTCGGCGGCGGCAGCGGGCTCGCACCAGGCGCCATCGATGTAGAAACGGCGGCCATGGCGGGCCGGATCAGGCGTCATTGCGGATGTGCTCATGCTCGGTCTCTAGAAGTCGGCCACCTGGCCCCAGGCCGAGGACTTGAAGCGGTCCGGGTGGTAGGGGCGCGGGTCGACCAGGGGCGCCGCTCCGCTGACGATGTCGGCGATCAGGTGGCCGGCGCCGGGGCCGATGCCGAAGCCATGACCGCTGAAGCCGGCCGCGAGCACCAGGCCTGGCAGGCTGGCGATCTCGCCGATGCCGGGTACGCCATCGGGCGTGCTGTCCACGTAGCCGGCCCAGGCGCCGGTGACGGCCCGGTCCTTCAGGGCGGGCATGAAGGCGAGGGCGCGCTGGTGCGTCAGGCGGATCGCGGCGGTGTCCGGCGTGGGGTCGAGAATGCGCATGCGCTCCATCGGCGTCGGCTGGTCCAGCCGCCAGCGGGACAGGCTCTCGTGGCCTGAGCGCAGGCCTTCGAGCGTGCCCGGCGCCAGGTTGCGCCAGCGCCGCATGAACATCGGCAGGAACTGGGTCGAGAAGCGCAGCAGCTGCGCCGTCGGATCGACCCGACCCCGGCCGCTGACGGCCAGCGTGTAGCCGCCGTCGCTGCGCCGCGTGATGCTGATCTGGCTGGTGTGCAGCGCCGGCGGCAGCTCGCCCGCGCCGGGCGCCACGGCCATCACCGTCTGGCGTATCGTGGCCTGCGGGAAGCGGATGCCGTACTGGCGGCAGAACGAGGAGGCCCAGGCCCCGCCGGCCAGCACCGCCACGCGGGTGCGGATGCTGCCCTTCTCGGTGATGACGGCGGACAGCCGGCCGCCCTCGGTCTCCAGGCCGCGCACGGCGCAGCCCTGGTGCACCGTGCCGCCGCGCCGCATGGTCGCGCGGGCCACCGCGGGCGCCGCGCGCGAAGGATCGGCGGTGCCGTCGGTCGGCGAATAGACGCCACCCTTCCAGGCCTTGCCGGTCGCCTTGCCGTGCTCCGCCGCCTCGGCCGCGTTGAGCATCTGCGTCCGTACATTGACCGAGCGGGCGAACTCGCCCCAGCGCGCCCAGCCCGCCAGCTCCGCCTCGTCGTTGCTGAGGTAGAGCAGGCCGCAACGGCGGAAGCCGGTTTGCTCCTGCTCGTCGGCCGCGAACTGCTCCCACAGGTCCAGGCTCTTGGTGGCCATCGGCAGTTCGCGGGCATCGCGGTTCTGCTGGCGGCACCAGCCCCAGTTGCGGCTGGACTGCTCGCCGCCGATGCGGCCCTTCTCCAGCAGCGCGACCTTCAGGCCGCGCCGGGCGAGGTAGTAGGCCGTGAACGATCCGATGATGCCGCCGCCGATGACGACGACGTCGGCCGAGGCGGGAAGCTCGCGGCTGCTCTCGACCGTGTCCAGCAGTGCACGCATCGTCATCAGGCCGTGATCCAGAGCTTGCGCACGGTCTCTATCGTGCGCCAGGTGCCGAGGTAGCCGGGCTTCATGATGAAGCTGTCGCCGGCCCGGTAGGTCACCGGTGCCTGGCCGTCCTCGGTGATCTCGGCCACGCCCGACAGGATCAGGCAGAACTCCCAGGTCTCGCCCTTGATCGAGCGGTTCACGCCGGGCGTCGATTCGAACACGCCGGCGCGGACCTTGCCGTCCTTGGCGCTGTCGATGTCCCAGTTGCGGCAGATGATGTCGCCTTCGAGGACGCGCTCGGCCGGCGGACGGTATTCGCGCGGTTCGCCCAGCTGGTCGAGCCGGATGGTGATGTGCAGGTCGGACATGGTCTCTTCTTCTCAATGCTTGGGCTGGAACAGCGCTTCGTAGAAGCCGGCCGTATGTATCTTGATGGTGACTTCCTTGTCGCTGCGGTTGCGCCAGAACCAGCCGTGGCGGCCGTCGAAGGGCGCGGTGAAGGCACCCTGGCCGCCGGACAGGTCGGATTCCATCCAGTAGCGCGTGAACTCGTCGCCGGCGTTGGGACGCTCGCCGTGCATGTCCATCTTGACCGGGGCGGTGGATTCCCAGCGGAAGATCAGGTGGTCGCCGGTCTTCATCTCGGCCTTGATCTCGATGCCCGAGTGCGGCGGTAGGACGACGCTCATGTCGTCCGCGCGCATCGGCGTGGCCTTGGCGATCTCCGCCTTGCCCTGGGGGGCGACGGCGAGCGCCGCGGCTGCCGATGCGACCGTCGCCGGTCGCGCCGCGGCAGCGCCAGACGAGGCCTCGCCGCCGCGCATCTGCGCCAGGCCCAGCTTCGCGCCGATGCCGGTCAGGTCGATGCCACGTTCGGCCGGCAGCACGAACAGCACCAGGATCAGCAAGGCGACGACGAAAGCGGAACCGGTGGCCAGGCCCAGCGAGCGCGACGAGGCGGCGTAGGGCACGCTGCCGGAAGAGGTGTTGAGCACGGTCATCATTGGAGGGGGGAGGTGAAGTAGCCCGAAAGCTGGTAGCCGATCAGCACGAAGCCTGCGCACATCAGCGCGGCATTGGCCTGCAGCACGTTGCGCTGGAAGCCCTCGGTGCGGCGCCAGAGCGTCATCAGGATCAGGATCAGGCTCAGCGCGAGCAGCTGGCCGATCTCCACGCCGACATTGAAGCTGACGAGGTTGGCCAGCAGCCCGTCGGGCGAGATCGACATCTCCTGGATCTTGGTCGCCAGGCCGAAGCCGTGGAAGAGGCCGAAGATCAGCACCGCTGCCTTCTGGTTCGGCTCGACGCCCAGCACGCGCTTGAAGCCACCGAGGTTGTCGAAGGCCTTGTAGACCACGGACAGCCCGATGATCGCGTCGACCAGGTAGGCGCTCGCGTGGATGTTGGCCAGCACGCCCAGCAGCAGCGTGGTGCTGTGGCCGATGGCGAACAGCGTGACGTAGCGGCCCACGTCCTTCAGCCGGTACAGGAAGAAGATCACGCCGAACAGGAACAGCAGGTGGTCGTAGCCGGTCACCATGTGCTTGGCGCCGAGGTAGACGTAGGGAATGACGTTGACGCCCGGGTTGCCCTGGATGAAGGTCTTGTCGTCATCGGAGACGCCGTGAGCCCAGGCGCCGTCGCCGGCCGCCAGCAGGGCGCCCGCGAACAGCGCCAAGGGCGCCAGCCGCTTGAAGCTCGTGCGGTCCATCGCTCAGTCGATCGAGAAGAGGGCCGACACCTTGGCCTGCGTGGCCTTGTTCACCAGCATCACGCCGACCTTGGAGCCGGCGGCGATCCTCACGCCCTTGGCCTCGAACTTGTTGCCGCCGGCCGGCTCCAGGTTGAGCTCGGTCTTGGCGCCCTTGTAGGTGATCGTCAGCCTGGCGCTCATGCCGGCGCTGGGCACGTCCTCGTCGTCATCCTTCAGGTACAGCGCGACGGAATCCGGCTTGACGCTCAGTTCCAGCAGGGTCTCGCCGGACATCTGCACGATGCCGCCGTGTTCGGGCTTGGTGCTGCCATGGGCGTGCGCCGGGGCGGTGAAGGCCAATGCGGCGGCGGCGAGGGCCAGCAGGGCGGCACGGGTTTTGAGTCGGTTCTTCATCAGGGTTCCTCGATCGGTGGCGGGGAGAGGCCGTCAGCGGCGGCAGGCGCTCATTCGGGTGCGTGCGGCAGTACGAAGGACAGCGTTGCCCGGTGCTCGATCTTGGTGGCCTTGGCCGGGTCGTCGGTCGGGCCGTCGTAGGTCGCCGCGACGACGTTCAGGCCCTGGTTGCGCACGGTGATCGTCACGATGCCGTCGGCGCCGCTCCTGACGCCCTCGTTGTCCGGGTCGTTGACGTAGTCGCTCTGCACCTGTGCGCCGGCCACCGGCTGGCCCTTGAACAGCACGCGCAGCTTCAGCGGCTTGCCCAGCAGCACCGGCAGCGCGGTCTCGACCGGCACCACCTGCAGCACCTGGCCGGGCAGGGCCGGCAGCGGGGTCGACAGGGGGCCGCGGATGACCACCGCGTACTTCATCGTCTTCTCGCTGGTGACGGCGCTGGGCAGCTCGTCCTTGCCCTTCTTGTGCCATTCGCCGTCGGGCGTCTTGCTCCAGGTGCCGTTGTCGAGCACGGCGGCGACCACCGTCGGCGCGCTCTCGCTGTCCACCAGCAGCAGCGGGCCCGCCGCGCGCAGCTTGGTCGGCACCGGCTTCATCTCGGCGTCGTAGGACGCGATGCTCTGGATCAGCGGCAGGCGCTTGACCGAGTCCAGGTCATCGGCGCCGACGCCGTAGATCAGCGCCAGCTGCGTCGAGCGCTGCGCGAACCAGATGCCGTGGGCCTGAGCGCTCATCGAGGCGGCGAGGCCGGCGAAGAGGGCAGAGACCGCGAATAGCTGGGACATTTTCATGGGAAGACTCCGACGCTGTTGAATGGAAATCCGTTGATGGAAAGCATAGGGAAAGGGCCGGGCGCAAGCTGCCGAAACGGGGCGGCCCGGCGAGATTTCATGCTGAAGATGGCGGGCAAACCGCAGCGCCGTGGCCGCTCAGCGCACGCTCGGCGACGCTGGCGAACCAGCGGATGCCGCCGGCCATGGCGGCATCGTTGAAGTCGTAGCAGGGATGGTGCAGCGGGTGCGAGACCGGCTCGCCGGCCTGGGCTTGCGCAGGCCCCTGGCCGAGCCAGAGATAGGCCCCGGGCCGCGCGCGCAGCATGAAGGCGAAATCCTCCGAGGTGAAGGCCGGGCGCGGCGCCAGCGCGGCCTGCAGGCCGGCCGCCCGGGCGGCTTCCAGCGCCAGTTCCACCGCCGCCGCATCGTTGACGGTGGACGGGTAGTAGCGGGTGTAGCGCACCTCGATCTCGGTGCCGCTGGCCAGGGCCACGCCCTGCGCCATGGCCTTCAGCGCGGCCTCGATGCGGTCCTGCGAGGCGGTGTCGAAGCTGCGCACGGTGCCGGTGATCTGCACCTCGGCGGGCAGCACGTTGTGCGAATGGCCGCCCTCGATGCGGGTGACCGACAGCACGGCCGATTCGCCCGGGTCGATGCGGCGCGCGACGATGGTGTTCAGCTGCGTGACGAGCTGGGCCGCAGCCAGGATCGCGTCGGGCGTGTGCTGCGGCTGGGCGGCATGGCCGCCGCGGCCGCGCACGCTGATGTCGAAGCGGTCGGCCGCCGCCATGATCGGGCCGGGCCGCGTCTGCGCCTGGCCCAGCGGCAGGTCAGGCCAGTTGTGCAGCGCGAAGACCTGCTCGCAGGGGAAGCGTTCGAACAGCCCGTCGCGGATCATCGCGTCGGCGCCGCCGCGACCTTCCTCGGCCGGCTGGAAGATGAAGTTGACCGTGCCGGCGAAGCGCCGCGTGCGCGCCAGCTGCCGCGCGGCGCCGAGCAGCATGGCCGTGTGGCCGTCGTGGCCGCAGCCGTGGTGCGCGCCGGCGTGCACGCTGGCATGCGCGTGGCGGCCCTGTTCGTTCATCGGCAGCGCATCCATGTCGGCGCGCAGGCCCACGCTGCCGCCCTCGCCATGGCGCAGCACGCCGACCACGCCGGTGCCGCCGATGCCCTCGTGCACCTCCAGGCCCAGCTCGCGCAGCGCGGCGGCCACGATGCCGGCCGTGCGGTGCTCGGCGAAGGCCAGCTCGGGGTGGGCGTGCAGGTCGTGGCGCAGGACGGTCAGGGCCGGCAGCAGGTCATGGATGTCGTGCGGCATGGTCGGCTGCTCCTTCATGCCCGCGCCCCGGCCTCGGTCTGGTACTGGCCCGGCGTCATCCCGCACTGGCGCTTGAAGCGGCGCGAGAGATGGCTCTGGTCGTAGAAGCCGGCCTCGGTGGCCACCCGGGCCGGCGGCATGCCCTGGCGCAGCAGCAGCTGGGCATGGCGCACGCGCTGCTGGTCGATGTAGCGATAGGGCGGCAGGCCCACATGCTCGCGGAAGACGGTGGCGAAGCGCCACAGGCTCAGGCCGCTGAGCTGGGCCAGGCCTTCGAGGCTGAGCGGCTCGCTCAGGTGCGCGTCGATATGGCGCAGCACCGGCTCCAGCGAGCGGTGCCGGCTGCGGCGCGGCGCTGTGGTGAGGGTGTCGTCACGCATGATGGCGGGCCGGCGTCAGAAGTAGCGCACCCAGGCCTGGGTGGAGCGGCGCTTGAACGCCGCGAAGGCGCGCACCGGGATGTAGAGCAGCGGCACCATCGCCAGCCACACCACCCACACGACCCAGAAGGAATCCGCATCGACGCCGAAGCGGGTGCCCTGGTTCGGGCCGAATATGGCCAGCAGGATGCGGTAGCTGATCATCAGCACATAGAGGTGGAAGATGTAATAGAACATCGGCGCGCCGCCGAAGGTCGAACAGACGCGGGTGAAGCCGTTGTCCGCCTTCTCCAGCGCCGCCAGCATCAGCAGGCCGCCGCCCAGCGTCATCAGCAGGAAGTCCAGCGAGGGCGGGTACTTGGTGAAGTCGAGCCAGTCCTTCAGCGTCTCGATGCCGTTGGCCTGGGGGGTCCAGGGCGCGTTCTCACCGTAGATGTTGAAGCCGCGCAGCACCAGCAGCAGGGCCAGGCAGGCTAGGCCCGTGAGCACCAGCGTGCGCTGGCGCTGCAGCCGGCTCACCGCCGCGGAGAAGAGCGGCGCGAAGGCATAGCCGAGCAGGATCACGCCGACCCAGGGCAGCGCCGGATAGGTCAGCTTGACCTTCAGCGCGCCGTCGGCGACCAGCCAACCGCGGTGCAGCATCAGGGTCCAAAGCGGGAACCAGGCGCTGTCCGGCGCGACCACGTAGCCGGCCACCGCGTTGTGGCCGCCCACGATGAGCAGCCCCAGCGTCGCCAGCAGCCAGCGCGGCAGGCCGGACATGTAGGCCAGCACGACCATGCTGAAGCCGATCGCCCACATGACCTGCAGGTAGAGCACGGTGTAGGTGCCGCTCCAGGCGAAGTTCACCAGCGTCAGTTCCAGCAGGATCAGCAGCAGGCCGCGCTTGAGCAGGAAGTCGCGCACGTCGCGCTTCGCGCCGCTCGGCGGGTTGGCATAGAGCCAGGCCGACAGGCCGGTCAGGAACACGAACACCGGGGCGCAGAAATGCGCGGCCAGGCGCGAGAAGAAGACATCCGAGGGCGTGCCGGGCACGGTCATCGGATCGGTCACCTGCAGGTGCAGGTAGAGCGTCTCCCGCACGTGGTCCAGCAGCATCACGATCATCACGAAGCCCCGCAGCGCGTCGATGGACGTGATGCGCGCCTTGTGCGCAGCAATTTGACCCGACAGCGATGCAGCAGGCTGCGGCATCACTGCGGCACGGGACAGACTGGACGGAGTGGACATGATGGACTCGTCGAAAAAGGATTGAGTGGGTTCAGCGCGGCAGCTTGCGCTGTCGCCAGGGCAGGCCCGTCAGCAGTAGGGCCGCCAGGGACAGGGCCAGGGCGGTCCAGCCCAGACGCATCAGCAGGGCCGTCGTGGGCCCACCCCACGGCGGCACGGCGCCTGCATGCAAGGAGAAGATCACGTTGACGTAGCGCTCGACCAGCGGCAACTGCCGTCCGTCGCGCACCGCGACAACCCCGCCGCCCTGCTCGGCCACGAAGACCTGGCTGAGCCCGTAGGGGTGCCATTCCTCGCCGCGCAGGCGCAGGCGCAGCAGCCCCGGCGCCTGCCGGTACAGTCGCTGCGGCCTGGCCTCGGGCAGGGCCGCAGCAGCATTGAGCAAGGCTTGGCCTGCCGAGACCCGTGCCAGGTCCGGGCGCACCGGTGCCACGGGGATCTCCATGGCCGGTTGACCGCCCAGCGCGACGATCGCAGCACGCACGGCACCCGGCCAGCTCAGTGCCGCGGCCGTGCCGAACAGCAGAGCCAGCGGCATCAGCGCCACGATGCCGACGCGCCGGTGCCAGCGCCGCCGCAGCTGTGGCGCGCGGGTGCGTCGCAGCCGCCACCACAGCCGCAGGCCCACAGCCGTCGAGCAGAGCGCAAGGCAGGCCACCAGCCCGGTCAACCAGAAGCCGCCGACTCCCAGCCATTGCCACAGATGCAGTCGCACCAGCCAGGGGCCCAGCAGCGCGTCCTCGCCAACCACGGCCAGCAGGCGGCCGTCCGCGGCCGCCAGCTCGGCCCGCCAGCGTTTCCCCCGCGTGTCGTCCAGTTCGACCTGCAGCGTGGACCTGCCCAGTTGCACCAGCCGCCACTGCAGGTCGGGCCGCGTGGCCTGCAGCGTCGCCAGGCCGCGATCGAGCGCATCGGCCTGCGCCTGGAGGGAGGGCCCGGCCGCCGCCGGTGCCTCATCGGGCAGCGGCTGCAGCCATTGCATGCCGGCACCGGTCAGCGCGGCGACCAGCAGCAGGGCGGCCAGCCCCCGGCCGACCCAGCGGTGGAAACGCATCATGGATTTCATGGCCTGGTGCGTCCGGCTGCGTCAGAACTTGTATTGGCCCGCCAAGGTGAACTTGCGGCCATTGCCGGGGAAGACCCACCACTGGGCATAGGAACTGCTGTAGAAGGTCTTGTCGAAGACGTTGTCGACGTCGAGCGTGAACTTCCACGCCTTGCCAATGGCGTAGCTGCCGATCAGCTTGACCGTCGTGTAGGCCGGCAGCTTGAAGAGGTCGGCCTGCACCACCGGCGCCACGGAGCCCTCGCGTTCCCCGACGTAGTTCAGGCCCACGCCCGCCGTTGCGGCGTTGCCTGCGAGTTTGAAGGACTGCACCAGCAGCAGGTTGGCGCTATGGCGTGGCACGTTGGGCAGTTGGCGGCCGACCAGGCTGACGCCGGTCGCCGCGGCGTTGTCCTGGGTCACCTTCGCGTCGGTGAACGCATAGGCCGCAGACAGCAGCAGGCCCGACGCGATCTCGCCGCCCAGGTCGAACTCGACGCCCTTGCTCTGCACCTCGCCGGCGGGGATGGACGCATTGTTCGGATCCCGCGGGTCGGGCGTCAGCACGTTGTTCTTGGAGATCTTGTAGATCGCCAGCGTGCTGCTGATCTTGCCGTCGGCGGAGTCGTACTTGGCGCCGACCTCGGCGGACTTGCCTTTCTCGGCCGGGAAGGGCTGCTTCTCGAAGCTGACGCCGCTGTTCGGGCGGAAGCTCTTGGAGGCAGTGGCATACAGCGCCACCGTCTTGCTCGGCTGGTAGACGAGGCCGGCACGCGGCGAGGTGGCGCTCAACGTCTGCGCCACGGTCAGGCCGCTGTTGTGATCCAGCAGCGACTGGTCGTATTTGTCATAGCGCACACCCAGCAGCAGCTTCCACTGCGCGGCCAGGTCGATCTGGTCTTGCGCGTAGACCGACTTGGAGCGCTGCTCCTCGTGCGTGGCGGTCAGCGGTGCGGCCGGGAAGGCGGGCGGCGGATTGCCGTAGACGGGGTTGTAGAGGTCGATGTCCTGGCTCGCCAGCCGCCGGACGCGGAACTGCAGGCGGTTGTCGGTGAACTTGTAGCCGTCCACGCCGAACAGCAGGTTGTGCTGCATGCCCGCGCCGCGCACCTTGCCCAGCAGCTCGAAGCGGCCCGATACGTCGAGGGCCGAGTTGTCGCGCGAGCGGCGCTGGCGCACCAGGGTGTGGCCGTCGGTTCGCAGGAAGGTGTAGCCGTCGCCCAGCACGGAGACCTCGGTCGAGATGCCCTTGATCGAGCTCTCGCGGTAGCTGACGCCGGTCTGGATCGACCAGTCGTCGTTGAAGTAGTGCTGCACGAAGAGCTGGTTGCCGGTGGTCTTGGTGACGTGCGGGCCGTCGCCCGGTTCGCCCAGGAAGCGCGAGCGCGGCACGACGCCGAGCTGGCCGTTGATGGCGACGACGCCGCGGTCGAAGGTGGCCTCCTGCTTGGAGTACTCCAGCTCGTAGGAGATGGTCGTGTCCTCGCCCAGCATCCACAGGAAGGACGGCGACACCAGCGTGCGCTCGGACATGACGTGGTCGCGGTAGCTGTCGCCCTTCTCGTGGGCAGCGTTGAGGCGGTAGGCCAGGCTGTCGGAGATGGGGCCGGTCAGGTCGGCCGTCTCGCGGAACGTGGAGTAGCTGCCGCCTGACAGGCCCAGCGTGTACTCGGGCACGAACAGCGGCTTCTTGGTCGTCATGTTGACGGTGCCTCCGGGCTCGCCGCGGCCGTACAGCGCCGAGGCCGGGCCCTTCAGGATTTCCACCGACGCGGTGTTGGCCGAATCGCGCACGCCGTTGTAGCCGCGGCTGTAGTTGAAGCCGTTGACCATGTAGTCGGAGCCGAAGTTGGGGTCGCCGGTGAAGCCGCGCATCGCGTAGCTGTCCCACACGCCGCCGAAGTTGCTCTGCTTGGCGATGCCGCTGCTCAGTTCGAGCGCATCGGCCAGCTTGGTCACGCCGGCATCCTGCAGCACGTCGGCCGAGAGCACGCGTACGCTCTGCGCCATGTCGCGCACCAGCGTGTCGGTCTTCATCGCGCCGGTGGCGGAGAGGTTGCGATAGGGCTGCTTGGTGCCCAGCACCGTCACCGTGCTGAGCTGCGAGGATGATGCGGCGCTGGCCGCGTCCTCCGGCGCCTTCGCCGCATCCTGCGCCCACACGGCAGGACAGCAGGCGAGACATACGGCCGCCGGGATCGCGGCACGGGAAATGCGTCGTTTGGACATCGCGAAGAACTCCTGAAATGTTGTGGTCAAGGATGGGCGGCTGCTTCGCGACGCAGGCCTGGGAAGGGCTGCAGGACCTTGTGCTGAGGGCGGCGCGGCATGGAGGAATTATGAAAATTCGAGCCGCACAAGCACTGCCGTTTGAGGGCCTGTGCACGCAATGTTCGATTGATTTGCCGGACCCTTGCCAGCACGCCATGCTGAATACGGCGAGCTGGTGCGCGGCCAGCGGCTTTGGTGCGCGGACTGCACCGCGATGGGCCATGAAAAACGCCGGCTCTGAGGCCGGCGTCGGGTCGTGGAAGCGGCCTTACCGGCCGCTCAGGTGGTGGGCGGGAACAGCCCTTCGATCGGGTAGTGGGTCTTGATGAACACCGACTTGATGACGATGTAGCTGAAGTACTTTTCGATGCCGATATTGCGTTCCAGCAGGCTCTCGATCACCGACTGGTAGTGGTTCACGCCGCGCGTCGTGAACTTCAGCATGTAGTCGTAGCCGCCGCTGATCAGGTGGCATTCGAGGATCTCCTCGACATCGCGGATCGCCGACTCGAAGCGGATGAAATCCTCTCGGTGATGGTCGGCCAGCGTCACCTCGGTGAAGACGGTGAGCGTGTCGCCCAGCTTCTCCAGCCGCAGCTGCGCGCCATAGCCCGCGATGTAGCCGGCGGTCTCGAGGCGCTTGACGCGGATCAGGCAGGGACTCGGCGACAGGCCGACCGCATCGGCCAGGTCGACATTGGTGATGCGACCGTTGCGCTGCAGCTGGCTCAGGATGCGCAGGTCAAGGCGGTCGAGTTTGAGAGGTCCCACGAAGATGCGTCGCTTGTGAAGTCAGGGGTGGC
The DNA here is from genome assembly GCF_001984095.1 of Pelomonas sp. KK5. Classification (GTDB taxonomy): domain Bacteria; phylum Pseudomonadota; class Gammaproteobacteria; order Burkholderiales; family Burkholderiaceae_C; genus KK5. The sequence continues at coordinate 19,285 of NZ_LYVQ01000052.1, forward strand.
TTGATTCTGCGTCCAGCCTGCGCGTTATGCCTATTGGGGCTACTTCATAGCCGCGCGCACGTCCGGCGCGGCCAGCACCTCGTCCAGCGTCTTCTTCAGGCGCTGGGCCATCAAGCCGAACTCCGACTCGGTGAAGCACAGGGCCGGCGCGAAGCCGAGGATGTGGTCGCCGAAGGAGCGGAAGACCAGGCCGTTGTCGTAGCCGGACTGGAAGAGGCGATCCGACAGGCCCAGCGCCGGATCGAAGCCGCGCTTCGTCGCCTTGTCGCTGACCAGCTCCAGCGCGCCGAGCAGGCCGCGATGGCGCGAGTCGCCGACCAGCGGATGGTCCAGCAGCCCGTCCAGCACGGCGGCGAAATGCGGGGCCACCGCCTGCCCGTTGGCCAGCAGGCCGCCCTCCTCGTACAGGCGCAGCACTTCCAGTGCCACGGCGGCGCTGACCGGATGGGCCGAATAGGTGGCGCCGTGGCCGATCACCGCACCGGCCGGCGCGCCGTCGGCGATGCCCGCGTAGACCTTCTCGGACAGCAGCGTCGCGCCCATCGGCGCGTAGCCGGCGGTCAGGCCCTTGGCCAGCGTCATCAGGTCGGGCTCGACCCCTTCGGCGGCGCAGGCGAACATCGGCCCGGTGCGGCCGAAGCCGGTGATCACCTCGTCGACGACGAAGAGGATGTCCAGCTCGCGGGCGGCCTCGCTCATGGCCTTCAGCCAACCCGCGGGCGGGATGATCACGCCGCCCGAACCCTGGATGGGTTCGCAGAAGAACGCAGCCACGTTCTCGGCGCCCAGTTCCGCGACCTTGGCGCGCAGCGCCGCCACCGAGGCCGCGATGATCGCCTGCGGGTCCTGGCCGACCGGGCTGCGGTAGGGGTAGGGCGAGGCGATGTAGTGCTGGCTCGGCAGCGGCATGTCGAAGCCGCGGTGGAAGGCCGGCAGGGCGGTCAGCCCCGCACCGACCGAGGACGAGCCGTGGTAGCCGCGCTCCAGCGAGATGAACTGCTTCTTGCTCGGGCGGCCGGTGTTGTTGTAGTACTGGACGATCAGTCGCACCGCGGCATCGATCGCCTCCGAGCCGCCCAGCGTCAGGTAGACGCGTGTCAGCGAGGCCGGGCTCAGCTCGACCAGCCGGGCCGCCAGCCGGATCGCCGGTTCGCTGCCGAAATGGAAGTAGCCGGTGGCATAGGGCAGCTTGCTCATCTGCGCGGCGGCGGCCCGCACGACGCTGTCCTGGCCATAGCCGACATTGACGCACCAGAGCCCGGCGAAGGCATCCAGCAGCCGGTGGCCGGTCGAGTCCGTGAGCCAGGAACCCTGGCCCGATTCGAGCATGCGGACGCCGCGGGCCTCGTGCTGGCGCCAGGGCGCGACAGGGTGGATCAGATGGCTGCGATCGAGGGCGATGAGGGCATCGAGATGGGGATGGGCTTGAGACTGCATGGGTGACAGAACGTCGTCGTGGACATGGCTCAAAGCTTAGGTTCAGCGGCGAAGCGGGTGGTGCCGCAATCGGGGCCGCCGGGGACGCCACGCGGCTGTTCTTTGCGCGCGGACAGCAGAAGATTCTGCGGGCTCAGTAGCCCAGGCGCCTGTCGACCAGGCCATGCAGGGGCTGGCCTGTGGCGTGGCGCCGCAGGTTCTCGATCACGGCCAGCGCGGCGGTCTCCGGCTGGGTCATGCTGGCGATGTGCGGCGTCAGGCTGATCGCCGGGTGGCGCCAGAAGGGATGCTCTGCGGGCAACGGTTCGGGCTCGGTGACGTCGAGCACCGCATGGGCGATGTGCCCCGCATCGAGCGCTGCCAGCAGATCGTGCTGCACCAGCTGCGGCCCGCGGCCGACATGCACGAGGCACGCGCCCTGCGGCAAGGCCGCGAACAGGGAAGCATCGAGGAAGCCGCGCGTGTCCTCGGTCAGCGGCAGCAGGCAGACGAGGATCTGCGTGCCGGCCAGGAAGGCGGGCAGTTCCTCGGGCCCGGCGTGGCAGCGCACTCCGTCGAGCTGGTGCCGCGAGCGGCTCCAGGCCGCGCAGTCGAAGCCGAAGCCGCGCAACTGCTTCAGCACCGCCTGGCCGAGCGAGCCCAGGCCCAGCACGCCGATGCTGCGGCGGGTCGCGGGCTGCACCGGCAGGGCCTGCCAGCGGGCCTCGCACTGCTGGGCCTGGTATCGCGGCATGTCACGATGCAGGCCCAGCACGGCCCAGCAGACGTACTCGACCATGCCCGCGACGATGCCCGGTTCGATCATCCGCACGACCGGCAGATCGGGCGGCAGGGCAGCGAAGTCGAACTGGTCGACGCCGGCGCCGGTCGAGAACAACAGCTCAAGGCGAGGCAGCCGATCGGCCAGGCCTTGCGGGGGCTCCCAGGCCGCCAGGAAGCGCACCGCGCCCGGGTCGCCGATATCGGGCCAGATGCGGAAGTCGATCCCGGGCGCCTCTCGCGCGAACACCTCGGCCCAGATGCGGCCGCGCACCGGGTCGGACTTGTAGACGAAGCTCACTTCAGCCGAGCGCCTGCGTGACCAGCGCGAAGCGCCGGACACCGGCAACGGCCTCCGGCACCGGCCCGCGGATCATCTCGGTCGGGCCGTCCACGCGCAGCAGGTTCAGGGTTTCGAGCCACTCGGTCAGGCCGCTGTCGAAGTCGACGTCGATGCGCACGAACTTGCCGGCATTCATGCCCACGAGGTGAGCGATCAGGGCCTTCGCGCCCTCGGCGTCGGGCGCCACGACGGGGCCGATGACCTGACCCCGGCCGAAGCGGCGCAGCATGGCGAAGCCCTTGGCGTGGTCGTCCTTGTCGAGCACCACCGTATCGGACTGGGCGAGCAGGGCCGTGATCAGCGCCTCGCGCGGCATGCCGCGCGCCTTCGCATCGAGCTGTATCAGCTTGAAGGCATCATGGCTGGTCGACGGCCGCAGGCGCCAACCGGCGCCCAGCGCGACCAGCGGCGCGGAGCCGGCCAAGCCCTGGTGCTGGCGCACCTCGCCGCTGCGGACGAAGCCCAGGCGCTCGTAAAGGCCGCGGCCCTCGGCCGTGGCATGCAGCAGCACCGAGCGGCCCTCCAGGCCTTCGAGCAGGGCCTGCATCAGCCGGTAGCCGATGCGCCGCCCCTGGCAGCGCGGGTCGACGATGACCAGCCCCAGCGTCGCATGCGCCGGGCCCCAGGGCCAGCTCAGTGCGGTGCCTAGCAGTTCGCCATCGCGCTCCGCGACGACGCCGGAGCCGAACTCGAACGCGAACTGCCAGTCCGCCAGCCGATGCGGCCAGCGCACGGCCGTCGACAGGCCGTGCGCCGCCTCCAGGTCGGCGGCAAGCATCGGGCGCAGGACGATGCCGTCGAGAGAAGACGAGCTGCCTGCGGCGTTGTGGGTGTAACTCAAGGGGGCCTCCGGGAACGCAATTCTGGACCGATGGTCGCCAGCTTGGCTGCCGCACGCTAGGACGATCTTGCTGCCGGGGCCGATACCGCAGCTTCGGCTGCGGCGGCCGCCGTACTTGCAACTTTCTGCGTTCCGAGGCCCGCCAAAGCGGGCCACATCGGACGCCAGCCTCTCTAGGATCTGCCCTGTCGATCCGGGCCCGATCCCAGTGCACGAAAAGCGTGCCGGATGCCCGTTCGGCGCCGCTTTGGAGTGCACCGCGGCCCGGGCTTGGCGCATGCCGCAGGCTATGCCGCAGCAGGCGTTTGAAACCACAGTTTCGTGCGTGCCCGCCGCCCAAATCCCTGCATTTCTGTTTGTGTCACATGCTTCAATGAAATCCAGATGACGAGCAGCACGCAGGCCAGTTTGTTCATGAGACCCGAGGATTCAACGAAATGATTTTCCGTCCCAAATTCATCACCTTCGACTGCTACGGCACGCTGACCCGTTTCCGCATGGCCGAGCTGACGCGCGACATCTTCTCCGACCGCATCAAGCCGGAAGAGATGGAACAGTTCATCGCCGACTTCACCGCCTACCGCTTCGACGAAGTGCTGGGCGCATGGAAGCCTTATGTCGACGTGCTGAAGAACTCGATCCGCCGCCTGTGCAAGGCCTGGGGCATTCAGTACTACGACCACGAGGCCCAGCGCTACTACGACGCCGTGCCCACCTGGACCCCGCACGACGACGTGCCCGCCGGTCTGGCGAAGATCGCCAAGGAGATCCCGCTGGTGATCCTCTCCAACGCCTCCGACGATCAGATCCACAAGAACGTGGCCCTGCTCGGCGCGCCCTTCCATCGCGTCTACACCGCCCAGCAGGCCCAGGCCTACAAGCCGCGACTGCAGGCCTTCGAGTTCATGCTCGATTCGCTCAATGCGAATCCGGAGGACCTGCTGCACGTGTCCTCGAGCCTGCGCTACGACCTGATGTCGGCCGACGACATCGGCATCAAGAACAAGGTCTTCGTCAACCGCGGCCATGGCCCGGGCAACCCGGCCTACAACTACGTAGAGATCGCCGACATCGGCGGCCTGCCCGGCGTCGTCGGCCTCTGAACGCGGCAGCAGCAACAGCGATGAAGCTCGACTCCTACTGGACCGATTCGGCGCCGGCCTTCGTGCCCGCTGCGGCGGAGCTGCCGGCGCGGGCCGATGTCGTGATCGTCGGCGCCGGCTTCACCGGCCTGTCGGCCGCGCGCTCGCTGGCCCAGCGGGGCGCCAAGGTGGTCGTGCTGGAAGCCTGCGACCGGGTCGCCAAGGAAGCCTCGGGCCGCAACGGCGGCCATGTCAACAACGGCCTGGCCGTGGACTATGCGGTCGCCGCCGAGCAGTACGGCGTCGAGCAGGCACGGGCCTGGTACCACGAGTTCGACGCGGCCGTGGACAGCGTCGCCCGGCTGGTGAAGGAAGAGCAGATCGACTGCGACTTCCAGCGCAACGGCAAGCTCAAGCTGGCCACCAAGCCCGTGCACTTCGAGGCGCTGGCCCGCGCGCATGAGCGCATGCGGCGCGAGGTCGACTCCGACATCGAGCTGCTCGACGCCACCCGCGTGCGCGACGAGGTCGCCAGCGAGCGCTTCGTCGGCGGCCTGCTGCAGAAGCGCAGCGCGCAGATGCACATGGGCCGCTTCGCCGCGGGCCTCGGCGCGGCCGCGCAGGGCCGCGGCGCGCAGATCCACCTCGGCACGCCGGTGCAGCGGCTGGAGCGGCTGGGCCGGGGCCACGCGCACCGGGTCCATACGCCTCGCGGCGTCGTGGAGGCCCAGCAGGTGCTGGTGGCCACCGGCGCCTGCCTGCATGGTGGCTATGGCACCTTCGGCTGGCTGCGCCGGCGCATCGTCGGCATCGGCAGCTTCATCGTGGTGACCGAGCCGCTCGGCGCCGAGCGCGCGCAGGCCCTGCTGGCCGGGCGCCGCACCTATGTGACGGTGGCCAACATCCACCACTACTTCCGCATGACGCCGGACCATAGGCTGGTGTTCGGCGGGCGCGCCCGCTTCGCCATCTCCAGCCCCACCTCGGACCGCAAGAGCGGGGAGATCCTGCAGCGCGGCCTGGTCGAGATGTTCCCGCAGCTCAAGGACGTGCGCCTCGACTACTGCTGGGGCGGCCTGGTCGACATGAGCCAGGACCGCCTGCCCCACGCGGGCGAGCGGGACGGGCTCTACTACTCGCTGGGCTACAGCGGTCATGGCACGCAGATGTCGGTGCACATGGGCCAGCGCATGGCCGAGACCATGCTTGGCAACGCCGCGGCCAACCCCTGGCGCGACCGGCCCTGGCCGGCCATCCCCGGCCACCTCGGCCCGCCGTGGTTCCTGCCGGCCGTGGGCCTCTACTACCGGCTCAAGGACCAGCTGTCCTGAGCAGCGCCGGTCCGGTCTTCATCATTCAACCGCCTCCACTTCAGCACGCAGGAACAGACGATGAACGAGAACAAGCCACTGCACGAGCTGCTCGGCCCGCAGGACAGCCTGCGCCTGATGGACGCCCTGCGCCGCGGCGCGAGCCGGCGCGACATCCTGGGCATGCTGCTCGCAGGCGGCATGCAGGCGACCCTGGCCGGCGGCCTGGCGGGCGCGGCGCTGTCGGCCCATGCCCAGACGCCGCGCCGCGGCGGGCGCATCCGCGTGGCCGGCGGCACGGCCGCCATCACCGACACGCTCGACCCCGCCAAGATGTCCAACCAGACGGACTACTCGCGCGGCACGATGCTCTACAACGGCCTCACCACGCTGGACGGCAACCTCGCGCCGCAGCCGGCCCTGGCCGAGGAGTTCACGACCAAGGATGCGAAGGTCTGGGTCTTCAAGCTGCGCAAGGGCGTCAGCTTCCATGACGGCAAGGCGCTGAGCCCGGCCGACGTGGTGTTCTCGATCATGCGTCACAAGGATCCCGCCACGGCCTCCAAGGCCAAGATCCTGGCCGACCAGATCGACTCGGTGAAGGTGAGCGGCCCCGGCGAGGTGACGATCACGCTGAGCGCGCCGAATGCCGACCTGCCGGTGATCCTCGGCACCTTCCACTTCCTGATCGTCAAGGACGGCACGACCGACTTCAACGCCGGCATCGGCACCGGCCCGTTCAAGCTGAAGGAGTTCAAGCCCGGCGTCCGCTCGATCGCCGTGCGCAACGAGACCTACTGGAAGCCCGGCAAGCCCTATCTGGACGAGATCGAGTTCGTCGGCATCGGCGACGACGGCGCGCGGGTCAACGCGCTGCTGTCGGGCGACCTCGACCTGGCCGCCTCGATCAACCCGCGCGCCGTGGCGCGCGTGAAGAGCACGCCTGGCTACGCGATCTTCAGCACGCAGTCCGGCCAGTACTCGAGCCTGATCATGCGCAAGGACCTGGGGCCCGGCGCCAACCCGGATTTCGTGCTGGGCATGAAGTACCTGCTCGACCGCGAGCAGATGCGCAAGTCGGTGGCACTGGGCAATGCCGTCATCGGCAACGACCAGCCGATCGACCCGACCAACCGCTTCCACTTCGCCGGCCTGCCGCAGCGGCCCTTCGATCCCGAGAAGGCGAAGTTCCACCTGAAGAAGGCCAATGTGGGCGGCGCCAAGATCCCGGTCGTGGTGTCGCCGGCCGCCACCTACTCGATCGAGATCGCGCTGGTGATGCAGCAGAGCGCGCAGCGCCTGGGCGTCAACCTCGACCTCAAGCGCATGCCGGCCGACGGCTACTGGTCCAACCACTGGCTCAACAGCCCGGTGGGCTTCGGCAACGTCAACCCGCGGCCGAGCGCCGACTCGCTGCTGACGCTGTTCTTCAAGTCCGATGCGCCGTGGAACGAGTCGCGCTGGAAGGATGCGAAGTTCGACCAGCTGCTGGTGGCCGCCCGCGGCGAGACCGACCTGGCCAAGCGCAAGCAGATGTACGCGGACATGCAGACCATGATCCACGACGACGCCGGCATCGGCATCCCGCTGTTCCTGGCCAGCATCGACGGCCACAGCAGCAAGCTCAAGGGCCTGGCGCCGATCCCGCTGGGCGGCCTGATGGGCTACTCCTTCGCCGAGCACGTCTGGCTGGACGCCTGAGCCGAGGAACGCGCCGCACCATGAACCTGCTGATCCTGCGCCTGATCGTCAACCGCCTGCTGCTCGCCGCGGTGTCGCTGCTGGTCGTCTCGATGGTGGTCTTCGCCATCACGGCCCTGTTGCCCGGCGACGCGGCCGAGGCCCAGCTGGGCCAGGAGGCCACCCGGGAGTCGCTGGCCGCGCTGCGCGAGCAGATGGGCCTGAACGTGCCGGCGCCGCTGCGCTACTGGCACTGGCTGAGCGGCCTCGTGAGCGGCAATCCCGGCCTGTCGGCCGTGACCGGCCTGCCGGTCGCCGACATGTTGGCCAGCCGCCTGCCGAACTCGCTGCTGCTGGCCGGCATCACGGCCGCCATCTCGGTGCCCTTCGCGCTGGGCCTGGGCATCGCCTCGGCGATGTGGCGGGGCTCCTGGTTCGACCGCATGGCCAGCTCCGGCGCCGTGGCCATCGTCTCGGTGCCCGAGTTCCTGGTGGCGACGCTGGCCGTGCTGGTCTTCGCGGTGCAGCTGCACTGGCTGCCCGCGCTGTCCTACAGCAGCAGCGTCGATTCGCTCGGGCAGATGATGCGGGCCTTCGCGATGCCGGTGCTGAGCCTGTGCTGCGTCACCGTCGCGCAGATGATGCGCATGACCCGTGCGGCCGTCGTCGACCAGCTGAAGGCGCCGTACATCGAGATGGTGCGGCTCAAGGGTGCCTCGCCGACCCGCATGGTGCTGGCCCATGCGCTGCCCAACGCGATCGGCCCGATCGCCAATGCGGTGGCGCTGTCGCTGTCCTACCTGCTCGGCGGCGTCATCATCGTCGAGACGATCTTCAACTACCCCGGCATCGCCACGCTGATGGTCGATGGCGTGTCGCAGCGCGACATGCCGCTGGTACAGACCTGCGCGATGCTGTTCTGCGCCGTCTACCTGTTGCTGGTCACGCTGGCCGACCTGTGCAGCATCGTCGCCAATCCGCGCCTGCGCCACCGCTGATCGATCGAGGCTCGTTCACCATGTCCCCTTCCAACATCCCCGTCGTCCCGCGGCTGCGGCGCCGACTGCCCGCGATGTCCTGGCCCGGCCTGCTCGGCCTGCTGGTCCTGGCCCTGTGGATCCTGGCCGCCGTCTTCGGCCCGATGCTGATGTCGCAGGACGGCGCGGACATGGGCAATGCCGACGTGTTCGCACCCGCCAGCGCCGCGCACTGGTTCGGCACCGACTACCTCGGCCGTGACATGCTGGCCCGGGTCGTCCAGGGCGCGCGCTACACGGTCGGCATCGCGCTGCTGGCCACGCTGATCGCCAGCGGCACGGGCACGCTGCTGGCCCTGCTGGCCGCCGCCAGCGCGCCCTGGCTGGACGCGAGCCTGAGCCGCTCGATCGACACGCTGACCTCGATCCCCTCCAAGATGCTGGCGCTGATCATGGTCGCCGCCTTCGGCTCCTCGCTGCCGATGCTGATCCTGACGGCGGCGCTGATCTACGTGCCCGGCGCCTTCCGCATCGCGCGCTCGCTGGCCGTCAACATCAACGCGATGGACTACGTCGTCGTGGCCCGCACGCGCGGCGAGGGCACGCTCTACATCATGCTCAACGAGATCCTGCCCAACATCATCAACCCGATGCTGGCCGACCTGGGCCTGCGCTTCGTCTACGTCGTGCTGCTGCTGGCCTCGCTGAGCTTCCTCGGCCTTGGCGTGCAGCCGCCGGATGCCGACTGGGGCTCGCTGGTGCGCGAGAACATCGGCGCGCTGCCGATGGGCGGCGCGGCCATCGTCACGCCGGCGCTGGCCATCGCCAGCCTGACCATCGCGGTCAACCTGCTGATCGACAACCTGCCGGGCCGCGCCGCCCGCGACGGAGGCCTCCGCTGATGGGCGCGCATGTCAAGGTCCGGGGCCTGAAGATCGTCGCCGGCGAGCACACGATCGTCGACGAGCTGAACTTCGAGATCGCGCCGGGCGAGGTGCTGGCGCTGATCGGCGAATCCGGCTCCGGCAAGACGACCACCGCGCTGGCGCTGATGGGCTATGCCCGCCACGGCTGCCGCATCGCCGGCGGCACCATCCATATCGGCGAGACCGAGGTGCTGGGCCTCGGCGAGGCGCAGCAGCGCGCGCTGCGGGGCCGCCGCGTCGCCTACATCGCGCAGAGCGCGGCCGCCTCGTTCAACCCCTCGCGCACGATCATGGACCAGGTCGTCGAGCCGGCCATGATCCACCGTACGCTGGAGCGTGCCGCCGCCGAGGCCAAGGCCGTCGCGCTGTTCACCGAGCTGGCGCTGCCGAACCCACACACCATCGGTGCCCGCTATCCGCACCAGGTCTCCGGCGGCCAGCTGCAGCGTCTGATGGCGGCGATGGCGCTGATCACCGATCCCGATCTGGTCATCCTCGACGAGCCGACGACGGCGCTCGACGTGACCACGCAGATCGAGGTGCTGCGCGCCTTCCGCCGCGTCGTGCGGGAGCGGGGCACGACCGCCGTCTACGTCAGCCATGACCTGGCCGTGGTGGCGCAGATGGCCGACCACATCCTGGTGCTGCGCGACGGCTCGATGCGCGAACTCGGCGCCACCGCGCAGATCCTCGCCGCGCCGGTGCACGACTACACGCAGAGCCTGTTGGCGGCCGCGCAGCCGAAGCAGCGCGAGGCCGGCTGCAGTTCCTCGGCCCGCGCGGACGCCGCCCCGCTGCTGGAGGTGAAGTCGCTGTCGGCCGGCTACGGCGCGCTCGACCGGCAGGGCAGGCCGGCGGTGCTGATCCTGGAGGACATCAACCTGAAGCTGTACCGCGGCCAGGCCATCGGTGTGATCGGCGAATCGGGCTCGGGCAAGACCACGCTGGCCCGCGCCATCGCCGGCCTGATCGCGCCCTGCGCGGGGCAGATGCTGTTCGACGGCAAGCCGCTGCCGACCACGCTGGCCGGCCGCAGCAAGGACGAGCTGCGCCGCGTGCAGATCGTCTTCCAGATGGCGGACACGGCGCTGAATCCCTCGCAGACGATCGAGCGCATCCTGGCGCGGCCGCTGCAGTTCTACCGCGGCCTGAGCGGCCCGGCACTGCAGCGCCGGATCGGCGAGCTGCTCGACCTGGTCAAGCTGCCGCGCAGCGTCGCCGGCCGCCTGCCGGGCGGCCTGTCGGGCGGCCAGAAGCAGCGCGTCAACCTCGCGCGGGCGCTGGCGGCCGAGCCCGAGCTGATCCTCTGCGACGAGGTGACCTCGGCGCTGGACACGGTGGTCGGCGCGGCCGTGCTGGACCTGATCGCGGAGCTGCGGCGCGAGCTGGGCCTGTCCTACCTCTTCATCAGCCACGACCTGCACACGGTGCGTTCCGTCTGCGACGAGATCGTCGTGATGCAGCACGGCCGCAAGCTGGCCCAGGTCGCCCGCGCCGACTACGAGCGCGGCCCGCACCACCCTTACTACGAGCTGCTGGCGCGCTCGGTGCCCGAGCTGCGCCAGGGCTGGCTCGACGACCAGACCACGGCCACTGCGGCCTGACCGAAGGAACCCACCATGAGCAAGACATACAGGATCGCCACGATTCCCGGCGACGGCATCGGCAAGGAAGTGATGCCCGAGGCGCTGCGCGTGCTGAAGGTCGCCGCCCGGCGCTTCGACATCGACCTCGAGCTGACGCCGATCGAATGGGCCAGCTGCGACTACTACGCCTCGGCCGGCCAGATGATGCCGGACGACTGGAAGGCGCAGCTGCAGGGCCAGGACGCGATCCTGTTCGGCGCGGTCGGCTGGCCGGCGACCGTGCCCGACCACATCTCGCTGTGGGGCTCACTGCTGAAGTTCCGCCGCGAGTTCGACCAGTACATCAACCTGCGCCCGGTGCGCCTGTTCGATGGCGTGCCTTGCCCGCTGGCCGGCCGCAAGCCGGGCGACATCGACTACTTCGTCGTGCGCGAGAACACCGAGGGCGAGTACACGAATCTCGGCGGCACGATGTACCCCGGCACCGAGCGCGAGATCGTGATCCAGGAGTCGGTGTTCTCCCGCTTCGGCAGCGACCGGGTGCTCAAGTTCGCCTACGAGCTCGCGCAGAGCCGGCCCCGCAAGCACCTGACCGTCGCCACCAAGAGCAACGGCATCGCGCTCAGCATGCCCTGGTGGGACAGCCGGGCGGACGCCGTCGGCCAGGGCTACCCGGAGGTCGCGGTCGACAAGCAGCACATCGACATCCTCAGTGCCCGCTTCGTCCTGCAGCCGAACCGCTTCGACGTGGTCGTGGCCACCAACCTGTTCGGGGACATCCTGTCCGACCTCGGGCCCGCCACCACCGGCACGATCGGCCTGGCACCGTCGGCCAACCTCAATCCCGAGCGCAGCTTCCCCTCGCTGTTCGAGCCGGTGCACGGCTCGGCGCCGGACATCTACGGCCGCAACATCGCCAACCCGGTGGCGATGATCTGGTCCGCCGCGCTGATGCTGGACTTCCTGGGCGAGCGCGAGGCGCACGACGCCATCCTCTCGGCCATCGAGACCGTGCTGCGCGAGGGCCCGCGCACCGGCGACCTCGGCGGCACCGCCTCGACCACCGAGCTCGGCGAGGCGATCGCCGCGCTGGTCGCCGGCGCATGACCTGACCCCCTCGACAGAGACCCACCATGCCGCTGAGCCTGACCCGCGCCGACCTGCAGCGCACGCAGAACTTCATCAACGCCCGCTGGAGCGACGCCGCTGATGGCCGCCGGCTGCCGGTCAGCGATCCCGCCTCCGACGCGGTCTTCGCCGAGGTGCCCGACAGCGGCGCCGCCGATGCGCGGGCCGCCGTCGATGCCGCGCAGGCGGCGCTGCCGGCCTGGCGCGCCACCCCGGCCAAGCAGCGCGCCCAGCTGCTCAAGCGCTGGCACGCCCTCATCCTGGCCCACCAGGAAGACCTGGGCCGCCTGATCTCCCGCGAGCAGGGCAAGCCGCTGGCGGAAGGTCGCGGCGAGGTGCTCTATGCGGCCAGCTACGTCGAATGGTTCGCCGAGGAGGCCACCCGCGCCTACGGGGACGTGATTCCCGAGCCGGTGCGCGGGCGCAAGATGCTGGTGGTCAAGGAGCCGGTCGGCGTGGTCGCCGCGATCACGCCCTGGAACTTCCCGGCGGCCATGATTGCCCGCAAGATCGCGCCGGCGCTGGCCGCCGGCTGCACCGTCGTCGCCAAGCCGGCCGAGGACACGCCGCTGACTTCCCTGGCCCTGACCCGGCTGGCCGAGGAGGCGGGCCTGCCGGCGGGCGTGCTGAACATGGTCGTGGCCTCGCGCGAGCGGGCCGCCGAGGTGGTCGATGTCTGGTTGGCCGACGGCCGCGTGCGCAAGATCACCTTCACCGGCTCCACGCCGGTCGGCAAGCACCTCGCGCGCGAGTCGGCCGGCACGCTGAAGAAGCTCTCGCTGGAACTCGGCGGCAACGCGCCCTTCATCGTCTTCGACGATGCCGACATCGATGCCGCGGTCGAGGGACTGATGGCGGCGAAGTTCCGCAACGGCGGGCAGACCTGCGTCTGCCCCAACCGCGTCTTCGTGCAGCGCGGCGTGCATGACCTGTTCGTCGAGAAGCTGGCGCTCCGCGTGGCGGCGCTGGTGGTCGGCCCGGCCAGCGCGCCGGGCTCGCAGATCGGCCCGATGATCAACGGCCGCGCGGTCGACAAGATCGAACGGCATGTCGCCGATGCGGTGTCCCGCGGGGCCTCCATCGTGGTCGGCGGCCGGCGGCTGCGGTCCGACAGCTGCGACGGGCCGAACTACTACGCGCCGACGGTGCTGACCGGCGCCGACGCCTCGATGGCCTGCTCCCTCGAGGAGACCTTCGGCCCGGTCGTGCCGATCACCCGCTTCGACAGCGAGGCCGAGGTGATCGCCGCCGCCAACGACACGCCGTTCGGACTGGCCGCCTACTTCTATTCGCGCGACATCGCCCGCGTCTGGCGCGTCAGCGATGCGCTGGAGACCGGCATCGTCGGCATCAACGAAGGCGCGCTGGCGGCAGAGGCCGCGCCCTTCGGTGGCATCAAGGAATCGGGCTACGGCCGCGAAGGTTCGCGCTACGGGCTCGACGACTACATGCAGACCAAGTACCTTTGCCAGGGCCTGAACCTGGGCGCCGCAGCATGAATTTCGCGCAGGGCAAGCCCGGGTCCTCGCGGCTGAGCGGTTTCGGCGTGGTGGTGGCGATCCACGTCATCATCATCTGGGGCCTCGCCAGCGGCCTGGCCCGCAAGGCGATGGAAAAGGTCGTCGGCCCGATCGAGACCCGCGTGATCGAGGAGAAGGTCAAGCCGCCGCCACCGCCCGAGAAGGTCGTGCCGCCGCCACCCGACATCAAGGCCCCGCCGCCGCCGTACGTGCCGCCGCCGGAGTTCGTCGTCACCGCACCGCCGCCGCCGGTTGCGATCCAGGCCCCGACCACGCAG
>NZ_LYVQ01000053.1 GCF_001984095.1 Pelomonas sp. KK5
ACGGTGCTCGATGCCGGCATAGGCGAGGGCGGCCGCCATGTCGCGGTTGGCCGCGAGCCAGGAGCCGAAGACGATGTCCAGGTCATGCTCGCCGGTCTGCAGGAAGACGCGGCGCAGGCCGTGCGGCTCGCGACGGATCTTCGAGGCCAGCTCGTGCCCGCCGCGCAGCGCGACGAAGCTGCCGCAGTGGCTGATGACCTTGCCGAAGGCGTCGGGCCGCTCCCAGGCGGCGTTCAGCGCGCAGTGGCCGCTGGAGCTGAGGCCGCAGAGCACGCGTTGTGCCGGGTCGTCGGTCACGCTGACGCCGGCCAGCGCCTGCGGCAGCAGCTCGTCGAGCAGGAAGCGCGCGTAGGCATCGCCAGGGCTGTCGTACTCGATGCTGCGGTTGCCGGCGCCGCCATAGATCGGCAGGCCCGGGCCCTCGGCACCGGGCTCGATGAAGACGGCCACCGTGGGCGGGATCGCGCCCTCGGCGATCAGCGCGTCGAGCACCGCCGGGGTGTTGGCCTCGGGGCCCAGGTAGCGCGCGCCGTCCATGCAGACCAGCAGCGCGGCCGGGCCCTGCGCCCGGGCCGGCAGGTAGACCTGGTAGTCGTGCGGCACACCCGGATAGACCGCGCCGGCCGGGCAGCGGCCGCTGCGCAGCGTGCCACGCTCGACGCCCTCGCGCGGCTGCATGGCGGCATATGGCCCCGGCGTGGAGAGGCTGGCTGCGAAGCGCGGCGCATCCTGGTCGCCAATGCCGGGGAGCATCTGCCGGAGCTGCTTGATCAGGCTCATTGCGGCACCACCTTGGCGGCGAACTCGTTGACCAGCGCGGCGAACTCGGCCGGCCGCCGGATGGACACCCCGTGGCCGGAACCCTCGAAGTGCACGATGCGGGCATCCGGCTTGACGCTGGCGAAGCCCGGTTCCTTGGCGATCGCCCGCTCGTCCAGCGAGCCATTGACGATCACCACCGGCTGGGTGATCGCACCGAGCCGCGAGCGGAAGTCCTCGCCCATCAGCGCCCGCACCGCCACCGGCACCGCGGCGATGCTGCCGCCGGCGGCCACGACGCTCTTCGCATCCTCCGGCGCGAAGCCGAACTTGCCCATGGCCTGGCCCAGCAGCTTCTGCTCGTCCGCGAAGGCGAGCAGCGTCTTCACCATCACGACGCTGCTGAAGTAATTGAATATCTCGACGGGCTCGAAATTGCCGCTGGAGCCGCCCAGCACCAAGCCCTTCAGTTGCTCCTGCGGCAGCGCCGAGGCGGCGGCCATCGCGGTGTAGCCGCCCAGCGAATCGCCGACCAGGATCACCGGCGCCGGCGCCACCGCGGCAGCGGCCAGCTTGACCTCGGCGACCGCGGCTTCCAGCGTGTAGGGCTCGCCAAGCCGGCTGCCATGGCCGGGCAGATCCAGCGCGACGACGCGCCAGCGCGGGTCCAGCGAGCGGCGCGTGGCGTCCCACATGTGGCCGTTGAGGCCGGCGCCATGCAGCAGGATCAGCACCGGGCCGTTGCCCGCCGGTGCGGCTATGGCCGGCGGATTCGCCAGCGGCTGCCGATGCCGCCACTGCCACTCGGCCTGGCCGACGATGGCCGCGCCGATCAGCAGCAGCAGCGCGACCAGGGCCAGCAGGATCTTGAACAGCTTCTTCAGCATCGGCTTTCCAGGAAATTGCGAAGGGCGTCGGCCCACAGGTGGGCATCGGCGCCGGAGGCGAAGTGGCCCTTCTCGCTGTCCAGCGGATGGGCCTGCCAGCGCACGCGGGCGGCATCGAGCCGCGGCGCGATCTGGTCGGCGACGGCCGGAGGGAAGACCGCGTCGGTGCGCGAGTTGGCGATCAGCACCCGGGCCTTGATCCGTTGGAACTGCGGCCGGATGTCGAAGACCTCGGCGGCCTCCATCAGCGTCACCAGCGAGCCGGGCTCGAAGCCCTGCGCCCACTCGGCGGCCATGCGCTGGATCTCGGCGTTACGCGCCGCCGCATCGGGGATGCGCGGCGCGAGCTCGGCGTCCACGCCGTAGCGGCTCAGCGTGGCGACGCGCATCGCGGTGAGGCCAGGCAGCATCTCCGCGCGGTCGTAACGGCCGTCGTGCCAGCCGGGCATCGCCGCGAGTTGCGCACGGACCGTCGCTGCCGCGCCGACGCCACCTGGATTGAAAGGCGCGCTGACGGCCGGCGCGATGCGCTCGACGAAGTCCGGGAACTGCACCGCCCACTGCCAGGCCTGGTAGCCGCCGAAGGACGGGCCGATCGCCGCGTGGACACGCTTGACGCCCAGTACGTCCAGCAGCCGCTTTTGCAGGCCGACGATGTCTTCCAGCGTGATGCGCGGGAAGCCGGCGCCGGTCGGCCCGGTCGAGCCGTAGCAGGAGCCCAGCATGTTCGGCGCGACGATGAAGTAACGGTCTACGTCGACGGCCTTGCCCGGCCCGACGAGCTCGCTCCACGAGCCCTCGGCCACGCTGGCGCCGGCGTCCAGCATCTGCGGGCCGGTGGTGTAGCCGTGCAGCACCAGCACGGCGTTCGTGCCCTCGGCGTTCAGCGTGCCCAGCGTGCGATAGGCCGTCGTCGCCTCGGGCAGCACCGCGCCGCTGGCGAGGCGGAAGTCGCGGACGGTGTGGGACTGCATGGCCATCATCAGAAGCTGTAGCTCGCCTGCAGCCCGATCGTGCGCGGCCGCACATAGCCGGCGCTCCAGGGCTGCGTCGGCAGGAGGCCGCGCGAGCCGAGGTAGATCACGCCGTCGCTGTTGTTGAGGTTCTTCACGTAGGCCGACAGGCGCCAGGCGCCGGAGTCCAGCGCGGCGTTCAGGTCCACCGTCGTGTAGGCCGGCAGGCTGATGCTGGGGTTGCCGCTGTAGTCGCTGACCCGCTGGCCGATGCGGCTGACCGAGCCGCCCACGGTGGCCGCCCAGCCGCCGCCGACGGCGAAGCGGTAGTCGCTGGCCAGCGAGGCGGTGACCTTGGGCACGAAGGGCAGGCGGTCGCCGCTCTTGCCCAGCGGCACGGTGCCGACCAGCACGTTGGTCGTGTCCGAGGTCAGGTGGGCATCGGTGTAGCCGAAGCTGCCGCGCACGCTGAGGCCCTGCACCGGATAGAAGGACAGCGTCGATTCCAGGCCCTGGCTCACCGCCTTGCCGCCGTTGACGAAGAAGTTGGAGGTGTTCTTCTTGGTCTGGATCTGGATGTCCTTCCAGTCGGTGTGGAACAGGGCGACCTCGAAGGAGGCCTTGCCCTGCATGAAGACCGACTTCCAGCCCACCTCGGCGCTGGTCAGCGAGTCGGGGCCGACGATGGGCGAGAAGCCGGTGTCCGGCGTCGCCGCGCTGGGGCCGCCCGGGCGGTAGCCGGTGGCGATGCGGCCGTAGAAGGCATCGGTGGCGCTGGCCTTGTAGCTGGCGGTCAGCAGGTAGGTGGCCTTGGAGTGCGTGGCGTCCTGGGTCAGCGAGACGCCGGTGGGGTAGAGCAGGCCGGTGTAGAGCTGATCGTAGTGCTGGCGGTCGCGGCCCCAGCGCAGGCCCAGCTGCACGTCGAACTTGGGCGTTATGGAGTACGTCGCGTTGGCGAACAGCGAGGTCTCCTTGTAGGTGGTGTTGATGTGGGCCTTGGCCAGGCCGTCGGGGAAGGGCGTGGTCGTGCCGGGGTAGTAGACCGGCAGTGCGGCGCCGGTGGCCGGGTCGAAGGTGCCGAAGGCGGGGATGCGGTTGCTGTCGTCTTCCTGCGTGTAGTACAGGCCCGTCTGCCAGTTCAGGCGGCCGTCCAGCACCGCGCCTTCGGCGCGCAGTTCCTGCGTGAAGCGGTGGGTATGGGTGATCTGGTCGCTCTGCACATTGCGCGGCTGCTGGAAGACCAGGGCCAGCAGCGTGCCGAAGCTCTGCGAGCCGTCGCCGATCGCCTCGGCGCCGACGTTCTGCAGCGTGGTCGACGAGACCAGGGTCACATCGCCGACGTTGCCGTGGATCGCGACGTTGCCAAGATCCAGCTTGCGCTTGCTCTTCACCGGCACGACGTTGGACGTCGTGTACGCGCCGGTCAGCGGCGTGAGGCTCATCGGCTTGACGTCCACGCCGTTGGAGCCGTCGGCATCGGTGGTCTGCGTGAGCGCCAGTGCGTTCAGCCGCCAGTCGGGGTTGATCTGCCAGGCGTAGGCGACCTGGCCGCCGCTGATGTCGGTCTCGTTGTCGTTCTTGCGGCCGCCAGCGGCGACGTTGTCGATATAGCCGCCGAGCTTGTGGCCGAAGGCCGAGACCCGCAGTGCCATCTTGTGGTCGGCGAAGGGCAGGTTGACCGAGGCGCGCAGCAGGTGGCCCGTGTCCCCGTGGTCGGTGGACTCGGCGCCGGCGGTGATCGTGCCGGCCACCTTGTCGAAGCTGGGCGTGGCCGTCACGTAGCGCAGCATGCCGCCCATCGCGCCGGCCCCGAACAGCGTGCCCTGCGGGCCCTTCAGCACCTCGATGCGGCGCAGGTCGGCCGGGTCGATGTCGGGCACCTGGGTGGCGCCGGTGGTGTAGGCGTTGACGGAGCCGACCGGGGCGTCGTCGATGTAGATGGAGGTGGTCGGGGAGGACTGCGACAGGCCGGTCGAGATGCCGCGCAGCGTGACCTGCATCGATCCGCCGTTGGACGTGATCGACATGCCCGGGATCTGCGCCACGTAGTCCTCCAGCTGCGAGAGGCCCGCGGCGGAGAGGCGCTGGGCGTTGACGGCGGTGACGGAGGCCGGCACGTCGATGGCGGCCTGCTCGCGCTTCTGCGCGGTGACGATCACCTTGTCGAGGGTCTGCGGGCTGTCGTCCTCGGCGAGAGCGGGGAGGGCGATGCAGGCGAGGGCCGCTGCTGCGGCGATGCGGGTGGGCGTGAGGGTCATGTCCTTGTCTCCTGATCTATCTCTTGTGGATGCGATTCGGTTCAGAAAATCTTGCCGGGGTTGAGGATCCCGTGCGGATCCCAGCTCTGCTTGATGCCGCGCATCAGGCCGATCACCTCCGGCCCGTACTGCTTCAGCAGTTTGGATTTCTTGCCCATGCCGATGCCGTGCTCGCCGGTGCAGGTGCCGCCGGCGGCCAGCGCGCGGTCGACCATCGCGGCGTAGACGTGGTCCACCGCTTCATGCTCGGCAGGGGCGTCGGGCATCGGCATGAACAGCACGTGGAAGTTGCCGTCGCCGACATGGCCGAGGATCGGCGCAACCAGGCCCTCGGCATCGATCTGCTCGCGCGCCAGCTGCACCTGCTCGGCCAAGGCGGACATCGGCACGCAGACGTCCGCCACGACGCTGACGCAGCCGGGCCGCATCGCCAGAGCGGCGAAATAGGCCATGTGCCGCGCCTGCCAGAGCTGGCTGCGGTCCTCGGGCCGGGTGGACCACTTGAACTCGACGCCGCCGTTGCCGGCCGCGATCTCCTGCGCCAGCTCGGCCTGCTCCTTCACGCCGCTCTCGCTGCCGTGGAACTCGAGGAACAGCGTGGGCAGCTCGGCCAGGCCCAGCTTCGAATAGGCATTGCAGGCGCGCACCTGGTGTTCGTCCAGGAACTCGATGCGGGCGAAGGGCACGCCGCTCATCTGCATCTCGGTGACGGCCTGCACCGCGCCCGCCAGCGTGGGGAAGGCACAGGCCGCGGCCGCGACCTCGACCGGCAGCGGATGTAAACGCAGCGTGACTTCGGTGACGATGCCCAGCGTGCCTTCCGCGCCGACCATCAGGTGCACGAGGTCGAAGCCCGCCGAGGACTTGCGCGAGCGGGTGCCCAGGCGCACCAGCCGGCCGTCGGCCAGCGCCACTTCCAGCGCCATCACGTTGTGCTGCATCGAGCCGTAGCGCATCGTGGTCGTGCCCGAGGCGCCGGTGGACACCATGCCGCCGATGCTGGCGTTGGCGCCGGGGTCCACCGGGAAGAACAGGCCGGTGCCTTTCAGATGTGCGTTGATGTCCTCGCGACGGGCGCCCGGCTGGACGACGCAGTCGCCGTCCTCGAGATGCACCTCGAGGATCCGGTCCATGCGCGAGACATCCACGCAGATGCCGCCGTGCGGCGCGCTGACGTGGCCTTCCAGCGAGCTGCCCGCGCCGAAGGGGATGACGGGCACCTTCAGCTCGTGGCAGAGCTTCAGGATCTCGCAGACCTCGTGCTTGTCCTCGGGCCAGACGACCGCGTCGGGTGCCAGGGAAGTGGCCAGGCCTTCGCCGCGGGCGTGCTGCTCGCGCACTGCGCGGCTGAGGCTCAATCGGTCGCCGAAGCGTTGTTGCAGGCGTGAGACCGCCTGCTCGACGGCCTCTGGAGCCGTCGAGAAAGAAGAAGTGGTGGACATTGAGGGCCTTGCTTAGGGCGGCGGTGCCGTTGTCGATGGCGCCGTGCGCTGCACGTGGACCATCGCCAGGTCGAAGTGGTAGGACATGGCCGAGCTGGCGCCGATCGCGTCGCCGGCGCAGATGCGCTCGACCAGCGCCTCATGGGCGTCGATCACGCGGATCAGCTCGCTCTCGCTGCGGCTCTCGTCCAGGTGCATGGCGGCCGAGGCTTCCAGCGGCGAGCGCAGCGCGCCCAGCAGCAGGGCGTTCAGCGGGTTGGCGCTGGCCTCGGCGATCAGGGTGTGGATGGCCGAGTCAGCGGCGACGCGGCGGGCGTGGTTGGCCTTGTTGTGGGCCGTGCGCATCTGGCTGGCCAGCTCGCGCAGCTGCTGGCGCTGGGCGTCGGTGGCGTAGCGGGCGGCCAGCTGGGCCGTCTGCAGCTCGATCGCGCGGCGCGTCTCCAGCACATGGGCGATGCTGACCTGGGCGGTGTTCAGCGCGTAGTCGAAGACCTGCGCCATCACGCTGGCGTCCACGACGC
This sequence comes from Pelomonas sp. KK5, assembly GCF_001984095.1. Taxonomy (GTDB): domain Bacteria; phylum Pseudomonadota; class Gammaproteobacteria; order Burkholderiales; family Burkholderiaceae_C; genus KK5. The sequence continues at coordinate 6,821 of NZ_LYVQ01000053.1, forward strand.
GCAGCCGCGGCTTGCGCCCGCCTTCGATCTCAAGGATGCCTAACGCCGCCAATGAGCGGTAGGCCTCGCGCACGCTGCCGCGGCTGACCTGCAGGTCCAGGCCGATCTTGACCTCGCTGGGCACCGGGTCGCCGGGGCGCAGCTGTTCGGTCTGGATCAGCGCCAGCAGATGCCGGGCGACCTGCGCCGACAGCGTCGGGCGCTCGATGGGGGACAGCGGGGCGATGGCAAGCATGGGTGTGGTCGGTGTGACTGGGATGAAGAGTAGGACTCGAATGCAAACCTGTCAAACAGGTTTGATGAGTTAAATCGCAAAACCGCGGGAAAACACGGGGATGACGCTCAAGTTGGTGATGAAATCAGTCCAACATGTAAGATAGGTTTAAACCAACAAGGAGACGGCGACATGACCGAGCCGGTGCTGATTCTGATTCACGGCGCGACCATCAACGGCCAGATGTGGGCCGCCGTGCGCCGCCACCTGGACCCGCGCTGGCGGGTCATCGCGCCCGATCTGCCGGGCCATGGCTCACGACGGGGCGAGCGCTTCACGCTGGAGGGTGCGGTGCAGACGGTGCTGGAAGCGGCTCGCGCCGCCGCGCCGTCACCGGTGATCCTGGCCGGCGATTCGCTGGGCGGCTACACGGTCATGAATGCGGCATCGAGGCTGCCGCCGGGGCAGTTGAAGGGCGTGATCGCCAGCGGTTGCACGGCCGACTTCTCGAAGTTCGCGACCTGGCCGCACTTCTTCTTCAAGGCCTTGATGTTCCGGGTGCTGCTGGCGCTGTTCGGTGAGCAGAAGCTGATCGCGAGCACGACGTCCAAGGTGCGCAAGGAGCTGAGCGATGCGGGCATGCAGCGCGAGGACATCGACGCGATGGTCGACGCCGGCTTCAGCCTGAAGGTGTTCCAGGATGCGGTGGATGCGCTGAGCCCGGTCGACCACATCGCCAAGCTCGCGGCTGTTCTAGCGCCGGTGCTGCTGGTCAACGGCCTGCAGGACGGGGTGATGATGCGACACGAGGCCGCCTATCTGGCGGCCTCGCGGCGGGGGCGCGCGCAGCATTTCGACTGCGGGCACGGTGTCAGCATCCTGAAGCCGCGGGAGTTCGCGGCGCTGCTGAACGAGATGGCTGCGGGAGCGGCCGTTTAGAAAGTCTCCCAGTCACCCTCGGCCGATGCACCGGTCGCGGCCGGCTCTGCCTTGCGGGCTTGAACGACCGGGGCCGGCTTGATGGCCGGAGCGGGTGGCTTGGGCTTTGCCGCGGCGACAGGCCTGGCGGCGGGCGCCGGCGCCTTCTTCGCGGCGAAGACGGGCTTGGCGGCCACGGCTGGCGTGGCCGTCTTGTTGTCCACCTTGAACACCGACACCACCTGCGCCAGCCGCGCCGACTGCTCGCGCAGCGAGGCCGCGGCGGCGGCCGATTCCTCGACCAGCGCAGCGTTCTGCTGCGTCATCTGGTCCAGCTGGGTGACGGCGACATTGACCTGGCCGATGCCGTCGCGCTGCTCGGTGGCGGCAGAGGCGATCTCGCCGATCAGGTCGGTGACGCGGCGCACGCTGGTGACGATCTCTTCCATCACCGAGCCGGTCTGGGCCACCAGGCCCGCGCCCGATTCCACACGCTCCACCGAGGCGCCGATCAGGCTCTTGATCTCCTTGGCGGCCTCGGCGCTGCGCTGGGCCAGCGTGCGCACCTCGCCGGCCACCACCGCGAAGCCGCGGCCCTGCTCGCCGGCGCGGGCCGCTTCCACGGCCGCGTTCAGCGCGAGGATGTTGGTCTGGAAGGCGATGCCATCGATGGTGCCGATGATGTCGCTGATGCGGCGCGAGCTGGCGGTGATCTCGTCCATGTTCGTCACGACCTGCGAAACGACCTCGCCGCCGCGGGCCGCGGCTTCGGCGGCGGAGGCCGCCAGCTGGTTGGCCTGGCGGGCCACGTCGGCGGAATTGGAGACGGTGCCGGTCAGCTGCTCCATCGAGCTGGCGGTCTGCTGCAGGCTGGAGGCGGTCTGCTCGGTGCGGGCGCTGAGGTCCTGGTTGCCGGTGGCGATCTCGGCCGAGGCGGTGGACACCGACTCGACGCCCTGGCGCACTTCGCCGACGACGCCGCGCAACTGGGTGACCATGCGGTCAAGCGCGCCGAGCAGCTGGCCGAACTCGTCGCCGCGGTCGACGCTGACCTTGGCCGTCAGGTCGCCATCGGCGATGCGGCCGGCCACATCGATCGCGCGGGCCAGCGGCTGCTGGATCGAGCGGATCAGCCAGATTGCGCCGGCCACCAGGCCGGCGATCACGATGGCGATGAAGACCATGGCGATCTGGATCGTGCCCTTGCGGCGCTCGCCGACCTGGGCATCCACGTCCTTCTTGGCCTGGACCTGGGCCTGCACGAACTCGTCGAGCGTGCCCACGTAGGCCGCCACCGCCGGGTTGAAGCGCTTGCTCATCTCGTCCTTGACCCCGTCGGTGTCGCCGGCCGCCTTCAGCTGCTTGAGCTTGGCGGTGGAGCCCAGCACCACCTTGCGCGCCTCGGCGATGCGGTCGAGGATGGCCTTGTCCTTGTCGCTGAGGCCGGTCTCCTGCAGCTGCTTCTGCAGGCCGCTGATCTGCTCGATGGTGGAGGCGATCTGGTCCTTGAAGGTCGCCTCGACGACCGGGTCCGAGCTGATCGACGAGGCCTGCACCTTGACGACCGTGGCGCCGCTCAACGCGGCCCATCGCTGGGCCAGCGACTGCTTCAGCGCGAAGGTCTCGGTGGCGGCGTCGGTCTCGGCCTGCACGGCGCGGGTGCGCCAGGCCGAGAAGGTGATCAGCGCCACCAGCGAGAAGATCACGATGCCCAGCGCCAGCCAGAGCCGGCCGGCAACGCCGAGGGTGGACGAACGGGAGAGGGTGGTGCTGGTGCTCATGACGGGCCTTGCGCGCTGACGCTTGAACTCGGAGTTATGTCCAGCACGTGACGATAGTCGAACCCCCCCTCGAACAGGTGGGTCAGCCGGCCGCAAGGCGCGGCGCAATCACAAACAGATCACGGATGCGGGCCGTTTGTAACGCTTGCGTTACCAGTTGCCGGTGTTGGGCATCGAGACCCAGGGTTCGGCCGGCGCCAGCGCGGGGCCGTCCTGCAGCAGTTCCACCGAGATCTGGTCCGGCGAGCGCACGAAGGCCATGCGGCCATCGCGCGGCGGGCGCAGGATCGTCACGCCGTGCTCCTGCAGGCGCTGGCAGGCCGCGTAGATGTCGGGCACTGCGTAGGCCAGGTGGCCGAAGTTGCGGCCGCCGCCGTAGGTCTCGCTTTTTCCGTCGGCATCGGGCCAGTTGTAGGTCAGCTCGACCTGCGGCTGGTAGGGGCCGCCGTCGTTGCCCGGGGCGGCCAGGAAGATCAGGCTGAAGCGGCCGGCCTCGTTGTCGGTGCGGCGCACCTGCTGCAGGCCCAGCGCGTCGCAGAAGAACTTCAGCGAGGCGTCGACATCGGTGACGCGGATCATCGTGTGCAGGTATTTCATGGTTCCTCCTGGAGGCCGGCATTGTCTGCGAGACTGCGGCGCGAAGGAGCATCGAGCATGAGCGAACTGAAGCGGATCTGCATCGTCGGCGCGGGCGCCATCGGCGGCTGGATGGGCGCCCTGATCGGGCACCGGCTCGGCGCCGAGGTGCGGCTCAGCGTGCTGGCGCGCGGGCACACGCTGGAAGCGGTGCGCTCGCACGGCCTGCGCATGGACATCGGCGGCGAGCGCCTGGTCGTGCCGGCCCATGCCAGCAGCGACCCGGGCGATCTCGGCCCGCAGGATCTCGTCGTGCTCTCCGTCAAGGCGCCGGCGCTGGCGACGGTGGCACCCATCGTGCACCGGCTGCTCGGGCCTCAGACCAAGGTGCTGGTGGCGATGAATGGCGTGCCCTGGTGGTTCTTCGACGGGCTGGACGGCGAGGCCCGCGGGCTGCGGCTGGAGTCGGTGGACCCGGGCGGCGCCATCGCCGAGCTGATCCCGGCGGAGCGCGTGATCGGCTGCGTCGTGCATGCGAGCTGCACCACGCCCGAGCCCGGCCTGGTGCGCCATGTGATGGGCAATGGCCTGATCCTCGGCGCGCCGGCGGGTGGCCAGCCGGACTGGCTCGCGCCCTGGGTGGATCTGCTCGGGCGCGCCGGCTTCGCGGCCAGCGCCTCGGCGCGCATCCAGCGCGACGTCTGGTACAAGCTGTGGGGCAATATGACGACGAACCCGATGTCCGCGCTGACCGGCGCGACGACGGATCGCCTGCTCGAGGACGAACTGCTGGTGCGCTTCGCGACCACCATCATGGAAGAGGCCGCCGCGATTGGCGAGCGCATCGGCTGCGCCGTGGGCCAGACGCCCCAGGACCGCCACGCGATCACGCGCAAGCTCGGGTCGTTCAAGACCTCGATGCTGCAGGACGCCGAAGCCGGGCGCCCACTCGAACTCGATGCCCTGCTGGGCGCGGTGCGCGAGATCGGCCAGCACCTGGCGATGCCGACGCCGTACACCGATGCACTGCTGGGCCTGGCGCGCGTCTATGCGCGCCAGCGTGGATTGCTCAGTGGATCAACTGCCTGAAGCCGTAGAACAGGGCCGGGAACACCAGGCCCCAGGTGATGGCCACCAGGCCCAGGACCTTCAGGGCGGTGACCATGCCGCGTGTGGCGCGTCCCGCCACGACTCGATTGCCGTTCATGCCGAATTCCTCCTCGGTGATGGAGGTATAACGCGCAAACCTCGTGCCAGGTTGGCAAGAATGCGCAAACGGCCCCCCGCATTCAGGCGTTCCGGTCCACCCTGAGCGCCAGAACCACGGAACTCGTGGTCTTGATCACACCTTCGATCTCGCCGATCTCGTCCAGCAGCGCATCGAGCCGCATCGTCGATTCGGCCTTCAGCACGGCCATGTAATCGAACTCGCCGCTCACTGAAGCGAGCTGCCGCAGCTCGGGGAAACGGCCCAGGCGCTTGACCACCTCGCGGCCCGCCTTCGGCTGCACCGTGATGCCGACGAAGGCCTGCACGCCGCGGTCCGCCGCATCGCTGCCCAGCCGCGCCGTATAGCCCACGATCGTGCCCGATGCCTCCAGACGCGCCAGCCGCGCCACCACGGTGGTGCGGGCGATGCCCAGCTTGCGTGCGAGATTGGCGGTGCTCTCGCGGGCATTGGCCTGCAACAGGGCGACCAACTGGCGGTCCTTGTCGTCGGTGGTGGCGCTCATCGGGGTATGCCCTGGGTTTTGACGAAATGAATGATTGTGCCGTCATATCGTCCGATTCATGCTGGTTTTCGTCGAACTCATGCTTTCTTCCGTCGGCCCTAATTCCTAGACTCGACGGCATCCCCGAATCCAGGAGTACCTGAAAAATGAAAGTCGCACTGCTCGGCGCCGGACACATCGGCCAGACCATCGCCCGCCTGCTGCACGCCACCGGCGATTACGAAGTGACGGTGATCGACAAGAACGCTAATGCGCTGTCCAAGCTGACAGCGGCTGGCATCAAGACCCAGCAGGTCGACACCGAGGACAAGCAGGCGCTGGCCGCCGCGCTGCGCGGCAAGGACACCGTCGTCAACGCGCTGCCCTACCACCTGGCCATCACCGCCGCCCACCTCGCGCTGGAAGCCGGCTGCCACTACTTCGACCTGACCGAGGACGTGGCCGCCACCAAGGAGATCAAGCGCATCGCCGAAGGCGCGCGCACCGCCTTCATGCCGCAGTGCGGCCTGGCGCCGGGCTTCATCGGCATCGTGGCGCACCATCTGGCCAAGAGCTTTGATTCACTGCACGACGTGAAGATGCGCGTCGGCGCGCTGCCCGCCTTCCCGACCAATGCGCTGAAGTACAACCTGACCTGGAGCGTGGACGGCCTGATCAACGAGTACTGCCACCCCTGCGAGTCCATCCACGACGGCCGCGCGATCGAATCGCTGCCGCTGGAGGGCCTGGAGCACTTCTCGCTGGACGGCACCGAGTACGAGGCCTTCAACACCTCCGGCGGCCTGGGCACGCTGTGCGAGACCTGGGAAGGCAAGGTCCGCAACCTCGACTACAAGACGGTGCGCTACCCCGGTCACCGCGACCTGATGATGTTCCTGCTGGAAGACCTGCAGCTCAAGAGCGACCAGGAGAAGCTCAAGGACATCATGCGCAAGAGCATGCCCGCGACGATGCAGGACGTGGTGCTGGTCTTCGTCACCGTCTCCGGCATGAAGAACGGCCACCTGCTGCAGGAGGTGTTCGCGCGCAAGATCTTCGCCGAGCGCGACGAGGCGAACCCGCTGTCCGCCATCCAGATCACCACCGCCGCCGGCATCTGCGCCGCGGTCGACCTGTTCCGCGAGGGCAAGCTGCCGCAGAAGGGCTTCGTCCGCCAGGAAGAGGTGAAGCTGCCGGAGTTCCTGGCCAACCGCTTCGGCAAGGCCTATCAGCAGTCGCGCCAGGTGGAATCGATCGGCTGAATCGGGTGATCGGGGAAAATACGACGATGAATGCACATGAAGTCCTGAACGCCCTCGGCGTTCCCGCTGCCGCCTACACCGGCGGCACCCTGAAGGTCCGCTCGCCGATCGACGGCGCTGCGCTGGGCGAGGTCCACGAGGCCACCGCCGCCGAAATGACCGAGGCCATCACCCGCTCAAGTAACGCGTTTCTTCAGTGGCGCAACGTTCCCGCGCCCAAGCGCGGCGAACTGGTGCGCCTGTTCGGCGAGGAACTGCGCGCCAACAAGGCCGCGCTGGCCCGCCTGGTCTCGCTGGAAGCCGGCAAGGTGAGCAGCGAAGGCGAGGGCGAGGTCCAGGAGATGATCGACATCTGCGACTTCGCCGTCGGCCTGTCGCGCCAGCTGCACGGCCTGACCATCGCCAGCGAGCGCCCCGGCCACCGCATGATGGAGCAGTACCTGCCGCTGGGCGTGGTGGGCATCATCTCGGCCTTCAACTTCCCCGTCGCCGTCTGGGCCTGGAACTCGGCACTGGCGCTCGTCGCCGGCGACAGCTGCATCTGGAAGCCCAGCGAGAAGACCCCGCTGACCGCGCTGGCCTCGCAGGCGCTGTTCGACAAGGCCGTGGCCCGCTTCGTCGCCGCCGGCGGCAAGGCGCCCGAGCATCTGTCGCAGGTGCTCAACGGCCGCGTCGCCGTCGGCGAGGCGATGGTGGACGACCACCGTGTCGCCCTGGTCTCCGCCACCGGCTCCACCCGCATGGGCCGCGCCGTGGGCCCGCGCGTGGCCGCGCGCTTCGGCCGCTGCCTGCTGGAGCTGGGCGGCAACAACGCCATCATCGTCACGCCCAGCGCCGACCTGGATCTGGCCGTGCGCGGCATCCTGTTCGGCGCCTACGGCACGGCCGGCCAGCGCTGCACGACGACCCGCCGCGTGATCGCCCATGAATCGATCCACGACGAACTGGCCGCCCGCCTGGATCGCGCCCGCGCTCAGCTGAAGATCGGCGACCCGACCGTGGCCGGCCACCTGATCGGCCCGCTGATCGACGCAGCCGCCTTCGACGCGATGCAGCAGGCGCTGGCCGATGCGCGCGAGCAGGGCGGCGAGGTCAGCGGCGGCGGACGCGCGCTGGCCGAGCAGCATCCGAACGCCTGGTACGCGGTGCCGGCGCTGGTGCGCATGCCGGCGCAGACCGAGGTCGTGAAGCGCGAGACCTTCGCGCCCATCCTCTACACGCTGAAGTACAGGACGCTGGACGAGGCGATCGCGCTGCAGAACGAGGTGCCGCAAGGCCTGTCCTCGGCCATCTTCACCAACGACGTGCGCGAGGCCGAGGCCTTCATGAGCGCCAGCGGCTCGGATTGCGGCATCGCCAACGTCAATATCGGCACCAGCGGCGCCGAGATCGGCGGCGCCTTCGGCGGCGAGAAGGAGACCGGCGGCGGCCGCGAGTCCGGCTCGGACGCCTGGAAGGCCTATATGCGCCGCACGACCAATACGGTCAACTACTCGCGCGAATTGCCTTTGGCCCAAGGCGTCAAGTTCGACGTCTGATCTCTTTCGGTTCCATGGATATCTCAACGACAGGCGTTCACCGCCTGCTGGTGGCCTCGCTCGGCGATTCGGCCACCCTCGAAACCTTTGCCCAGCTGCAGGTGGCGCCGGCGCTGCTGCGTCCGGTGGCCGACACGGTCAGCCGCGCCGAGCTGGCGCAGGCGCTGAACATGCTGCTGTTCCGCGACCTGCTGCTGCGCGTGCCCGATGCGGTCGACTACGTGGCCGATTGCGTCAAGGCCGGCGGCAAGGTGGTCTTCGACCACGGCGCCTTGCGTACCGTGGCCTGGGCCAGCGGCGCGCTGCCGCCCGGCGAGGCGGCGATCACCCGCGTGCTGCGGCCGCTGGGCTATCGCCATGCCGAGACCTACCCGCTGCCCAGGCTGAAGATGACCGGCCGCTCCTGGCGGCATGTCGATGCGCCCGAGGACATCGCGCAGTTCTTCGTCTCGGAGCTGCATCCGGAGCGCTTCTCTGCCCCATTCCAGGTGGCCGTGGGCCGCGTGCTGGAAGGCTCGGTCGACCCGCTGACCGCAGGCGACCAGGCCTTGCTGGAGCAGCTGGCTCGCGACCATGCGCTGCCCTGGCATGCCGCGCTGAAGCTGCTGCCGGCGCTGCAGCGCTGCTTCGCCCGCCAGCATCCGCTGTTCACGCAGGACGACTACCGCACGCTGCTGGCCGAGTCGGCCGAGATGGCCTGGATCGCCACCGAGGGCAATGCCTTCAACCATGCTACCGATCGCGTGGCCGACATCGACGCGGTGGCGCTCTCGCAGCGCGTGCTGGGCCGGCCGATCAAGGACACGATCGAGACCTCCGGCTCCGGCCGCGTGCGCCAGACGGCCTTCCGCGCCGCCCAGGTGCGCCGCCTGTTCCTGCACGAGGGCCAGGTCGTCACCCAGACGGTGCCGGGCTCGTTCTACGAGTTCATTCAGCGCGCGCCGCTGGTCGAGGGCACGCTGGACCTGGCTTTCGACGCAGGCAACGCGACCGGCATCTTCAAGATGACCGCAGCCGCCTGACGATGGCATCGCACTGGCTGGCCGCCGCGCAGGCGATCTGCGGCGCGGACTACGTCGTCGACGGCCCGGCCATCGAGCCGCGCTACCTGGAGCCTGCGCGTTATGCCCCGGGCTGCGCGGCGGGCCTGGTGCGGCCGGCGACGGGCGAGCAGGTCGCCGCGCTGGTGCGCCTGTGCATCGAACATGCGCTGGTGCTGGTGCCGCAGGGCGCGCACACGGGCCTGGTGCGCGCCGGCACGCCGACGGATGGCGAGCGGCATCTGCTGCTGTCCACCGACCGGCTGCGCGAGGTGTTCGAGTTCGACCCGCTGGACCGCACGCTGCGCGTGTCGGCCGGCTACCGGCTTTCCGAGGTGAACGAGCGGCTGGCCGAACACGGCCTGTCCTTCGCGGTCGACCTCAGCGCCGATCCGAGCATCGGCGGCATGCTGGCGCACAACACCGGCGGCACGCGGATGCTGCGCCATGGCGACGTCCGCGCCAATGTGCTGGGGCTGACGGCGGTGCTGGGCGAGGGTCAGGTCTTGCGTCTGGGACGCGGCCTGCAGAAGGACAACGCCGGGCTGGCGCTGCAGCAATTGCTGATCGGCAGTTCGGGCGCGCTGGGCATCGTCTGCGAAGCGGTGCTGCGCCTGCAGCCGCTGCCGCGCCAGCGTGCCGTCGCCCTGGTCGCGGTGTCGAGCCTCGATGCGGTCTTCCCGCTGTACCAGCAGGTGATGGGCAGCGAACTGGCCGGGCTGGTCAGCGCTTTCGAGGGCATCTCGCGCCCGGCCTTGGAAGCGGGTGTGCGCGGCGGCCGCTCGCCGTTCGAGGGGCCGCTGCCCGAGTACGCCCTGTTGATCGAGCTTGCCAGCGAACTGCCGGCCGCGCGGCTGAATCTCAACGCACTGCTGCTCGAACAACTGGAACAGGCTTTCGGGACGCTGGTGGCCGATGCGGTGGTCGGCGCCGACGAGGCGATCTGGGGCCTGCGCCATTCGATCAGCGAAGGCCTGCGCGAGCAGGGCCGCGTGATCGGCTTCGACATCTCGCTGCCGCGCCGCTACTTCATGCGCTTCCGCGCCGAGGCCTCGGCCTGGCTGGCGAGCGAGTTCCCGCCGGCGCGGGTGGCCGACTTCGGCCATCTCGGCGACGGTGGCCTGCACTTCAACCTCGTCTGGCCGCATGGCGAAGCGCCGCCCGATGCGCAGCGCCTGCGCGACGGCGTGTATGCGATCGTCGCCGCGCTCGGCGGCAGCTTCAGCGCGGAACATGGCGTCGGCCCGCAGGTGCAGGACAGCTATTGGGCATGGACCGATCCGGCCGTGCAGGCCCTGTCCGGCGCCGTGGAACGCGTCTTCGACCCGCGAGATATTTTCGGCACCACTTGCTTCGGTCCCAAAAACAATGCTATAGTCCTATCTCTTCGCCGCTGACGCCAGTTGGCAGCGAAGAAAAATCCTGAAAGCCCAGGTGGCGGAATTGGTAGACGCACTAGTTTCAGGTACTAGCGGGTAACTCCGTGGAGGTTCGAGTCCTCTCCTGGGCACCAAATACGAAGGCCAGTTGCGAAAGCAACTGGCCTTTTCGTTTTGTCCGGCCGAATTGCCGATCCGTGCAATATTGCCGTTATGGGGTCAGGTCTTGCCTGCGGGCTTACAAGTCCGATCCACGTTTCCCCCAGTCTCCATCGGGAACGCCTCGATTTCATTGACAATACGCCCGCCCGAATCGTCGGGCACCCAATTCTTTGAGACGAGATTCAATGAACAAGACTGAACTGATCGAGCACCTGGCCTCCAAGCACGAGCTGACCAAGGCCGAAGCCGGCCGCATCCTGGAAACCCTGCTGGACGTGGTCGTCACCACCGTCAAGAAGGGCGGCGCCGTGTCCATCCCCGGCTTCGGCTCCTTCAAGCAGCACTCGCGCGCCGCCCGTACCGGCGTGAACCCCAGCACCGGCGACAAGATCAAGATCGCCGCCGCCAAGCTGCCGAAGTTCACCCCGGGCACCGCCTTCAAGGCCGCCGTCGACCCGAAGGCTGCTGCCCGCAAGGCTGCCAAGGCTGCCCCGGCCGCCAAGCCCGCTGCCAAGCCGGCCAAGAAGGCTGCGAAGAAGTAATCCGTTATTCCAACGGACAAGAAAAAGGGCGCCCTCGGGCGCCCTTTGTCATTGCCGCTGGCCGATCGATCAGGCCAGCAGCCACCACAGGAAGATGCCGCCGAACAGCAGCCACTTGCCGGCGTAGTAGGCGAGGCGGCTGCGCGCCTTGACGCTCTTGGCCCAGAGGCGGAAGTGCTGCACATAGCCGAACACCTTGTTGAGGCCGCCGGTGCGGTCGGCCTCGGTGTTGGGCGCGCTGGCGGCGCCGATCAGGTGACGGCTGATGAAGCGGTTCACGGCCGCGGCGGGGCCCCAGGTCAGCGGCCGCTCGATGTCGCAGAACAGGATGATGCGGTTTACCGGCGTGGTGTTCTCGGCGAAGTGCAGGAAGGTCTCGTCGAAGACCACGCCCTGGCCGTCGCGCCAGCTGTAGCGCTGGCCGTCCACGTCGATGTAGCAGCCGTCGTCATTGGGCGTCACCAGGCCCAGGTGGTAGCGCAGCGAGCCGGCGAAGGGGTCGCGGTGACGCACCAGCCGGCTGCCCGGCGGCAGCTCGGCGAACATGGCCGCCTTGACGTTCGGGATCTCGCGCAGCAGCGAGGTGGTCACCGGGCACAGCTCGGCGGCGGAGGGGTGGGCCTGGTCGTACCACTTCAGGTAGAAGCGCTTCCAGCCGGTCTTGAAGAAGGAGTTGAAGCCGGCGTCGTCGTACTTGTCGGAGGCGCGGATGGTGCCCATCTCGTGCATCGCCACCGCCTCGGCGCGGATCGCCTCCCAGTTGGCCTGCAGCTTGTCCAGGTTGGGCAGGGCGCTCACCGGCAGGTAGGGTTTGCGGCTGCCGACCTTCGAGAACAGGTACATGAAGCAGTTGATCGGCGCCATGAACGTGGAGTGGTCCGTCAGCTGGCGCCAGAAGCCCAGGCGCTCGCGGCCACGCAGGTGCACGTAGACCGTGCTGATGATGAAGATCGCGACGATCGTCAGCTTGATGTAGGGCAGGTGGTTCATGTCAATCGGTGGGCAGGATCGAGGGCTCGCCGTTGTCGTCGCGGCGTGCCGCACCGACGTAGATCGAGCCCATGCCGGGCGGGCGGGTCTTGAAGCGGCGATGCAGCCAGAAATACTGGGCCGGCACCTGCAGCACCTGCTGCTCGATGACGGCGTTCATGCGGCGCGCGTCGGCCGTCAGGTCGCCGCTGGGGAAGTCGTCCAGCGGCGCCTGCAGCACCATCGTGTAGCCGCCGCGCTCGCGGCGCGGGAAGCAGGGGATGACCTTGGCCTTGGTCATGCCGGCCAGGCGCGGCAGGCCGGTGATGGTGGCGGCCGGCACGCCGAAGAAGTCGGCGAACACCCCGTCGCGCAGGCCGTGGTCCTGGTCGGGCAGGTAGTAGAGCCGGTAGCCCTCGCGCAGCGCGCGCACGCTGCTGCGCACGCCCTCCTGGCGCGAGAACACGATGCCGGTGCCCAGGCGCAGGCGCTTGTCGCGGATGAAGGCGTCCAGCCAGGGATTCTTCTGGCGCGCGTAGATGGTGACCATGCGGGTCTCCAGCGACAGGCGCAGGCCGGCCAGGTCCAGGCCGGTGAAATGCGGCATCGACAGGATCACCGGCGTGCCTTCGGGCAGGTCCTTCAGGTGTTCCAGGCCTTCGATCTTGACCAGCCGGCTCAGCCGCGCTGGCGAGGCGAACCAGCAGTAGCCGTACTCCAGCACCATGCGCACGATGGCGATGAAGTGGCCGCGCAGGATGGCCTCGCGCTCGGCCTCGCGGCGCTCGGGGAAGCAGGCGCGCAGGTTCGCGCGGCCCACCTTGCGGCGGGTCGTCGGGAGCAGGTAGAGCAGGGTGCCCAGCAGGCTGCCGAGGGCGCCGACGGCACGGAAGGGCAACCAGCTCAGGCACCACAGGCAGGCGACGGCTAGTTTTGCAAGCATCTTGCGAGCATCGGTGTGGAGCTGCGGCGGGGCTTGGCAGGAAGCCCGGAGCGGCCGCGCTCTCTGTGAGGAGGCGGCCCGGATTTTAGCTGGCGGGGCTTTCCTTAGCCGAGCGCCTGGAAATGCTCGACCAGCGGCGGCTGGGCGAAGAAGGGCCCGACGATGGCGCGCCACTGCGGGAACAGCGGGCCGCCGCGGAAGTGCTCGGTGTGGTCCTCCAGCGTCGCCCACTCGATCATCAGCACATAGCGCTCCGGCGTTTCCATGCAGTGCTGGACCTGCGAGCGCAGGTAGCCGCGGGCCTGCGAGATCACGGTGGCCAGCCCGCGCTGGATCGCGGCCTCGAAGTCGGCCTGCTGGCCGGGATGGATGCGGATGTCGGCGATTTCGAGAACCATGGTGCTGCGCCCCGTTCAGTGAGTGGCGCGGATGCTAACGCCTAATTTCGGCGCATCTCCCACTCGGCCAGCCCGCGCAGCCAGGGGCCGGCCTCGCGCTGCAGCCAGGCCTGGGCGCCGGGCTCCGCGCGCAGCGTGGCATCCCAGAAGGCGGTGCTGCTGGCCTCGATCGCGATGACGCTGCTGTCGTCCGGTGCGCCAGGCGGAAGCTGCTCGGGTGCGGCCGCCTGCCGCCGGCCGCGGCCGCCCATGGGCATGTGCGAGACGCGGTCGGCCATCGCTTCCGGGTCCTCGCCGCCTGAGCCGGACAGCGCCGTGTGCGTCGCCCCGCCCAGCATCAGCAGATAGCCGCGCGACTGCTGCTCGAAGCTCTCCACCGGCCGCCGGGCGGCCGGGCCGCTGCCCAGGCCGATCGGATCGCTGTCGCGCCGCGAGCCGACCAGCAGGACCGGCACGCCTGCATCGGCGGCGGACACCAGCGGGCTGATCGCCAGCCGTGGTGCCTGCGCCTGGACAGCCAGCGCCGTCTGCGTGCCGAGCTCATAGCCGGCCAGGCCCAGCCGGGAGAAGTCCACCCGCAGCCACAGCGGGTCGCCGGTGGCGGCGCGCCGTTGCGCCTCGGCCAGCACCGCCTGCAGCGTGCGCAGCCGCGCGGCCGCCTCGCCAGGCTGCTGGCGCTCCCGTGCCAGGCCCTTGAAGTCGGCCGAGCGGGCCAGGTCGGAGGACCAGGCGCGTTCGTCGGCCTCGAGCGGCTGCACGCTCAGCACCGCATAGCCGGCGCGGGCCCAGGCCAGCCGCCACTGCGCGCCGGCCTCGGCGCTCTCGCCCAGGCCCGGCAGGTAGACGATCAGCGGCAGGCCCCGCTCGCCGCCGGCCGGGAAGGCCAGGCTCACCGGCAGGTGCTCGCCCTGGATGATCCAGCGCTGCAGCGTGAGGCTCAGCGGCGCCTCGCGCATGGAGCGGTAGGCGCCGGCGCGCAGCGCCTCGACCCGAGCCGTCTCATCCGGTCGCATTCGATGGCCACCCCGCTCCGGCCCGGCGCAGCCCGCCAGGAAGATGCCGCTGAGGATGACAGTTAGCAGGAGAGGCCGCATGGGAGGAGCAGGGGCGTCGTCAAAGCGCGCATTGTGCGGCCCCGCTTTTGCTGCGCAGTGAAGCGAGCTGTCTTACCATCCGCGCCGAGGAGGGCTGGGATATGGACATCGACGCGCTGGAAACCGTTGAATCGGTGAAGGAAAAGAATGCTGCCGAAGCGGCCGCGACCCGGCGGCTCAATGCCGCGGTGGCGATCAGCGTGGCGCTGCTGGCCACCTTCATGGCGATCTGCAAGGTCAAGGACGACAACATCGTCCAGGCCATGCAGCAGGCCCAGGCCCACATGATCGACAACTGGAGCTACTACCAGGCCCGCAACATCCGCCAGGAGATCGCCGAGGCCAATGTGATCCAGCTGCAGGCCGCGCGCAGCGGCATGGCCGCCGGCGCCGACACCTCGACCATCGACGCGATGATCGTCCAGCAGCAGGCGCAGGCGAAGTCACAGGAAGAGAAGAAGGCCCTGCTGAAGAAGCAGGCCGAGGACAACGAGAAGGCCTACAACGACCTGAACTTCGTGGACGACCAGTTCGACCTGTCGGACGCGCTGCTCGCCATCGCGGTGGCGCTGATGGCCATCACCGCGCTGACCGAGCTGTGGTGGCTGTTTGGCCTGGCCCTGATCCCGACCTTCTTCGGCGTGCTGATGGGCCTGTCCGGCCTGCTGGGCTGGACCATCCACCCGGATGGCCTGATCCGATTGCTGTCCTAGCGTCCTTATTCGTTCAGCGACTTTGCAAATATGAAATAAGTCGTTTGTCGCATGACCGTGATCGACAGAATGCCTGCTTGGCCTACCGTCGATCCATAAGGTTATGAATTTTCAGCAGCTGCGCTCGGTGCGGGAGACCGTGCGCCAGGGCTTCAATCTCACCGTCGTGGCCGATACGCTGCACACCTCGCAGCCCGGCGTCAGCCGCCAGATACGCGAGCTGGAGGACGAGCTGGGCATCGAGCTCTTCGTGCGTGCGGGCAAGCGCCTGACCGGACTCACCCCGCCGGGCGAGACGGTGCTGCCCATCGTCGAGCGGCTGCTGCACGAGGCCGACAACCTGCGCCGCGCCGGCGAGGACTACGCCAGCAACGGCAACGGCACGCTGACCATCGCCGCCACCCATTCGCAGGCCCGCTATGCGCTGCCGCAGGCGGTGCGCGACTTCAGCACCCTGCACCCCAGCGTGGCGATGCGCATGCGCCAGGGCACGCCCAAGCAGATCGTGCAGATGCTGATGGACGGCGACGCCGACATCGGCATCGCCACCGAGGCGCTGGCCGACTACCCGGAGCTGGTGGCGCTGCCCTGCTACCAGTGGACCCACGCGGTGCTGGTGCCCGCCGACCACCCGCTGGCCGGCGACGCCGATGCCGGCCGGCTGCTCACGCTGCAGCGCCTGGCCGAGTTCCCGATCATCACCTACGAGAGCGGCTACACCGGCCGCGGCCACATCGACGAGGCCTTCGCCCGCCGCGGCCAGGCGCACAGCGTGGTGCTGGAGGCGATGGACGCCGACGTGATCAAGACCTATGTGGAGCTGGGCATGGGCGTGGGCATCGTCGCGGCGATGGCCTATGACGAGGCCCGCGACGGCCACCTGCGCGCCATCGACGCGCGCCATCTGTTCGCGCCCAACATGACCCGGGTGGCGATGCGGCGCGGCAGCTTCCTGCGCGCCTACGTGTACGACTTCATCACCGCCTTCGCCTCGCCGCTGACGCGCAAGGTGGTGGAGCAGGCGCTCGCCTCCTCGAACGGCCACGAGGGTGCGTTCGAGATTTGAGATGGAGCCCCCGGCCCAGCGGGTACGCTGGTCCGCCCCCCGCGGGGGCGGCGATGCTTGCGGCATCGAGCCGCAAGCACATCGCCATCGCGGGCCGGCTTGGGGCGGCCCGGCGCTCGGCCCGGAATGCCGGCTTCTTTGAGTGTCAGGCGGCCAGGAACTCTTGCGCGAAGGCCGAGTCCGGCGCCGCGATGCGGCCCTTGTTCAGCACGATCACCCGGTCGGCCACTTCCAGTGCCTCGTCGCGGTCGTGGGTGACGAACAGGCTGGTCACCGGCACTTCGTCGTGCAGCTGGCGCAGCCAGCGGCGCAGTTCCTTGCGCACCTGGGCGTCCAGGGCGCCGAAGGGTTCGTCCAGCAGGAGAACCTTGGGGTCGGTGGCCAGAGCGCGAGCCAGCGCCACGCGCTGACGCTGGCCGCCGGAGAGCTGCAGGGGCTGCCGCTCGGCGAAGGCACCGAGCTGGACCAGCTCAAGTAACTCGTTAACTCGACGGCGGATCGTCGCCTCGTCCGGCCGCGTCGCCTTGGGCCGCACGCGCAGGCCGAAGGCCACGTTCTCGAACACGCTCAGGTGGTTGAACAGCGCGTAGTGCTGGAAGACAAAGCCGACGTTGCGCTCGCGCACCGGCGTGTCGGTGATGTCCTTGCCCTCGAACAGCACCTGGCCGGCGTCGGCCACTTCCAGGCCCGCGATGATGCGCAGCAGCGTGGTCTTGCCGCAGCCCGAGGGGCCCAGCAGCGCGACGAGTTCGCCGCCGGCGACGTCCAGGCTCAGGTCGTCGCTGGCGATGCTGTCCTTGCCGAAGCGCTTGTGCAGATGGCGGATCGAAATGCTCATGATGTGTGGAGGTCTCGTTTGACGCGCTGTTCGACGACGTACTTGATGGCGAGGGTCACCAGCGCCAGGCTGGCCAGCAGCGTGGCCACGGCGAAGGCCGCGGCGAACTGGTATTCGTTGTAGGCGATCTCGATGTGCAGGGGCAGCGTGTTGGTCTGCCCGCGCACATGGCCGGAGACGACGCTGACGGCGCCGAACTCGCCCATCGCGCGCGCATTGCTGAGGATCACGCCGTAGATCAGCGCCCACTTGATGCGCGGCAGCGTGATGCGGCGGAACATCTGCCAGCCGCTGGCGCCGAGGATGCGTGCCGCCTCCTCCTGCTCGCTGCCCTGGGCCTGCATCAGCGGCACCAGCTCGCGGGCGATGAAGGGCACGGTCACGAAGACGGTGGCCAGGATGATGCCGGGCACGGCGAAGATCACGCGCAGGTCATGGTCGCGCAGCCACTCGCCCCACCAGCCCTGCAGGCCGAAGATCAGCACATAGATCAGGCCGGCGATCACCGGGCTGACCGAGAAGGGCAGGTCGATCAGGCTCAGCACCAGCTGCTTGCCGCGGAAGTCGAACTTGGCGATGGCCCAGGCCGCGGCCACGCCGAACACCAGGTTCAACGGCAGGCTGATCGCGGCGGCCAGCAGCGTGAGCTTCAGCGCCGAGACCGCGTCGGGATCGACGATGGCGGCGACGTAGACATCCCAGCCCTTCCTGAGCGCCTCGTAGAAGACGGCGACCAGCGGGATGAACAGGAACAGCGTCATGAAGGCCAGCGCCACGCCGATCAGCGTGCGGCGCACCCAGGGCGCTTCCTCGGTGGGGCCGACGCGGCGGCGCTGAGGCTTTGCCTCGTCAGCGGCGGTGTCGTGTGGTGCGACGCCCGGCAGGACGATCGTGTTCATCAGTGCGTTCCCCCCTGGCGGCGCCGCACCCAGGCCTGCAGCAGGTTGATCACCAGCAGCAGCAGGAAGGACGCGACCAGCATCACGACGGCCAGCGCGGTGGCGCCGGCGTAGTCGTACTGTTCGAGCTTGGTGATGATCAGGAGCGGCGTGATCTCGCTGACCATCGGCATGTTCCCGGCGATGAAGATCACCGAGCCGTATTCACCCAGGGCGCGCGCGAAGGCCAGCGCGAAGCCGGTCAGCAGCGCCGGCGTCAGCGCCGGCAGCACCACGCGGCGCACCGACTGCCAGCGGGTGGCGCCCAGCGTGGCGGCGGCTTCCTCCAGATCCGTTCGCATGTCTTCGAGCACCGGCTGCACCGTCCGCACGACGAAAGGCAGGCCGATGAAGACCAGCGCCACCCAGACGCCCAGCGGCGTGAAGGCCACCTTGAACGGCAGCCACTGGCCCAGCCAGCCGTTCTGCGCCCACAGGGCCGTCAGCGCGATGCCGGCCACGGCGGTGGGCAGCGCGAAGGGCAGGTCCACCAGCGCATCGACGATGCGGCGGAACGGGAACTCGTAGCGCACCAGCACCCAGGCCAGCAGCAGGCCGAAGACCGCATTGATCAGCGCCGCGGCCAGCGAGGCGAGGAAGGTCAGGCGGTAGGAAGCCAGCACGCGCGGCGTGGTCGTCGCGTCGAGGAACTGCTGCCAGGTGAGCGTGAAGGTCTTGAAGAAGGCCGCGCTGAGCGGGATCAGCACGATCAGGCTGAGATAGAGCAGCGCAAAGCCGAGCGCCAGGTCAAAACCTGGCAGCACGGTGTGGCGCTTGAGAAGCAGCCGGGAAAACATCATCTGGTCCTTCAGCGCTTGCCGGCAGCTCCGATGAGCTGGTCGAACTTGCCGCCGTCGTTGAAGTGCTCAGCCTGCGTCTTGGTCCAGCCGCCGAAGACCTCGTCGATCGTGAACAGCTTGACCGGGCCGAACTGCTTGGCATAACGGGCCGACACAGCGGGGTCGATCGGGCGGTAGAAGTTGCGCGCGGCGATCTCCTGGCCCTCGGCCGAGTAGAGGTAGTTCAGGTAGGCGGTGGCCTCGGTGCGGGTGCCGCGGCGGTCCACCGTCTTGTCGACGACGGCCACCGGCGGCTCGGCCAGGATGGACAGCGAGGGCGTGACGATCTGGACCTTGTCGGCGCCCAGTTCCTTGACCGCCAGGTAGGCCTCGTTCTCCCAGGCGATCAGCACGTCGCCGACGCCGCGTTCGGTGAAGGTGACGGTGGCGCCGCGGGCGCCGGAGTCCAGCACCGGCACGTTCTTGAACAGCGCGGTGACGAAGTCCTGTGCCTTCTTCTGGTCGCCGCCGTTCTTCTTCAGCGCATAGCCCCAGGCCGCCAGGTAGTTCCAGCGGGCGCCGCCGGAGGTCTTGGGGTTGGGCGTGATCACGGCCACGCCGGGCTTGACCAGGTCGTCCCAGTCCTTGATGCCCTTCGGGTTGCCCTTGCGCACCAGGAAGACGATGGTGGAGGTGTAGGGCGAGCTGTTGTGTGGCAGCTTCTTCTGCCAGTCCGGCGTCAGCAGCTTGGCCTTCTCGCCGAGCTCGTCGATGTCGTAGGCCAGGGCGAGCGTGACCACGTCGGCTTCCAGGCCGTCGATCACCGAGCGGGCCTGCTTGCCGGAGCCGCCGTGAGACTGGCGGACGGTGACGGTGTCGCCGGTCTTGCCCTTCCAGTAGGCGGCGAAGGACTTGTTGAAGTCCACATAGAGCTCGCGGGTCGGGTCGTAGGAGACGTTGAGCAGCGTCACGTCCTTGGCGTGGGCCGAGGCGGCGAGCAGCAGGGTGGCGGCGGCGAGCAGGATCTTCTTCGCGGTCATTTCGAGTTCGTGTTTGTTCATGAGGCCAGCGTCCATGCTAGGCAGCGCCCTTGTGCGGGTGAACGAAGCAAAGCGAGGCTGCTTATGCGCTGAATGCATTTAGCCGGCGCTGCGATACTTCAGGCCAAAGGAGAGCGAGGCCATGGAGACACTGGAACTCGGCATCGACGCGCGCGGCGTGGCGCGCATCGTGATGAACCGCCCGGAGGTGTTCAACGCCTTCAACGAACTGATGATCGCGGAGCTGACCGCCTGCGTGAACGCCTGCGCCGCCGACCCGGCCGTGCGCGTGATCGTGCTGGCCGGCTCCGGCAAGGCCTTCAGCGCCGGCGCCGACATCCAGTGGATGAAGCAGGCGGCCAACGAGTCGCAGGAATGGAATGCGCAGGACGCGCGCCACTTCGCCGGCATGCTGGACGCGATCGCCCGCTGCCCGAAGCCGACGCTGGCGCGGGTGCATGGCGTGTCGCTGGGCGGCGGCATCGGCCTGCAGTGCGCCTGCGACATCGCCATCGCGTCCGATGACGCCCGTTTCGCCGTCAGCGAGGCCCGGCTGGGCGTGCTGCCCTCGGTGATCGCGCCCTACCTGATCAACGCCGTGGGCGTGCGCGAAGGGCGCCGGCTCGGCCTGATGGCGAACCGCATTCCTGCCGCCGAGGCGCTGCGCCTGGGCCTGGTGCAGGAGATCGTGCCGATGGAGGAGCTGGACGCCGCCGTCGAGCGCTGGCTGGGCGAACTGCTGGCCAGCAGCCCCAATGCGCAGCGCGAGATCAAGCAGCTGTTCAGCCAGCTCCAGATGGGCGAGATCACGCCCGAGGTGCGCGAGCTGACCTCGCAGACGATCGCCCGCGTGCGCCTCAGCGACGAGGCGCGAGAAGGATTTGCTGCCTTCCTGGCCAAGCGGCCGGCAGCCTGGATTCCCAAGACTGATGAGTGAACCCCAAGATGTCTAACTCCGAGATTCAGTGGCAGGTGGCACCCGGCGCGCCGGTGGGCGTGATCGGCGCCGGCGTGATGGGCGCGGGCATCGCGCAGGTGGCGGCGCAGGCCGGCCATCCGGTCAAGCTGCTCGACGTGCGCGAGGGCGCCGCCGCGGCGGCCATCTCCAGCATCGCCAAGGGCCTGGACGGCCTGGTGGCCAAGGGCCGCATGGAGCAGGCCGAGCGGGACGCGGTGCTCGCCCGCATCCAGCCCGCCACCGCCACCGCCGAGCTGGCCGGGGTGCTGCTGGCCGTCGAGGTCATCATCGAGAAGCTGGAGCCCAAGCAGCAGCTGCTGCGCGAGCTGGATGCGCTGCTGGCGCCGCAGGCCATCATCGCCAGCAATACCTCGTCAATCAGCGTCACGGCGCTGGCCAACGGCATGAAGACGCCGCAGCGCCTGGTGGGCATGCACTTCTTCAACCCGGTGCCGCTGATGAAGCTGGTGGAGGTGGTGTCGGGCGCCGAGACGGACCCGGCCATCGCGCAGGCGATCTTCGATCTCTCCAAGCGCTGGGGCAAGACGCCGGTGCATGCCAAGAGCACGCCGGGCTTCATCGTCAACCGCATCGCCCGGCCCTACTACGCCGAGACGCTGGCGCTGCTGCAGGAGCAGGCCGGCGAGCCGGCGCAGCTGGACCGCGCGCTGCGCGGCGCCGGCTTCCGCATGGGGCCCTGCGAGCTGATGGACCTGATCGGCCACGACACCAACTATCTGGTCACCCAGTCGGTGTTCGAGGCCAACTACGCAGACAAGCGCTTCGTGCCCTCGCTGGTTCAGAAGGCGCTGGTCGATGGCGGGCGCCTCGGCCGCAAGGCGGGCAAGGGCTTCTACGTCGGCATCCCGGCAGCGGCCGAGCCGGTGGTGGCGCAGCCGCTGTCGGCCGACCTGGCGGTGGTGGGCCGCGGTCCGCTGGTCGAGACGCTGGCGCAGTGGCTTGCGCACAAGGGCCTGGCCTTCGTGCGCGATACGGCGTCCGACTGGGCTGGCCTGCGCGTCGACGCCACCGAGATCCACCTCAGCCGTGGCATCACCGCCGCGCAGCTGGCCTTCCAGCGCGGGCAGCCCGAGCTGGCGGTGATGGACTGGCCGATCGCGCCCGATCGCTGCGAGGCGCTGCCCCTGGCCTACGCGCCGCGTGCCGCCGATCGGGCCAAGGTGGAGGCGCTGTGGAGCCAGCTCGGCTGGGCGCCGCTGGTGCTGCGCGACGTGCCGGGCCTGGCCGTGGCGCGCACGGTGGCGATGCTGGTCAACGAGGGCGCCGATGCGGTCTGGCAGGGCGTCTGCGACGAGCCGGCCGCGGACCAGGCGATGAAGCTGGGCGTCAACTACCCGGCCGGCCCCTTCGAGTGGCTGGCGCTGGTGGGCGCCGCGCCGGTGTGCGAGCTGCTGGACGGCCTGTTCACCGCCTACCGCAGCGAGCGCTATCGGGTCAGCCCCCTGCTGCGTCAACGCCTCTGGGCTTGATGTCGAACAGCTCCGCCAGGGCCTCGCGGACCTGGCGCTGCCCCAGCGCGCCGGCGCTGTGGTGCGAGCCGCCCTCGACCAGCACGAAGCGCTTGGGCTCCGGCGCCTTGTCGTAGAGGGCGCGGCCCAGCGCGGGCGGGATCAGCCGGTCCTCGCTGCCATGGACGACCAGCACCGGCATCTTCAGCGAGCCGATGCGCTCGCCGGCCTCGAAGCGCTGGGTGATCAGCGGCCCGACCGGCAGCCAGCCCCACTTGAAGCTGCTGACCACGTCGGGGATCGACGGGAAGCTGGCCTCGACGATCAGCCCCGCCGCCTGCTGCTGCACCTGGCTGGCCAGCTCCACGGCGATCGCGCCGCCCAGCGAGTGACCGTAGACATAACGCCGGGATTCAGCGTGCTTCGCGGCCAGCCAGTCCCAGGCGGCGCGGGCGTCCTCGGCGGCGCTGGCCTCGGAGGGCAGGGCCTTGCTGCTGCGGCCGAAGCCGCGGTAGTCCACCGCCAGCACCGAGAAGCCCAGCTGCTGCATGCGGCGGATGCGCGGCGCGCTGCCGCGCACGTCGAAGCGGGCGCCGTGGAGATAGAGCAGGACCGGCGCGCCTTCCGGTTCGGCGGCCGGCAGCCACAGGCCGTGCAGCCTGACGGCGCTGCCCTGCGAGTCGGCGTAGTCGATCCAGACGTCTTCCAGCCCTTCGGCCGCCGCCGTGGCGCCGGACCAGGTCCGCTCGCCCGGCTGGAAGATCCATTCGCGCTGCTTCTCGTCCAGGCTGGCGCAGCCGACGGAGGCAAGGGCGACGAGCGCCATAACGCCAAGAACCAGCGTCAGGCGACGGCGCATTTCTGCAGCGGGTCTGTTACAGCAGCATCCGCAGGTGCGCCTGCGTGTGCAGCATGGACGGCAGGCACTGCTCCACCATCTGCTCGATGCTCATGCGCGAGGAGTGCACCAGCACGTTCATCGCCGAGACCACCTCGCCGCGGTAGTTGCGCAGCGGCACGGCCAGCGTGCGCAGGCCCACTTCCAGCTCCTGGTCGATGCAGGCGTAACCCTGGGCGCGGGTGCGGGCGATCTCCTGGCGCAGGCGCTCGGGCTCGGTGATCGAGTGGGCGGTCAGCGGGGCGAAGTCCTGGCGGGCGATGAAGGTCTCCAGCTCCGCCTGCGGCATCGCGGCCAGCAGCACCCGGCCGAGGCCCGAGGCATAGGCCGGCACGCGCGTGCCGGGCTGCGGCGCCGGGCCGACGACGCGGCCGGCGGTGGTGGCGGCGATGCAGATCACGTCGTCGCCGTCGAGCACGCCGGCGATGCTGGCTTCCTTCAGCGTGTAGGCCAGCTTCTGCAGTTCGGGCTCCACGATGCGCGGCAGCCGGGCCGAATGCAGGTAGCTCTGGCCCAGGCGCAGCACCTTGGCCGTCAGCGAGAACATCTTGCGGTCCTGCGAGACGAAGCCCAGGTGGGTCAGCGTGAGCAGGTAGCGGCGTGCGGCGGCGCGGGTCAGGCCGGTGCGGGCGGCGACCTCGCTGATCGTCAGGCGCGGGCGCTCCTGGTCGAAGGCGGCGATGACCGCCAGGCCCTTCTCCAGCCCGGCGACGAGATCGCGCTTGAGCGGTCCGGTCGATGAATCGGCGGGGTCATGCGATGCGAGATCCGCATCGGCGAAAACTTGATCGGCTACGGCGGACATGGGCTTGTTCTGCAACGAAAATCCGTGAGTCCCACCGGCCCGGTTCGCTGTGCGAAGGCCGGCGAAATGCTGGATCCAGTATCACATGCGACCTTCTCGCACGGTCAGGTCCGGGTCAGCCGTTTACCAAAGCTTTACGTCACTTTTTCGCATGAAGGATTGAGCTGCGGTTATGGGCATGCCGCTGGGCTAACGGGTTATGTTGATGGTAAAACCCGGGCTTCTGACTTCATCAGGTGGGCTCATTGCCACGCTGCGGGCTCCGGCCCGTGAGAATTCGCACAGCATTGCTCGCGCAGGGAGGTTGCTTGTCCGTCAAGATGCGCGGACAGCCGCAGAGGGCATTGAACGAGGGGCGCATCGCGGGGGCGGTGCGGGAAACGACAGAAGAATGAAGGACAGATCGACCGATCCGATGATCGACGTTGGCCAGCTGAAGGTGGGAATGTTCATCCACCTGGATCTGGGCTGGATGTCGCATCCGTTTCCGCTGAGCAGCTTCAAGCTCAGCTCGGACGAGCAGGTATTGACGGTGCGCCGTCTCGGGCTGGCCCGCGTGCGCTGGAACCCCGAGAAAAGCGACCTGGGCGACGCCGACGACGCCCTGGCCCTGGCGGTGGCCGCGGACAGCGGCCCCGGCGAACTCGACCCGGGGCCGGCCGGCCCCAGCGAAGAAGACCTGGCGCGCGAGGCACGCCGGCGCGAGCTGGCGGCCCAGCGCGAGGCCCTGCTGCTGTGCGAGCGCCAGTACAACGAGGCCGCGACCGCCTTCCGCGAGCTGATGGACCTGCTGCCGCGCGACCCGCGCGGCTCGCGCGACCAGTCGATGGCGCTGACCAGCGCGATGCTGGACAAGATGCTGGTCGAGGGCGACCTGAACATCCGCCTGCTCAACGAGGGCGCCGGCGACCGCAGCACCGCCCATGCGCTGAACGTGGCGATCATCTCGCTGCTGCTGGGCCGCGCCTTCGGCCTGGGGCGCGACGAGATGATGGACCTGGGCGTCGGTGCGCTGCTGCACGACGTGGGCAAGACCGAGGTGCTGGCGCGTCTGCGCCACCGCGACGACAGCTTCAGCGCCGCCGAGCTGCAGGCCTACCAGCAGCACGTCGCCAAGGGCGTGGCGCTGGCGCAGGGCATGGGCGTGAGCTCCGGGGCGCTGCTGGTGGTGGCGCAGCATCACGAGAACGCCGACGGCAGCGGCTTCCCGCAGCGCATCAACATGGACCGCATGAGCACCGGCGCGCGCATCGTGGCGCTGGTGAACCGCTTCGACGGGCTGTGCAACCCGCTGGTGGCCTCCAAGGCGATGACGCCGCACGAGGCGCTCTCGCTGATGTTCGCGCAAGGGCGCAACCGCTTCGACTCGACGATGCTGAACGCCTTCATCCGCATGATGGGCGTGTACCCGCCGGGCTCGGCCGTGCAGCTGACGGACGACCGCTATGCGCTGGTGGTGGCCGTCAATTCCTCGCGGCCGCTGAAGCCGCGGGTGATGGTGCACGACGCCTCGGTGCCGCGCGAGGAGGCGCTGATGCTGAACCTGGAGGCCCAGCCCGACCTGGGCATCCGGCGCAGCCTGAAGCCGCAGCAGCTGCCGCGCGCCTCGCTGGACTACCTGAGCCCGCGCGCCCGGGTCGCCTACTTCTTCGAGTCGGTGCCGGCCACGCAGCCCGGGGAGCTGCGACCGTGACTGCCGGCCCGGCGGACGGCCCCAGCGTCGCCGGTCCCGCAGTAGCAGCAGCCCCGCCGGGCGTGACGACCGAACTCGCCGCCTTGCTGGACGGCCTGCTGGAGGCCGTCTGGCTGATCGACGGACGCAGCCGCTGCATCGTCGCCGCCAACGCGGCGGCTGGCCGGTTGCTGGGCGCCGAGCCCGCAGGCTGGCAGGGCGCGGGCGTCGAGAGCCTGCTGCAGTCGCCCGAGGACGCGCTGTTCTGGCTCGAGGCGGCCACCAACACCCGGGCCAGCCTCGACTCCGACACCCTGCTGGCGCGGGCCGACGGCATCGTCCTGTCGGTGCGCCGGCGCATCGCCTTCGTCGAGCACGGCGCCGCGGCCGGCCACTGGCTGCTGGCGATACGCGACCAGACCCGCCAGCGCGCGCTGGAGCAGGCCCGCGCTGCGATGGCCCTCGAGCTGCAGGCCGCGCGGC
>NZ_LYVQ01000054.1 GCF_001984095.1 Pelomonas sp. KK5
ATCAACGACGGTGAGCGCCGCGGCAACAACTGGGGCAAGGGCGGCACCGGCAGCGGCTGGAATGACGGTACCTCCGGCACCTATCCCGACTGGGTGCAGATCACCTTCTCCGGCGTCCAGTCGATCAGCCAGATCAATGTCTACACGCTGGCCGACAACTTCGCCTCGCTGACCGCCGATCCGACCTCCGGCAGCAGTTTCACCAAGTACGGGATCGTCGATTTCCAGGTGCAGTACTGGACCGGCACAGATTGGCAGAACGTGCCCGGCGGCAGCATCACCGGCAACAACCTGGTGCTGCGCAGCGTGAGCTTCGCGCCGATCAACACGGACCGGATCCGCGTCAACATCACGAACGCGCTGTACTGGAACAGCCGTATCGTCGAACTGGAAGCCTGGACGCCCTCTCCGTAAGAGCGAGCGTACTAGGTGCGGACGGCGCTCTCGAGCAATTCGGCCAGTTGCTGCGTGCGCTCGCGGCGCGAGGCCTGCCGGACTGCCGCCGGTGTCGGCAGTTCCGCCTGCCCAGCCCGCCAGGCCCGCACGAGCGGCGGCAGGGCCGCGGCGATAGCCTCGGCCGAGTCGAGCGGCACGATGTCCGGCACGCCGGCGTCCCGCAGCACGCCGGCCGTGTCACCCGCCGGGTCGGTCAGCGCCAGGATCGGCCGGCCGGCACGCAGGTACTCATACAGCTTGGCCGGGATTTGCGCATTGCAATTGCTCGCCTGCATCACCAGCAGCCCGTCGACACTCATCATTTCGGCCAGCGCCTCCCGGTACGACACCGACGGACAGACCTCGATGAACGCCTGTGCGCCGTGCTCCTGCGCCATCGTCCGGAGCATGTCGTCGTGAACAGCGGCGCGGAATCGCACGAGCAGGTCGCCCGGGCTCAGCACGCCGTCGCGCTGCAGGCGGCCGAGAGCCGCAAAAAGCTGGCTCGGGTCACGCTCAGACGGATAGACGATGCCGCTGTGCAGCATCACGAGCGGGCCGCGATGCTCGTCAGCACCAGGCGGCTTCGCGGAAGCGCCGAGAAAACTCTCCTCGTCATAACCGTTCTCGACGACGACCGTCCGCCCGGCCGCCGCTGGATACCGCTGCCGATAGTCCTGCGCAGCGCCCGGCGTGGTGAAGACGCAGTATCGCGCCTGTTCGGACGCCTCGATTTCGATGTCGCGGAAGGCATTCCAGATCAAGGGGTCGGACGGATAGCCTTCCTGCGCCATCGGATCCCGGAAATCGGCCACCCAGGGAATACCGCTCTTTCGATGAAGCCTCGCAGCGATGACGTGGGCGGTGGCGATCGGATAGGTGGACCAGATCAGATCCGGCTTGAATTCGCGAATCAACTGCATGCCCTGCCGCACACCGTCGAAACGCCAGCTGATCCACCGGTCAGGGCGCGCCATCCAGCCGGCATAGCGGCCGAATATCGTCAGGTGCCGCGAGGTATCGAGCGCGAAGGCGCGCCGCACCACCGTACCTTCGGGAATATCGCCCAGCAGATCGTCCGAGGTCTTCACATAGGCGCGGGGATCGGCGCTCAATACCAGCGGCCGCCAGCCGAGGGCGGGGAGATGCTGGGAGAAGCGCAGCGTTCGCTGGATGCCGCTGCTGCCCGCCAGCGGCGGATAGTGGTACGCCACCATCAGAATTCGCTTCAAATCCGCTCCCGCCTCGATGCATTTCGACAGGCCCGGATGATACCCAGCGGCACTGCGCCAAATTGCCGCCAGTACCTCGACGGAGCGGGCAAAAACCATCATTCCCCTCGGGTATATTGCATGCGCCCGTGAGCCCGGCGCGCCCACTGCGCCCTCGCCTTTGCGATATCAACATGATCGATCTCTCCAACAAGAACCTGAGCACGGGCTCGCCTCGCTTCGAAGAAGGCCGCCCGGCTGAATTGGCGCGTGCGCAGGGCAGCGAGGCTGCCTGGCTGCAATTGCTCCGGCAGCATGGCCCGGCAGAGGCTGCCCGGCAGGTCAAGGGTCGCTTTGCCGTAGGCCTGACGACACCGGAAGGCGAGGTCTTCCTGGCCGTCGACCGCTTCGCGGTCGAGCCGATCTGCTATCGCGTCGACGGAGACGTCCTGCGCTTTGCGGCGCGGGCTGACGACCTCGGGCGCCCGGAGGACATTGATCCGCAGGCGATCTTCGACTACCTGTATTTCCATGTGATCCCGGCGCCGCGCACGATCTTCAAGAACGTGTTCCGACTGCCCGCCGGCCATTACGCATCGTTCAGGGACGGGCAATTGACCGTGGCCCCGTACTGGGTCCCGAGCTTCGCGCCGGTGGCACATGCGTCGTTCGAGCACCTGAGCGAGGAATTCCGTGGGATCCTGCGCGACGCCGTTACCGACCAGCTCGACGGCGGCAAGGCCGGCTGCTTTCTGAGTGGCGGCACCGACAGCTCGACGATCAGCGGCATGGCGGCGCAGCTCACCGGCGGCAAGGCGGCCACCTATTCGATCGGCTTTGAGGCCGAGGGCTACGACGAGATGGAGTTCGCGCGCATCGCCGCGCGCCATTTCAAGACCGAGCACCACGAGTACTACGTGACGCCGGCCGATCTGGTACGCAGCGTGCCGGAGGTCGCGGGCTGGTACGACCAGCCCTTCGGCAACTCTTCTGCGCTCCCCGCCTACTACTGCGCTCGCATGGCGCGCGAGGATGGAGTCACCCGCATCCTCGCTGGCGACGGCGGCGACGAGCTGTTCGGCGGCAACACGCGCTATGCCAAACAGAAGGTCTTCGGGGTCTACGACGACCTGCCCGCCCATGGCCTGCTGG
The DNA here is from genome assembly GCF_001984095.1 of Pelomonas sp. KK5. GTDB lineage: Bacteria > Pseudomonadota > Gammaproteobacteria > Burkholderiales > Burkholderiaceae_C > KK5. The sequence continues at coordinate 2,799 of NZ_LYVQ01000054.1, forward strand.
AAGGCTTCGCCGACCAGGGCTGGGCGCAGCGCGTGCCGCTCGTCCGCAAGCTTGCCAGTTACGTGAACCAGGCCAAGGTGCCGATGCCGGACCGCATGCACACGTACAACCAGCTCGAACGTCTCGGCGTCGGCGAGGTGCTCAGTGCGCGCTTCCTCGAGAGCGTCGACGCCCTCGAGCCGAGGCGGCATCAGCGCGAGACCTGGCGTCTGGCCAAGTCCGGCGATCTCGTCGACAGCATGCTCGCCTATGACTGGCGCTACACGCTGGCCGACTGCGACCTGCCCAAGGTCTGTGGCACGACGCGCCTGGCCGGACTGGGCGTCGGTTTCCCGATGCTGGACGACCGCCTGCTCGAATTCTCGACACGGCTGCCGGCCAGCTACAAGGTCCGGGGCCTGAGGCTGCGCTGGTTCTTCAAGGAAGCGCTGCGCGGCTTCCTGCCCGACGAGATCATCACGAAGAAGAAACAGGGCTTCGGCCTGCCCTTCGGTGTCTGGGCGCACCGCGACGCCGCGCTGAAGCAGTTGGCGGCCGACTCGCTGGACGGCCTGGTGGCCCGCGGCATCGTGCGCGCCGAGTTCAGCCGCAGCCTGATCACCGAATGGCTGCCGAAGCATCCCGGCTTCTACGGCGAGATGATCTGGATCCTGATGATGCTGGAGCAATGGCTGCGGCGGCATGCGCCGCAGTACCGCGTCTAGCCAGGACCGATGAAGGAACTCAAGGGCCTGACCTCGCTGCGCGGCATTGCCGCGCTGGCCGTCGTGATGCAGCACTTCTCGACGACGGCGCAGGAGCATTGCGACGCGACCATCCCGTCCCTGGTGCCGCACGGCTACATGGCCGTCGACTTCTTCTTCGTCCTCAGCGGCTACATCATGTGCTACACGTATCTGGCCTCGTTCGAGTCCGGGCCGTGGGCCGCCAGCTACGGCTCGTTCCTGAAGAAGCGAGTGATCCGGCTGTTCCCGTTGAACGTGTTCGTCGTCCTGTCGCTGGTGTTGTGCGGTTTCGCGAGTTCGGCCCTTCTGGGGCGCAACATCTTCTTCGGCGCGCTGAGCTATCCCTTCGACCTGCTATGCAACCTGCTGATGCTCCAGGGCCTGGGTATCGGCCGCAACATCAATGGGCCATCCTGGTCGGTCAGCGTCGAGTTCGTGGCCTACATCCTGTTCCCACTGCTTTCAGCCTGCGCATTTGCCAGGCGGCGCTGGTTGACCACCGCAACGCTGATCGTGGCAGTGGGCGGCCTCGTGTCGGTGGCTGCCGGGCTGCCGCGCCTGGCGCTCGCCGCGGACGATCCGCTGGGCGGCGGCGCGCGGTGCCTGACCGAGTTCACGCTCGGTATGTTCGCCTACCGCGCCGCGCAGTCCTCCGGCCGGGCAACGGCCTGGCTGTCGAGCGACCGGGCAGCGTTCGGCGGGCTGGCGGCCTGCATCGCGCTACTGCTGCTGCGGGTCGACCTGCTGGTGGCGCTCTCCTTCCCATTCGTCGTCCTCACGATCGCCTTGAACGAAGGCCGAGCTCAGCGCGTGTTTTCGCGGCCGCTGCCCTACATGCTGGGCACGGTCTCCTACTCGCTATACCTGATCCACAACGCGTTCCGGCCAGCTGAACTGGCCCTCGTCCAGTATCTGCACCCGGAGCGCCTCAGCCGCGCCGAAGCGCTGGGCTTCGCCTTCGTTGGCTCCCTGTCGGTCATTCCGTTCGCCTGGTTGACCTATCACTGCATCGAGCTGCCGGCACGCGAATTCCTTCGCCGCAAACTGGCGCGCCGCGAAGGCCGCGGTCTCGGTCAGCAGGCTTAATTAAGGACTTGGCCCCATGGGCTGCGAGGCCGATGTGATCGTGCCCCCACGGCGTACCAGGTTCTGCACAAGGCGCATTCCGAAGCGCGCGCGCGAACTGTCCCACGGCGTGAAGCGCGGAATCTGGAAGCCGTCGGTGTTGGCATCGGCGGCCCCCCAGGCGGTCGACACGGCAGCATCGAAGCCGAGGTCCTGCGCGATCTGCGCATGCTCGGGCAGGTAGTCCCTGCCAGGCTTGCCGTTGGGGTAAGCGAACAGCCCGATGCGTTCCTTCAGCAGGTCTTGCAGGAACAGCTGGCTCAGTTGCATCTCCCGGCGCGCCTCGGCGGCGGGCAGCGTCGCGAGGATCGGATGCGTCAGCGTATGGGCACCGATCTGCATGCCGGCCTGCCGCATCTGGCGGACCTCGTCGCTGCTCATCATCAGGTGCTCATCGGGGTCAACGCCTGCCGTTTCCGCGATCCGACCGGCCTGCTCGATGCGCTCGCTGATCGGCAGATACTTGATCTTGTCGAGGAGTGCTGCGATCGCCTTGCTGCGCGACTTCGGTCCATTCAGCTCGAATTCACCCAGCCCGTCCAGGTCAAGTCGCGAAGCTCGACAGTGCCGAATCGCCTCGATCACCGTATCGTTCCACATGCGGCCCCCGTCGAGGAAACCGGTGGCGATGAAGAAGGCTGCGGTCAGGCCATGCTTCCTGAGAATCGGCACGGCGATGTGCAGATTGTCTGCATAGCCATCGTCGAAGGTGATGCAGCAGGCGCGCTCTGGCAGGCGCCCGTAGCGGAGTTGCTGAGCGGCCTGGTCGAGCGGCAGCACGTTGAACCATTGCTTGAGCCAGGCGCAGATCTGGTCGAAACGCGCAGCATGCATCTCACCAGGGAAGATCGGGTCCGGCTCCGGAACGACGCGGTGGAAGATGAGGACGCTCAGGCGCGCGCGCGGCCCGGCCGGAGACAGCAGATTCAGCAGCGGCCGGACCGGCATCGGCATCGGCATCAATTCATCGCTCCATTCAGTGCGGCCGCCTTGCCGGCCTTCTGGCGCACGGCCTTCTCGGCCTCCGCGGCCTCCTCCTCCCAGGCCTTGCGTTCCATCCAGCGCCGGCCGAGGACCACGAGCACGAGCACGTTGTACGGCAGGTCGTAGTAGGACAGGCTCAGGAACGCGCCGCCGACCGCGTAGCCGGCCAGGCTCACCTGGCACATCGAGCCGAGGTCCGAAAGCCACTGCGTCGCCGGACGGCTGGCACCCTCGCGGCGCAAGCGGCCTGCCGACAACCAGACCAGCACCCACAGCAGCAGGAACAGGAAGAGCCCGACGAAACCATGCTCGCCCAGCACCATGAAATAGATGCTGTGCGCAGCGTGCACGTCCAACGGGTCGGGCGCGTACATCGAGAACATCGATGGCGTGTAGATCATGAAGCCGCCACCGAAGAAGTGGTGCTTGGCGAGGTTCCAGGCCATCCACCAGGCATTGATGCGGCCCATCGCCGAACCGTCCTGCTCGTAGGTCTTGATCGTGCTCATGCGCTCGGTCCACGAGTCGGGCATGAAGACCACCAGCGCCGCGCCGACGATCAGGAACACGAAGGCGCTGACGAACTTGTTGCTCTTGCCGCGCCACCACATGACCAAGGTCATCGCCGCAATTGCCAGCAGCGCGCCGCGCGACTGGCTGCCCAGCGCCGCCAGTGACATCAGCACCATCGCCAGGCCCAGGCCGCGGCGCCCCCATTTGTGCTGGATCTGCATCTGCAGGAAGCGCATCAGCGGGATCACGATGACGAAGGCCAGGGCGACTTCGTTGTTGCCTTCGATGTAGGTACCTTCAGGTCCCCAGACGCGATAGCTGCCGCCCGTGGCCAGCGTGAAGATGCCGCCCTTGATGCCGTAGAACGCCAGCGAGGCGACCAGCACCCAGGTGAGCGCCATCATCTGCCGCTTCGAATGCAGGACCACCATCGCGACGAGGATCATCAGGTCGATCTTCATCACCCGGTTCCACAACGGCATGCTCTCGTCGAGGAAGAACGAGAACGGCAGCGTGATGCACATCCACAGCATGAACATCATCAGCACGGCCGTCTCGCGCGTGACGAAGAAATTGCGCCGGTCCTTGGTGAGCAGCAGCCCCAGCAGCGTACTGCCCGCCATCGCCGCCGCCACCGGCAGGTTCTTCAGGTTCCAACTCAGCGCATGCGGATTCATGATGCTGACCCAGGTCCATCCGAGCACGCCGATCCAAGGGTGCCGCAGGCCCTGGATGACCGGATAGGCAAGCAGCAGCAGCAAGACCAGGTCACGCATGTACAAACTCCTTGGCGCGGCTTTCGACCAGGCTGCTGAACAGGGCCAGTTGGGCCGCGCTCGTCGCCCGCCAGTCGAAGTCCTCGGCATATCGCCGCACCCGTTCGCGCGCTGGCGGCTGCGCCAGCAACTGGGCGATCGCTGCGGCGAACGCCTCGCCGCTTCGCTCCTGCACGAGCAGGCCCGCAGCGTCGCTCACGATTTCTGGCGAGCCGCCCACCGCCGTCGCGACGACCGGCGTTCCACAGGCCATCGACTCCAGCAGCACATTGGCCCAGCCTTCGCGGCTGGACGCAAGCAGCGATACATCAGCGGCGCTGTACCACTTGAACAGCTCCGTGTTGGGCCGCGAACCGGCCAGCATGACGCGATCCGCTACGCCCAGTTCGCGCGCCCGCGCGAGCAGTCGCCCGCGCTCGGGGCCCTCACCGACGATCACCAACTGTGCCTGGCCGTGCGAAGGTAGCAGCCGCGCCAGTGCCTCGATCAGGAAGACGTGCCCCTTGAGTTCGACAAGGTTGCCGACCGACAGCAGCAGCGGCGCGCCGGCCAGGCCCAGTTCGCGGCGCGCCTGGTCGCGATCCAGCGGCCGGAAGCGTTGCAGATCCACGCCATTGCGCATCATGTGCAGGCGGCCCGCCGCGAAACCAAGGGAGCGCATCACATCGACCAAGGCGGCGCTGACACCGATGCAGGCGGCCGCTCGCGCCGCTGCCCACTGCATCATCCGTCGCGGCAGCGCGAACTTCGAGATCAGGTTCAGGTCGCTGCCGCGCGCAGTGATCGTGAACGGCTTGCCGAAACGCCGTGCGACGATCGCGGCGGCCACGCCGTCCGGATAGAAGTAGTGGGCATCGATGGCATCGAATTCGAAGCCCTCGTCGATCAGTCGCTGCACCGCAGGCATCACGCCGAACGCCATGCCCAGCGGTGCCAGCGTCATGCCGACCTTGGGCAGCAACGCGTAGCGCGGATGCAGCACGTCGATGCCATTGCGGGTCTCGCGCGCGGGCGTGCTGGCGATGCGGGCACGGTCGCCCCATTTCGCCTCGTCGGTACTGAAGAACCATGGCACCGGGGCGACGACCTTGGCCTCCACCTCGCCGGTGGCCAGCAGTTCGCGCAGGCGCGTCTCGACGAAGATGCCGTGGCTTGGGCGGACGCTGCTGGGAAACAGCGAACTGAAGGTCAGCAAGCGGATCATGCGACAGCTTTTTCAACGCCCTCGCCGCACTGCTGCTGCTGCTGCTGCGCCAGGGCCTCCAGGCAGATCTGCTCGAACACGCTGGCCGCCACGCGGTGGCCGAACCGACGTTCGACCAATTCGCGCGCCTGGACTGCGATGCGCTTGCGCCGAGATGCGTCGCCGAGCAGCGCCAGCACCGCCTCGGCCAGTCCCGCAGCGTCGTCGCGGCACAGCCAGTCGCGCTCAGGCTCGGTGTCAAGCCCCTCCATGCCGATCGAAGTCGACACGATCGGACAGCCCATCGCCATGGCCTCGAAGGCCTTGATCCGCGTGCCGCCGCCGACCAGCAGCGGAATCACGAACACCTGCGAGGCCCAGACGTAGGTACGCACGTCATCGACGCGGCCAGTGAAATCGACGTTGCGAGTGGTCTGCTGCGTCAACTGCACCAGCGCCGGCGGCGGCGTGCGGCCGACGACCTTGAACTGGGCGCGCGGCTCCTTCGCGAGCACGCGCGGCCAGACTTCGGTAACGAAGAAGCGGATGCCGTCGATGTTGGGGTCCCAGTCCATCGAGCCGGTGAACACGACCGTCGGCGGCGTCTGCTCGTCGATCTCCGGCATCGGCTTGAAACGGAAGAAGTCCAGGTCCACGCCGGTGGGAATCGCCCGCACGCGGCGCAGGCCGTGCTGCTCGCGGAACTGCCTCGCATCGCGTTCCGAGACGGCGATCACCGTGTCGAAGCCGTGCAGCGCCTCGCGCTCGAATCGCTCCATCTTGCGGAACTGCGAGGACCAGACCAGGCGCCGTGCAGGATCCTTGGCCTGCTCGGCATGGCGGCGGAAGATCTCCGCCTCGACGTTGTGCGTGAAGCACAGACTCGCGACACCGGAAGGCCGCGTCGCCCGCAGCACAGCGGCATGGACGAAATCGAACACGACGACGTCGATGTCCGGCCGCGCCAGCACGCGCTGCACGGCGGCCATGCCGGCCGCGGACTTGTCGACGACGACATTGGCCGGCAGTTCGCCGAGCAGGTCGATCACACGACGCCAGTTCGGCCGGCGAGGTGATGGCGTCCAGGGTACGAACTCGTCGCAGACGCCGGCGATCTCGGCTGCCCAGCCCGCCCGTTGCTCATCGCTGGCCATGCAGACGAGGACGATTTCGAAGGCGCCGCCCTTCAGGCCGCGCAGGATGTTGGTCGTGCGAATGCGCCCGCCCGTGTCATTCGGGAACAGGAACTGCGGCGAGACAAAGGCCAGCCGCGGGCGGCGTTCGGCGACCTGCATCATCACCAGCAGATGCCCTCGTACTCGGCAGCGCCGCTGTCGCGCAGATCGGCGTAGCCGGACAGGTCGATGATGCGCTTGCCTGGCGCCATCGCCGCGATCACCTGGCGCGCCTCGGCATCCGCATGGCCGACAACGATCACCTCCGCGCCATCCAGGGCCGCTTCCGGCGTCTCGCGCAGCAGGCGGTCGAGGTGCGGAATCTCGCGCTCGATGAATTCCTTGTTCTTGCCCAGCAGTTGCGAAAGCTTGACGAACCGGTCGAAGATCGCGATCTCGAACCCCTTGCCCAGCAGTTGCTCGGCCAGCGCCACCAGCGGCGAGTCGCGCATGTCGTCTGTACCTGGCTTGAATGCAAGGCCGAACAGCGCAACCCTCTTTCGGCCGTCGCGGGCGATCAGCCGGTAGGCACCCTTGATGTGCGCCTCGTTGCTGTCCAGAAGGCCGGCCATCGCGGGCACCGGCACTTCCTTGTCACGGGCCAGCGTCAGGAAGCCCTTGACTTCCTTGGGCAGGCAGGAGCCGCCGAAGGCAAAACCTGGCCGCAGGTAAGCCGGCGAGATGTTCAACTGCTTGTCCTGGCAGAAGATCTTCATCACTTCTCGGCCGTCCAGCCCACAGGCCTTCAGCACTGTGCCCGCCTCGTTGGCGAACACGATCTTCATCGCGTGAAAGACGTTGCACAGGTACTTGACCGATTCGGCCACGCGGCAGGACGTGCGCACGAACTCGCCGGGGATGCCCTGATACATCGCCTTCATCGTTTCGTACCCGGCTTCATCGACGCTGCCGACCACAGTCTGCGGCGGCTGGTGAAAATCCTTGACCGAGGAACCTTCGCGCAGGAACTCGGGGTTGAACACCAACGAGAGCCGGTCACCGACCTTACGGCCCGCGGCCTTCTCGAGGATGGGCTGGATGCGATCCTCTGTCGTTCCAGGCTGCACGGTACTGCGCAGCACGATCGTATGCGCGCTGGCCTTCTTCGCCACGACGCGGCCGATCTGAGCGACCACCGCATCCACCGCGCTCAAATCCGGTTCGTAGTTGGCCTTGGACGGCGTGGCGACCGAGATCAGAGTGACGTCCGTATTCAGGATAGCAAACTCGACATCCTGCGTCGCCTGCAACTGGCCGGCCTGCCGGGCGGCGCCGATCAGCTCGTTGATACCCTCCTCGACGACGGGCGATTGGCCGTCGTTGATCATCGCGACCTTCTGCGGGTTCGTGTCCACGCCGATCACCGAATGGCCCAACTCGGGCAGGCACGCGCATGAGACCGCGCCGACGTAACCCAGGCCGAAGACTGATATTTTCACTGCTGTTTCCCTCTTCCGATTGTTCTGTGCGAGACAGGCCGTTCAGGCGGCAAGCGCCTGCTGCGCGTGTGCACTGTCGCCAACGACGTTGCGCAGGAACGCGTCGTACATCAGCAGCGACCACAGCGGCGTGCTGTGGTCGCGCGCGCCGCTCTCGTGCTGCTCGATCAGACGCTCCACCGTCTTGAGGTCGAACCAGCCCGAATCGGCCAGCGGTCCCTCGCGCAGCTGCGCGCGCAGGCGCTGGCGCAACGGGCCGCGGAACCACCTGACCAGCGGCACGGCGAAACCCATCTTCGGGCGATACAGCACATCGTTCGGCAAGTACGGCTCCATCGACTTCTTGAGCATCACCTTGCCCTCGCCTTGGCGCATCTTCAGCGAGGACGGCAGCGTGGCGAGCCACTCGACAATCTTGTGGTCCATCAGCGGCTCGCGCACCTCCAGCGAATGCGCCATGCTGGCGCGGTCGACCTTGGTATTGATGTCGCCAACGAGGTAGGTCTTGGTGTCGATGTACTGGATCAGGGCGAGCGGATCGTCGGTGCCGGCGTTGTCGGCATGGCGCTTGAACACCTCGCGGGCGTTGTAGCCGCCGAGTTGGGCCTTGAACGCATTCGTATAGAGCTGGCTGCGGTCCGCATCGCGGATGAAGGACATGCTGTGGAAGTAGGCCTCGACCGAGTTGCGCGCCAGCGCCTGGAAGGTCGTCTTTGCACGGAACACGCGAGGCGCCCAGTCGGCCTTCGGGTAGAGCTGGCCAAGCGTGCCGAACAGCGGCCGGCGCACACCCAAGGGCAAGGCTGAACGCATGCGCTCTTCCATCAGATGCAACTTGTAGCGGCGGTAGCCACCGAAGGTCTCGTCGCCGCCGTCACCCGAGAGCGCCACCGTCACGTGCTTGCGCGCGAGTTGGCAGACGCGGTAGGTCGGGATGGCCGAACTGTCGGCATAGGGCTCGTCATAGAGACGCGCAAGCGTGTCGACCAGTTCGAAGTCATCGCTGTGCACGGTCTCGACGTGATGGTTCGTGCGGTAGCGGTCGGCCACCATCTGCGCGAACTCGGATTCGTTGAAAGCCGGATCGTCGAAGGCGATCGAGCAGGTATTGACGGCCCCGGCCGACTGCTCCGCCATCATCGCCACCACGGCACTCGAATCGACGCCACCGGACAGGAACGCGCCCAGAGGCACCTCGGCGATCATCCGCAGGCGCACCGATTCCTTCAACCGGGCGACCAGTTCCTCCTGAGCATCCTGCTCACAGATCTTCGCGTCGAGCGTGAAGCGCACGTCCCAGTACGGCCGCGGCTCTCCCACCGGTTCACCGCGGCGGATCAGCAGCGAACATGCCGGCGGCAGCTTCTTCGCCGTGCGGAAGATCGTGCGCGGTTCGGCCACGTAGCCGAGCGCGAAGTACTCCTCGACGGCCAGTGGGTCGATGTCCCTGCGCAGGCCACCGTGGGCCATGACGGACTTGAGCTCCGAACCGAACAGCAGGTGGCCGTTGTCCAGCAGGGCGTAGTACATCGGCTTGACGCCCATGCGGTCCCGCGACATGAACAGCGTCTGCCGGTTGCGGTCCCAGATCGCGAAGGCGAACATGCCGCGCAGCCGCTGCACGCAGTCCTCGCCCCAGGCCTCCCAGGCATGGACGATGCACTCGGTGTCGCTCTTGGTGTGGAAGCGGTAACCCAATGCCTGCAACTCGGTCATCAGCTCCTGGTAGTTGTAGATCTCGCCGTTGAAGACGATGGCCACGGAGCCGTCCTCATTGAACAGCGGTTGCTGGCCGGTAGCGATATCGATGATCGACAGCCGCCGGTGGCCGAAGCCGAGTCCGGGCTCCAGGTGCAGGCTGCCTTCGTCGGGTCCTCGGTGCTGCTGCGAGTCGTTCATCCGCTGCAGTACCGATCGGTCCAGATCGCTCTTGCCGCGGGTATCGAAGATTCCGGTGATTCCACACATGGCTAAAGCCCCTGATAGACGTCTGCATAGCCGGCAACCATGGCCTGAAGGCTGAAATGCTCCACGGCACGGCGGCGCGCCGCGGCACCGTGTTGCAAGCAGCGGTTGGCGTCCGACACGTAATTCTCGATCATCGCAGCCAATGCGCGATCGTCGCCGGCAGCGAAACCCTCGCCAACGACACCCGGGTCCAACAATTCCACATTCCCGCCGACCGCGCTGGCCAGCACAGGCACGCCGCTGGCCATCGCTTCCAGCAGCGTGTTGGAAATACCTTCGTTCAGCGATGGCAGGACGAAGACGTCGAAACCGCGCAGCAGGTCCGCGATGTCGTTCCGCGCGCCGGCGAACCAGGTCTGGCCCTCGATGCCCAATTCGTCGGCGAGGCGGTGCAAGGATTCGCGCATCGGTCCGTCGCCCACGAGGGCCAGACGCAGGCGCCCGCGCCACTCCGGCCAGCGTTCCAGCACCGAGGCGAAAGCCCGCAGCAACGTGGCTTGATCCTTGACCTGCTGCAACCGGCCAACCGTACCGATGACGAACGGGTCCGCCGCCTGCAGTTCGGCCGGCAGCAGGCGATGGGCGCCGGCCTCGGCCGGCCGGAAGCGGCCGACATCCACGCCGTTGTAGATCTGGCGGATCAGTCGTCGCGGCGCACCCCAGCGCTCGGACATCGTGCGCTCGAGATCGCGCGACACCGAAACGAAGCGCTGCACCAGCGGCGCATGGAGCCGGCGCAGCAACGCGGGCTTGCTCGCCTGGCCGCTCAGGTTGTCGACGTCGTAGCCATGCTCGCTATGCACCGTCTTGGCACCGGCCAGCCGGGCCGCCAGCAAGGCGTCGAGCCCAGACAGCCCGCGCGTATGCACGATGTCCGGCCGCAGCTGGCGGAATATCCGCCACAGCCGCCAGCGCAGCCGCCAGGCACCGATCTTCGAGCGGTGCATTGCATGGACCTCGACGCTCGTGTCCTCGATCCGGTCGCGGAAGTCGGAGTAGTCTTCGATGCAGACGACGGCATGCCGGAAGCGATCCTTTGGCATGCGGTTGATCAGGTTCACCACACCGTTTTCCATCCCGCCAATCACGAGGTGGTGGATCACATGAACGATCAGCAGCGGCTTCGTACGGCTCATCACCGCCCCAGGCACTGATAGAGGAACGCGGCGTCGGTGAATTGCCAGTGGATGCCACGGCGCATCACGTTCCAACGGTCGATCGTTCCAATGTTGCTGCCCCCGTAGGCCGCCAGGCAACCTCGGTAGCCGGCCTCGCGGACCAGTTCGCGGCGCTCGTCATTCATCTGGTGCCGCCCGCCGTACGGGTAGGCCAGGATCATCTCCTGCGTACCGAGCTCGCGGTCGATGTCGACGCGCGACTGGCGCAGTTCGTCCCGCACGGTCTCGGCAGACTCGGCCACGCAATCGATGTGGTTGACCGTGTGCGAACCGACCGTGAAGCCCGCCCCTTTCAGTGCGCGGATCTCGTCCCAGCTCATGACCGGGATGGCTGCATTGCCGCGCCGCACATCGTGCGGAAAGCGATGCTCCGTGTCGACGATGCCGGTGGACACATAGAAGGAACAGGGCACGCGGTGACGGCGCAGGATCGGCGCCGCGTTCAGCCAGTTGTCGCGATAGCCGTCGTCGAAGCTCACCGCCACCAGCGGCCGGCGGCTCCGATGCACCTGGTCCATCGACAGTACCTGGTCGATCGACAGCAGTTCGCAGTGGCGGCGCAGCAGCAGCATCTGCCGCTCGAACTGCTCGACGCCGACACTGAGGTTGTCCCGCGCATCGTCGCAGACACGGTGGTACAGCAGCACCGTTACACGCGGTGCTGCGAGGCGCCAGCCCGCGAAGCGATGCCAGGCGAAGGCCAGTCGGGACCAGAGGTTCTTCACGGCAAGCTTCGCCGGCGCCTGACCGGGCGGCTCCATCCGCTTCAGCCTGCGTTTCATCTCGGCCTGCTGCGCCAGCGTCGGCTTGCGCCAGGTGCGACCCTCGCCGCGCTGCGCAATCGGCTCAGGCGCCCTACCCTCCAGCATCGCGATCGCCACCTCGCAGACGAGGTCCACGCCTATCTCGTCCAGCCGCACCTGCAGGCCGCGCGGTGTCGAATAACGCTCGCGCCCGACGCGACCCTCGGCCAGCAGATCTCCCTGGTCAAGCTTCTCGTTGACCCGATGCACGCTGCAGCCAACGCTTGCCTGATCGCTCCAGATCTCCCAGAACGACGGAGGCATGCCGCGAAATTCCGGCAGCTTGCCCTTGTGGAGGTTGATCGTGCCGAAGGCGGGCAGCGTGAACAGCGGCGCTCGCAGGATCGGCGCGGCCAGCGACAGGCCCAGCGCCGGCGCGAATTCGCGGACCATCGCAAGACAGGCTTCGCCGTGAATGTCATCGACGCGGACAATGCGCACATTGCCGCGATCGCGCAGCACCTCGAGCTCGTATTCGCCGCCGGGCGCCTGCGGCCCGGGCCCGGCCGCGGGGGCCGACCGCAGGCGACGGAGAATGTCGCTCACCTGATACGGAATCCAGCGCCAGCCGTTGCGCCGCAGATTCAGCCACTGGCTCTTCAGCAGGCGCTTCGGGGTGCGCTCCGGCGCATGCACGAGCACGAGCCACGACAGGCCGGGCGCGCGATCATCGAGTTCGACGATGTTGCGGCGGACCGTATAGCTCAGGTCGCTCGTGAAGACGACCAGCTTGCGCATCGCGCTCAAAGACGCCAGAGCTTGTACCCGGCGCCGGTCAGCGCCTGTGCGTCGAACGCCGCCTTCACATCGATGAATGCGCCGCCCTTGACCATTTTCTTGCCCAGTTCATCGACACCAAGCGCCGCGTACTCCTTGTGCGCCACGGCCGCCACGATCGCGTCGGCGCGCGGCAATTCGTCGAAGGGCAGCAGGCGCACGCCGTACTCGTGCATGGCTTCCTCGGCGTCGGCCTGGGCGTCGGTCACGAAGACCTCGACGCCGTAGCTCTGCAGCTCGTGGATGATGTCGATGACCTTGGAGTTGCGCAGGTCGCCGCAGTTCTCCTTGAAGGTCAGACCCAGGACGTTGACGCGGGCGCCCTTGATGTAGCTACCGGCCGCGATCATGTGCTTGATCGTCTGCTCGGCGATGAACTTGCCCATGCTGTCGTTGATCCGACGGCCGGCCAGGATCACCTGCGGGTGGTAGCCGAGCATGTCGGCCTTGTGCGTCAGGTAGTACGGGTCCACGCCGATGCAGTGGCCACCGACCAGGCCCGGCTTGAACTTGAGGAAGTTCCACTTGGTGCCGGCGGCTTCCAGTACCTCGGTGGTGTCGATGCCGATCTTGTCGAAGATGATGGCCAGCTCGTTCATCAATGCGATGTTGAGGTCACGCTGGGTGTTCTCGATCACCTTGGCGGCCTCGGCGGCCTTGATGCTGGAGGCGCGATGCACGCCGGGGACGATGATCAGCTCGTAAAGTTTCGCCACCTTCTCGAGCGTCTGCGGCGTGTCGCCCGACACGATCTTCAGGATCTTGGTGAGCGTGTGCTCCTTGTCGCCCGGGTTGATGCGCTCTGGGCTGTAGCCGACGAAGAAGTCCTCCTTCCACTTCAGGCCGGATTCGCGCTCCAGCACCGGGATGCAGACCTCCTCGGTGGCGCCTGGGTAGACGGTCGATTCGTAGACGACGACGGCACCACGCTTCATGTGGCGGCCCACGCTGGTGCTGGAGCCGATCAGAGGACGGAAGTCCGGAGCATGGGCATTGTCAACGGGTGTCGGCACGGCGACGATGATGATGTCGGCCTCGCCGAGCATCTTCGGGTCGTCTGTGTAGACCGCCAGCTTGGCTGCCTGCACCTGTTCGTCGGTCAGCTCGCGCGACGGGTCGGTGCCTCGCTGACAGGCCTCGACCTTCGCGGTCGAGATGTCGAAGCCGATAGTGCGCAGTTGCTTGCCGAACTCGACCACCAGCGGCAGTCCCACATAACCCAGGCCGATCACGGCAACGGTCTTCGTTGTCATCTCGAGAGTCCCTTCCTTCCTATTGCTTGCTCGTTCGATTGTCGCCGAGGCCGGAGCTGCGGGCGCCCTTCAGCCAACTGTCCAACGCGTCGGCGTTGTCACGCAGGAAACCAGTCAAGGCCGGCTCGCCGGCGCCAAGCTCGCCATCTTCCTCGACGTAGACGATGACGGCCGCGCCATCATCACCCCGACCCGAAAGCCGCTCGAGGACACCGTCCGCCTTGGCCCGCAAGTCGCTCGGCGTCCAGTTGCCATTGACCCAGTACGACTGCGCCACGCGCAGCCGCCTGGGCGCGCCGTTGCCGGCCAAGGGGCTGCCGCGCAGCAGTGTGGTGCGAAAACGGCGCTCACCGACCGGCAGCGCGCCATGCTCGACCGCAGCCCAGGTGTGATCGTCCGCATGAACCACGACGTTGTCCGAGCTGATCAGCTTGCTGTCGTAGCTTTGGTTCCGGTAGTAGGCCACGTAGAGGCCGATGCTGCGCTCCTCGCCGCGCCTGTGGAAGCTGCCGTGGAACTCGGCCATAGGTGCGACGAAGGCAGGCACGTAGGCAGTCACCGCCGTCGGGCCAGCCTCCCAACCCCGGCTGCTGAGGTCCGGCCTGGCCAGCACCGGCGGGGCGCTCGGCAGTGCCGAGTTGATTCGCGCTGCAAGCAGCGGTGGCGTGGCAACCAGCAAGGCAAGCAGCACCGGCACTGCAAAAGCGCGGCCGGCGGAGGCGTCGGCATCCCGAGCAGGCGTCGAGGACGGCCCCGAGACGACATCCGGCTCGGCCCAACGCGCACCGATCAGGAACAACGCCAGCATCACGATGCCGAAGAACACCCAGCCGTAGATCAGATGGTCGACGCCGGTGGCGATGCGATTGTCGGACAAGTGGCCCAGCATCACGATCATGTAGGCTCGCATCCAGTTCGCGACCAGCGGCAGGAGCGCAGCCACCCCGATGAAGATCAGGCGACGCTTGAGCTTGCGATAGTTCAGGTATGCAAACAGCGTACCGACCATCACCGAGGCGATCAGGTAGCGGATGCCGCTGCAGGCCTCCACGACGGACCAACTCCCCGACGGAATGACAAACTGCAGGCCCTCGCGGTAGACCGGCACGCCGGTGAGGCGCAGTGCCGCGACGGTGACGTCCGCCGTCCATTCCATCAATTGCGGCATGACGAACTCGCCGGCCGGGACGCAGAAGAACAGGAAGGCGAGCGGAAACGCAATTTGCCAGGCGACCCGCCGGCCCAGCACCGCTGGCACAGCCAGCACCAGGATCGCGACGAAGGCGAACTGGCTCAACACGTTGACGGCCGCCATGTCAGCCACCAGCCACAACAGCGCCATCACCGCGAACGGCAACACGAATAGTGGGGACGGTCCCGGGCGCAGCGCAGTCAGCGCGGCCCGCTGCCGCCAGATCAACCACAGCGCGATCGGAGGCACGACCCACGCATGCGCGAAAGTGCCGGAGCGGTCCCAGATCTCCACCATCGCGAGGCCGGTACGGCCATAGCCGACGATGATCGCGGCCTCGAGCAGCGCCAGCAAGAGCAGCGACCGGCGCCAGGCGGCACACATCATGACTGCCCCTTTCGGGCACGATGCAGATCGACGGCGCGCTCGATGACCGCATCCAGCCGTTTCATCGAATGCGGCCACGCATGATGGCTCAGCATCCGCTCTCGGCCGGCCATGGCCAGGCGCCTGCGCTCGGCCGGCGATTCGACGACGCGGAAGATGGCCGCTGCGACCTCGGCCGGGGTATCCGCCACCAGCAGATGCGCTGGCGCCTCGGCGTCCACACCCCCAGCGGCGATCGTGCTGGTGACGACGGGCACGCCCATCGCCATCGCCTCGAGGATCTTGTTCTGCGTGCCGCGGGCGATCGCCAGCGGCGCCACCATCAGGGCCGAGCGGCGCACGAAGGGGCGCACATCAGGGACCGAGCCGGTTACCGTGACACCCGCCCGCTCTCCAAGCTTGCGCATCGCTGGCGAAGGATCGGCACCCACGATCAGCAGTTTCATCTGCGGCCGGCGCTCGCGTATCAGCGGCCAGGTCTCATCGCAAAAGCGCTGCATGCACTCCTGGTTCGGGTAGTAGTCCATTCGACCGATGAAGCTGATGGTGTCGGGCTCGTACGGTTCACCATCGGGACTAAAAAAGCTTGAATCGACACCGTTCGGGAACCAGTCGCTCGGCGCGCCCGTGCGGTAGCCATCCAGCGTCTCGCGCTCGGCCCGGGTGGTCGCAGTACACAGGTCGAAGCGGCGCGCAAGGCGCTTCTCGGCCAGCAGCATCTTGCCTCCTTCCCAGCGATAGCCGAGCGACAGCGGGAAGGGCTTGTAGTTTGCGTATTCGAGCCACTTCTGGGAGTCCATGTCGCCGAAGTCCAGAATCTTCGGCACGTCGGTCACATGCTCGACATACTGAGCCACCGACGAGCAGTGGACGAAGATCAGGTCCCATTTGCGCTTGGCGAGAAGTTCGTCGACCTTAGCCTTCAACTCGCCCGAATGGAAATAGCCCATCGACGACGGCGTGACCAGCGGCAGCCGCACGACCATCCGCAGGAACTGCACGGACTCATTCACGCGGCCAATCTCCGCGCCCTCGCAGTGCGCGACCAGGCCCCGCCCTTCTTCCATTTCATCGGGCGAACGGGCCAGCGAGCACACCGTGACCTTGTGCCCCGACGCGCTCAGATGCCGAATCATGTTGAATGGCCGGATCTTGCCGCCGCGCTTGGGCGGGAACGGGAACCGATGGCAGAGATAGAGAATGTTCATGCGAGGTACGACTTCAGCTCGGCAGCGACGTCTTCGCTCGAACGCCTATCGAGGTAGATGCGGCTCCAAATCTCCAGATTCATCAACGACAGCAGCGCGTCCGTACCGTCGATACGCTGCGCTCCGTGATCGGCCACCAAACCTGCGACGACCTCGGGACGGAACAGGCCGCGCGCGCGGACCACCTCCGGCGCCAGCAGCCGCTGCAGCAGAGGCGCCAGGCCCTGCTTCAACCAGGCTCCCATCGGCGTGCCGAAGCCGCGCTTCTTTCGGTGCAGGATGTCCTGTGGCAGCAGGTCGGCCAGCGCAGCCTTCAGCAGATGCTTCAACTGGCCGCCCTTCAGCTTCGATGCGGCCGGGATCTGCGCTGCCAGCTCGACCAGGTCAGGATCGAGCAAGGGCACGCGGCATTCCAGCGAGACGGCCATGCTCATCTTGTCAGTCAGCAGCAACAGGTCGTCTGGCAGTTGGGTCTCGGCGTCGACGGCGAGCATGCGGTTCAGCGCATCGGTCGCATTGGTACCGGCAAAGGCCCGATCCAGGGCATCGGATCCAGGTTGCGGCAGCAGCAGCAGGTGGCTCACCGTCTCGCGTGCCATCACCTGCAGATAGCTGCGGTAGCGGGCATCGGCATCCTCTTCGGCCGAGGAGACGAAGCCCTTCACGAGCCTCAGATAGTTCAACACGCCCGAATGACGGTCGGCGGGCAGCCGCTCGACCACGCCGCGCAGGCCGCCTCGCAGCCAGGCCGGCAGCGTTCGGTAGCGTGCGGCATAAAGGTCACCCATGTAGCGGCGGTAGCCGGCGAACAGCTCGTCGCCGCCCACGCCGGACAGGATCACCTTGACGTCCTGCCGCGCGAACTGCGCGACCAGGTAAGTAGTGATGAAGGCTGTGTCCGCGATCGGCTCGTCCATGTGCCAGATCAGCCCTGGCAGCAGACCGACCACATCGGGCTTGACGACGATCTCGCGGTGGTTTGTCTTGAACAGCTCAGCCACGCGGCGCGCGAAAGGCAGTTCGTTATAGAGCTTCTCCGCCTCGCCGCCATCGAATCCGATCGCGTACGTATTGATCGGTTGATCCGAGTGCCGGGCCATGAACGCGACGACGGCGCTCGAATCGACACCGCCAGAGAGGAAGGCTCCGATGGGCACATCGCTGACCATCTGCATGCGCACTGACTCCTCGACCTGAGCTCGGATGCGCTCCACCCACTGCGAAGTGCTGGTCTGCGTATCGATCACGGAGGACATGCGCCAATAGCGCCATTCGCTGACCTGGCCATCCTTGATCGACAGCAGCGTCGCAGGCGGCAGCTTGCGGATGCCATCGAACATGCTCTCGGGTGCAGCTACGTAGCCCAAGTGCAGGTAGCCAGGCAATGCCCCATGGTTCAGCGCTGCGCGCGCACCGGGCAGCGCAAGCAGCGCCTTGGCCTCGGTAGCGAACGCCAGCCGTGAACCGTCCTGCATGACATACAGCGGCTTGACACCCAGCTTGTCGCGGCCGATCAGCAGGCGGCGCTGCCGTGCGTCCCACAGCGCGAAATCGAACATGCCGTTCAGCCGATGGATGAACTCGTCCCCCTCGACAGCATAGAGGTGCAGCAACACCTCGCTGTCGGATCCCGTCTTGAATCGCACACCCTTCGCCTGCAGTTCGGCTCGCAATTCACGGTAGTTGTAGATCTCGCCATTGCAGACGAGCCAGATCGTGCCGTCCTCGTTGGACAGCGGCTGGTGGCCGCCCGCCAGGTCGATGATCGACAGGCGACGCATCGCGATACCGCAGTTGCCGTCGATGTGTTGACCTTCGTCGTCAGGCCCGCGGTGCTGGGTGACGTTACCCATTGCCGTCAGGTGGGCCGGCTCGACGGGCTGCCGGTCAAAGTGATAGATGCCGTGGATGCCGCACATGGTCGTCCCTAGCCCAGGCTGCGCACGATGAACGGCCCCAGCCAGTTCGCCACGCCGATCGGCAGGCGGCGCCAGGTCTTGATCATCAGCTGGTACTTCGGATTGTTCGGGTTGTTCTGGGGAATCGCGTCGCGCTTGTACAGGCAGTACTCGTAGTGCAGCGGCGTCGGCTCGAAACCCCAGTTCTTCTTGAACGAGTAGGAGCCGGTGCCCTGCTTGCTGCGGCCGTAGTCGAAGACCTTGAGGCCGCGGGCGCAGGCCCGGCGCATCAGCTCCCAGTACTTGAAATCGTTGGCGGCGAGATCGCGAGCGGACTCGTCGTCGCCGGCGTAGTAGGGCAGCACCTCGTCGCGGAAATAGAAGCTCAGCACCGAGCTGAGCGGACGGCCGTCGGGCCCGGTCACGGTCAGTACCTCGGCATCCGTGCCGAAGGTCTTCAGCAGCGCCGCGAAATAGCGCTTCGGCATGGCCGGCGTGCCGTGGCGGTGGACGTTGTCGGCGTAGAGCGCGAAGAAGCGGTCCACGTTGGCGTCGATGTGACTCTGCAGGCCGTTCTTGATGCCCTTGCGCACCATCGCCCGCTGCTTGCGCGGGATGGCCAGCATGTTCGCCTCTTCCTCCGGCAGGATCTCCTTGCGGAAGGTGACGTACAGGTCCTGCGTGGGCCAGTCGGCATGCCGGGCGGCGATGTTGCGGAACTCCAGATGCTCGGCGCCCAGGCGCTGCGCGATGGCCTGGGCTTCCCGCTCCAGCGCCGCGGCGGCCTCGGCATCGGCGCTGGCCACGCCGCCGTAGACGGCGAAGGGCAGCGCCACCAGCGCATGGCCGAACAGCCGGCTCTTGACCTGGGCCAGCGGCAGCACGCCGACGATCTCGCCCGCCCGCTCGGCGTACAGGAAGAAGGCCTGGTGGCCGAACTGCCGCTCGATCAGCCCGAGCCAGCCGGCGCGATGGAAGAAGGTGGCCTCGGGGCTGCCCAGCACGAAGGCATCCCAGCGCGCCGCGCCCGCGGCGTCCTGCGCCTGCAGGCGCCTGATCTCGATGGCCGCAGCCATCAGGCCCGTGCCCGGGCTTGCGCCCCGAGGAAGATCTCGTCCATCCGCCCCCAGGCGAAGTCGCTCAGCAGTTGGGCGATGCGGCCATGGGTGCGCGGGATGTTGACGTAATGGCGGAAGCGGGTCTTGCCGTCGATGCCCGGGATGCGCGGCTGCTCCGAGTCGATCTCCCAGGGATGGAAATAGAACACCGCCGACTGCTGGTCCACCGCATTGACCTGGCGGATCATCCAGCGCGACAGCGCATAGGGCAGCAGGCGGAAATAGCCGCCGCCGCTGGACGGGAAGTTGCGGTTGAACGCGCGCAGCGTGGTCACCGGCACCTCCAGCAGGCCCTCGCGCACCGGATAGGCGAAGCGCGGGGAATCCGGCATGCCGTAGTGGTCGTGCGCGATCGGGTAGACGCTGGAGCTGTAGCGGTAGCCGGCCTCGCGCAGCACGTCGAAGGCCCAGAGATTGCCCTCGCCGATCGAGAAACTCGGCGCGCGGTAGCCGAGCACAGCCTGGCCCGACAAGTCTTCCAGCAGTTGCTTCGCGCGACCGATATCGTCGGCAAAGGCCTCGCGGCTCAGTTCGCTGGCGCGCTGGTGCCCGTAGCCGTGGCTCGCCAGTTCGTGGCCCTGCTCGACGATCTGGCGCACCAGCTGCGGATAGCGCTCGGCGATCCAGCCCAGCGTGAAGAAGGTGGCCTTGACCTGGCGCTCCTCCAGCAGCGCGAGGATGCGCGCCATGTTGTGCTCGACCCGGCACTCGCGGCGGTCCCAGTCATCGCGGGCGATGTAGGGCGCGAAGGCGGAGACCTGGAAGTAGTCTTCCACGTCGATGGTCATCGCGTTGCGGATGACCGGGGTGCGGGTGGGCATCAGCATGGTCGCGTCCTCAGGCCCCCAGCCACTGGTGCAGGTCGGCCGCGATGCGCTCGGCCGTGCGGCCGTCCCAGAACTCTGGCACGCGGCCACGCTTGCCGCGGCCGGCCAGGATCTCGCTGACACCCTGCAGGATCGCCTGCGGCTCGATGCCGACCATCGTGTTGGTGCCCTGCTCCACCGTGATCGGTCGCTCGGTGTTCTCGCGCAGCGTCAGGCAGGGCACGCCCAAGGCCGTCGTCTCTTCCTGCAGGCCGCCGGAGTCGGTCAGCACCAGCGTGGCGCCGGCCATCAGGCCCAGCATCTCCAGATAGCCCTGCGGCGGCAGCACGGCAATGCGGGCCGGGTCGAGCATGGCCTGCAGGCCGAAGCGCTCGATGTTGCTGCGGGTGCGCGGGTGCATCGCGAAGACCAGCGGCAGGTCGCGCGCCACCTGGCCCAGCACCGTCAGCAGGCTCTTCAGCGTCTCGGCGCTGTCCACATTGGACGGGCGGTGCAGCGTGACGACGCCATACTCGCCAGCCACCAGTCCGGCATCGAGGCCATGGGCGGCCAGCGAGTCGACAGGCGGACGGGCGTGCGGACGGCTGGCCTCCAGCGAGTCGATCATCACGTTGCCGGTGAAGCAGATGCGCTCGGCCGGGATGCCCTCGCGCGCCAGGTTGTCCGCGGCGCTGCGCTCGGTGGTGTAGAGGCGGTCGGCGATCTGGTCGGTCAGGACGCGGTTGATCTCCTCGGGCATGCGCCGGTCGTAGCTGCGCAGGCCGGCCTCGACGTGCGCCACCGGCACGTTCTTCTTCGAGGCCACCAGCGCGCAGGCGATGGTGGAGTTCACGTCGCCGACGACCAGCACGCAGGACGGCTTGTGCTCGTCCATCGCCGGCTCGAAGCGCTTCATCACCTCGGCGGTCTGCTGGGCATGGGTACCGGAGCCGACCTCCAGGTTGATATCCGGCTGCGGCAGGCCCAGGTCGACGAAGAGCTTCTTGCTCATGTCGGTGTCGTAGTGCTGGCCGGTGTGCACCAGCAGCGCCGGGATCGGCGGCACATGGGCGGCCAGCGCGCGCAGGATCGGCGCCATCTTCATGAAGTTGGGACGAGCGCCGACGACGCACATCACGGGCGCCTTCACGGCAGTGGAGTTCTTGTTGTTCGTCATGGTCATTCAGTGCGGCTTGACGGACTCGACCAGGCGCTGCAGCAGGCTCAGGGTCTGCAGGTTGATGCGCTCCAGGCGCATCAGGCTGCCTTCCAGGCGCTGCAGGCGGTCGGACTGCTGTTCGCTGCTCAGGGCCGACAGTTCGCCGGAGATGCCTTGCAGTTCCTCGGCGCTGAGGGCCAGGCGGGTCAGGTCGATATGGGCGACGTCGCCCTCCTCGTGCACGCCGCCGCCGTTGTTAAAGCCGCCATTCAGGCGCGGCGCGGCGGAGACGACCTTCTGCGGCGTCTCCGACTCCTGGGCGATATCGCGCAGCACCTCGCCGACGTCGGTCACCGTCAGGTGCGTCCGGTTGGACATGAAGCCCAGCAGCAGCAGCCGGTCGCACAACGAATTGATGCGCCTCGGGATGCCCTGGCTGGCCTTGAAGATGGCGGGGAAGGCCTCGGCGTCGAAAGTGGGCTTGCCGCTGCCGCCGGCGCACTTGAGGCGGTGCTCGATGTAGGCGCGGGTCTCGTCCTCGTCCAGCGGGCCGATGTGGCAGGTGGCCGCCACGCGCTGGCGGAACTGCTCCATCTCAGGCCGCTGCAGGATGCCGCGAAACTCGGGCTGGCCAACCAGGAAGGTCTGCAGCAGCGATTGGTTGCCGAACTGGAAGTTGGACAGCATGCGCAGTTCCTCGACCGCGCGGCCGCTGAGATTCTGCGCCTCGTCGACGATCAGCAGGCAGCGCTTGCCCTGGCTGGTCTGGTTGACGAAGAAGGCTTCCAGGGTCATCAGCAGTTCGGACTTGGGCAGGTCCTTGACCCGCACACCGAAGGCGGCGCCGACCATGCGCAGCGTGTCCTCGGCATCCAGCTGCGTCGTGACCAGGTTGCCGATGACGACGTTGCTGCGGTTCAAGCTGTCCAGCAGGCCGCGCAGCAGCGTGGTCTTGCCGGCACCGATCTCGCCGGTGATGACGATGAAGCCGTCGTTGCGCAGCACGCCGTAGTCCAGGTAGGCCTTGGCCCGGCGGTGCTGCTTGCTGCCGAAGTAGAAGTTCGGGTCGGGGCTCAGCTGGAACGGCTTGCTGCTCAGCCCGTAGAAGGATTCGTACATGGGCTAGAACTGCTGGGTCAGGTTGGCGATCAGGGCATTCTCGGTGTAACCCGTGGAACCGGTGAAGCCGGTATGGCGGGCGCCCAGAGACACGGACAATTGCCGGCCGAGTCGGCTGCTCCAGTTGGCCGTGAAGTTGCGAAGGGTATTGCCCAGGCTCGGCTGCGTGCCGCGGTTCTGCATCACGGACAGCGCGCCAGTGACGCTGCTGTCCGGCGTCAACCGGTGCGACACGGAGACGGTCAGGCCGCGCTGCTTGACTTCCGAGGTCAGCGCAAGGTCGCCGCCGGTAGCCTGCGCACCTGGAAGAAGACCACTGGTGGACTGGGACAGGCTCACCACGACCGAGTCGCGCAGCCCGTCAAGCGAGAAGGACAGATCCTGCAGCCGCTGGATGGTGGGCGAGCTGGCGGCGACGTAGCCGGAGATGATCTGCGCATTCGGATCGAGGCCACGCGCGATCAGGAAGTCGGTCACCGATGCCGGGCAGATCGAGGGATCCGCCTGGGACGCGATGCACTGCTGCAGATACAGCGAGTACAGCGAAACGGCGACCGGGTTGGTGCCGCTGGGCGTGCTCAGGTTGACGCTCTGCACGTCCGAATAGCGCCAGACCGAGCGGGCCATCCGGTGCTCCAGGCTCAGCGTGTGGGCGTTGCCGTACTGGTGGCGCTGCCACTCGGCCACGGCGCGCGTGCGGGGCGAGGGGGTCCAGGTGAAGTTCACGCCGTAGTTGCTGCTGCTCTGCGCGCCGCGGCCGTAGTCGTAGCGCTCGGGACCGCCATTGACGGTGACGGCGTAGTCCACGTCGGGGCGGTAGGTGAGCCCGAGGTTGAGCGTCGAGTTCTTGTAGCTCGCATCGCCGGCGCGGAAATGCGAGGTCTGCGTGTTCGCACTCCCCCACCACTGCAGTCGGCCCGCGCTCAGGCCGTTGACACGCAGGGACAGGCTCTCCGTGTGCGTGTCGCCGACGATCGAATCCTTGGTATTGGCGGCCTGCGCCCCGCCACGCAACTCGAAGCTGGCGATATTGGATACCCGGCCACGCCAGTAGGGCGACAGGTTCAGGGTCGCCACCTCGGTGCGGTTGGGATTGCTGAGCGAACTGTTCCCCGACTGCTGGCCGAAGGCCGAAATCGCCTGCTGCCCGATGCTGGCCTGCCCGTCGACATAGACGCTGTTCTCGATCAGTTCCACGACACCGCTCGTGGACAGCGCGTTCTGCACCTGGTTCTTGGCATCCGAGCCGACATACAGGATGCCGTTGAGCGCGTAATCGAAAGTGCCGCGCACGCGGCCCGAGCGGCTCTCGATGCGGATGCCCGGCGACACCTGGGTGACGAGCGCCGCATCCCTGGCAGTGCTGCTCAGCGCCACGTTGTCGGTCAGGGTCTGCGTCACGCCCACACGGGGCACGATGGTCGTGCCGCTGCGGCCGCGCTGGGCCGTGTCATCCTGGGCCAGGGCGCCCGAGCCCGCCAGCGCGGAGAGCAGCAGCGCCACCAGCCCCCTGACGCGAAGGCTCACCGGCGCTGGAGACGCCACCGTTTGCTGTACATGCCCATCACGAACGGCCTCAGCTCTTGGCCGCTTCATTATTGCTGCCATATCCGTAGCCGTAACCATATCCGTAGCCATAGCCGTATCCGTAGCCATAGCTGCCGGATGCGTTGCCGCTGGCCTGGTTGAGCAGCATCATCTTCAAGGGGCAGGTCTCGATGGTCGCCAGCGCCTGCTGGACGGCGCTCTGCAGCGTCTTCTCGGCCTGCACGACGACGACGATCTGGCCCATGTGCGAGGCCAGCACGCGCGATTCGGTCGTCAGCAGCAGGGGCGGCGAATCGAAGATGATGATGCGGTCGGAATAGCGCTGGGCCATGTCGTCGAGCAGCTGGCGCATTGCGTCGCTGGCCAGCAGCTCAGTGGCGCGGGCGTGGGGCGTGCCGCTGGGCAGCAGGGTCAGCTTGTCGACGTTGGTGCGCAGCAGCACCTCGGACATGTCCACCGATTCCTCCAGCACGTCCAGCAGGCCCGGGCCCTGCGGCAGCCCCAGCATCCGCAGCACGGAGGGACGGGCCACGTCGGCATCGACCAGCATCACCGTGTTGTCCATCTCGGCGGCCATGCTCAGCGCCAGGTTCAGCGCGGTGAAGCTCTTGCCCTCGCCGGCCAGGGCGCTGGTGACCATGATCAGGTTGGCATGGTTGATCGTGGCAGGGCCACGCCCCATCGCGTTCTTGATCAGCGGACGCTTGATCACGCGGTACTGGTCCGCCAGATGCGAGCGCCCCAGGTTGGGCATCAGGAAGCCCTGGGCCGTCAGCGCGGCGAAATCCAGTTCGACCGTCTTGGACAGCGGGTGATGGGGAGGCTCGGTCGGAGCAAGAACCGGAGCCGGGCTTGCCGGCGTCACCGGCGCGGCAACCGGTGCCTCCGCACTCAAGCGAGGCGTGGCAGGAAAGACCTGCGGCTCGCCACTGCCCTGCCTGACCGGATGCGCCACCGTATCCTCGGGCAGCACCACACCGGCCTGCCGCAATTGCTCCAGGCGCTGCGCCGCTTGTTCAATCAGGCTACTCATTCAAACCACCTGCCGACTCAGAAGAATGGCCATGACCGTCAGGCCCAGCACGAACAGGCCGATCAGCGCGCCGGACGCCGCGCCAAAGCGGATCAGGTCGACACGCAGCAGGCGCCGGTCTGCATCGGTCACCAGCCGGCTGACCACGCCCAGGATGGGCAACTCCACGCGGTTGCGCAGGTCGATGGCGTCGTGGAAGACCGGCCGCAACTGGCTGGCCGCGAAGGAGGCAAAGACACCCGACAGCAGCGCCGCCACCATCGCCCCGGCCAGCAGCAGCAGGCGGTTCGGCGCCACGGGCTGCGGCGAGACGCGCGGCGGGTCGATCACACGGAAGTCAGCCACACCCGAAGTCACATCCAAGTCACCGGAAATCGACGCAGCTTCGCGCCGTGCCACCAGATCTTCGTAGTTCTTCTTGTGGATCGCGTAATCGCGATTCAGCTGCGCGGCCTCCGCCTCCATCTGCGGCGCCGTCTTGATGGCTGCGAGCGCCTGGGCATAGCGGGCGGTGTACTCATCGACACGGGCCTTCATCGCGGCAACCTGCACTTCACTGGTCGCCATCAACCGGGTCAGTTCCTGAGTGGCCAGCGTACCGCCGGTGGTGCCACCGACCGTCGGCGCAGCCAGCGCCGCCTTGCGCAACTCGATCACTTCTTTCTTCTTCTGATCCTCAAGATCCTTGATCATCTTGCGGGTGCTGATGACGTCCGGATGCTGCTCGGTGAAGCGCTGCAGTAACGCGTCGAGGTTGCGCCGCTGCGCATCCAGGCGTGAATCGATCTCGGGCGTAGCCACCGAAACTGCCGACTCCTGAAGCAGGCTTTGCACGGTCGAGTTCTGGCCACGGTTGCGCTCGGCATCCAGTTGCTGCTTGGCTGCATCGCGGGCATTAACGGCTTCGCGGTAGTCCAGTCGCGCGCGCTCAAGCTGGCTTGACATCTCAGCCAGGCGCGACGCGGAATCCTTGCCGTCGCTGGCCATTGCCTGGATGTTCTTCAGGCGGAACTCCTTGACGCGCGACTCCGCCTCCTCAAGCTTAGCCTCGTAAGTCTTGATCTGCTCGTTGATGAACGTGGCCGCGGTGGCCGTATCCTTGCGGCCGTTGCCGAGGCTGGATTCCACGAAGATGGAAGCGAAAGACTGGACGACCCGCTTGGCCGTCTCGGGGTCGGAATCGCGATAGGAGAGCGTGTACAGGTTGTCCCGCGCCGTGCTCTGGATCGACAGGTTCCTGGTGACCGTGTCGATCGTGGCCTCCTGCTGGGCCTTGGACTGATTCTTCAGGTCCAGGTCCGCCATGCGGATCAGCTTCTCCACCGTCGGGCGGCTGATCAGCGTGCGGCTGAGCATGATGACCTGCTGCTCGACATTGGGCTGCACGGCCAGACCGGACATCAGCGGCTTCAGGATCGACTGGGTGTCCACGTAGATGCGCGCGTTAGCCTCGTAGCGGTCCGGCAGGATGAACACCACCACCGCCCCGACGACGCCGACGATCCAGGCCACGGCCAGGCCGGGCCACCGGTACTTCCACATGCGCCGCGCGATGGCGACGACTTGCGCGATCAAGGAATCCATCTGGCGCGATCTCAGCTACGGCGGATCAGAAGAAGCTCTGCGGAATGATCAGGATGTCGCCCGGGCGCATCTCGACGTTGGCCGAAACGTCACCCCGCTTGAGCAGGTCTTTCAGGCGCACCGAATACTGCTTGTTGCCTTCGCTCGAGCGCAGGATCGTGGCGTCGTTGCCGGCCGCGAAATCGGTCAGCCCGCCAACGGCGATCATCACGTCGAGCACCGTCATCTTCTGCTTGAACGGCAGCGCCTGCGGCTTGGCCGCTTCGCCGACAACACGAATCTGCTCGCTGTAAGGACCGACGAAGCTGGTCACGATCACCGTGACGACCGGGTCCCGGACGATGGTCGACAGCTTCTTCTCGATCTCGCGGGCCACCTCGACGGAATTCTTGCCCTGGGCCACCATCTCGTCGATCAGCGGGGTGGAGATCTTCCCGTCGGGCCGTACCGGCACCGACATCGACAGTTCCGGGTTGCGCCACACGATGATGTTGATGTTGTCGCCGGCGCCGATCACATAGCTGTAGTCGATCGGGGCCGCGCTGACCGGCGCCGCGGGATAGCGACCGCTCGAACAGCCGGCCAGCAGACCCAACATCAGGGCGCAGACGGCAAGACTCCAACGGCGCGACAAAAGGGCAATTTTCTTGTTCAAGGCTCGTCCTCTCTAAACCATACGGCATCAGACCTCGTCCCGAGGGCCAGGTTCCCGGCAACCCGGCGCAGTGCCGGCGAATGATGCCACACGGCCCCTGGGGTCCTGGGCCCGCCAACCAGCACCGGCGCAGGCACGGCTGCGCACAGCTTCACGCTCTCGACAACAACGTCAACCGCCGTCCCATCCTCGCAACAGAGCGCATCATCGCACCCATTGGAGCCGCCAACGTCCGCCCGAGGCAGGACGGCACGAATCACCCCGCGGATGGGTGCCCGAAGTCGGCCTCAGGCCGGCTTGCCGCGCCCCTCCAGCAGGGGGCGAATCATCAGGAGCATCAACTGCTGGATGGGATTCGAATTACCGAACGGCCGCCAGGTGAAGCGCAGTTTTTGATGATAGGCGTCAAACTGCATGCCCCACGGCGCCGCGCGAAGCGCCCCGCGCTTGAGCAAGACCTTCAGGACCGAGGTCCCCATGACGCCGGCACACATATCGCAGGCCATCATGGTCGAGGGCCCGCGCCGCTCCTGGAAATTCACCGCATCGGGCGCCACCAGATAATCCCGCTGCAGCATCGCCGGAGACAGGCCGGCGATGAAACGGGCGTATTGCTCGTTCTCGGCCCGGCCGTCGACCTTGAAATACTGCTCGAAGCTCATGCCACCGGGCTTGAAATACATGAAGGCCACGCCCATGCCCAACGGAGCGGCCGTCAGGGCCGGAATGCCACGCTCGTAGGCGGCCTTGAACAGCATGCGTCGCGCCGGCAGGCAGAAGAAATCGATACCGTCCACATAAACATCGACACCATCGAGAAAGCGATCCAGATTCTCCGGCGTCACGCCATCGTGGAACACCTCGATTTCAGCGCCAGGATTGATGTCGGCAGCCATCCGCGCCAGCACATCGGCCTTGGGTTGGTCCACCGTGGACATGAAGGCCCCCACCTGGCGATTCAGGTTGTGGACCCCGAAATCATCAAAGTCAGCGATATTGAATCGGCTCAAACCCAGGCGCGACAAGGTCAGCAAATGGGCTCCCCCCACACCACCAAGCCCGGCGATGGCCACTTTGGCCTTGCGCAACTTCGCCTGCTCCTCGCGCGTGACCCAACCGATGTTTCTCGAGAAAGCCCGGTCGTAGTCAAATGGAGTGCTTGCAGTCATGGCGTCCCGTCCTGGCTGTTGTTCTCCAATCGATTGTGCCGCAAGGCCGGAGGAGCTCAAATGCGTTTGTCAGTCGAGGAAGGTCGTTAGCCCAAGGGCATCGGGCCGGACCACGAATATCTGGAGGGAAAAGAAATGAACGACGACAAGAACACGATCGAGAAAATCCTCTCCCTGGCCCGCTGGGCCCCAAGCGGGGACAATAATCAATATTGGCGCTTCGACCCGATCGACGGGCTGACGGTCCGGGTCCACGGATTCGATTCACGCAGCCACTGCGTTTACGACCTGGACGGCCATCCGAGCCATATCTCGCTCGGCGCCCTGCTGGAAACCATCGAGATCGCAGCCTCCGCGGAGAGCATGGCCGTCGACATGCAACTCGACCCTTCCTCGGTCGACACGCACCCGATCTACAACCTGACGTTCCGCCGGGATCCCGGCATGCAGCCGAACCCGCTGGCGGCGGTCATCGAGAAGCGATGCGTCCAGCGCCGTCCTTTCACCACACGCCCCTTGCGCGAGGACGAACGCCAACGGCTGCGCGAAGCGGTTGGCGGTCGGCACGAACTCCATCTGATCGAGGGCTTCAGCCAGCGCCTTCGCACCGCCAAGCTGATGTTCCACTCCGCCAAGCTGCGCCTGACGATCAAGGAGGCCTACCAGGTCCACGCCAAGATCATCGAGTGGGACACCCGTTTCAGCAAGGATCGAATCCCCGACGCAGCCCTCGGAGCCAGCAAGATGACGCTGATGATGATGCGTCCGGCGATGAAGAGCTGGTCACGGGTGCAGTTTCTCAACCGCTTCCTCGCTGGCACCTGGGCGCCACGCATCGAGCTGGATTTCCTGCCAGGCATCCTGTGCGCCGCCCACTTCGTCGTCTGCGCCAAGGAACCGCCGACGACGATGCAGCACTACATCGAGGGCGGCCGCGCGCTGCAGAGCTTCTGGCTGACGGTAACCCTGCTGGGCCTCAACCTGCAGCCCGAGGTCACGCCGCTGGTGTTCACGCGCTATGCGCGCCAGCGCCGCAACTTCGCCCCGTCGGCACCGGACGCACTGCGCCGCGCCGATCGCGTTGCCGAACGCCTGGGGGATCTGGTGGGGCAGCGCGTCTCTGACTGCGCCGTGTTCATGGGCCGGATCGGCGAGGGGCCCGCCCCGACGGCGAGATCGCTACGCCTGGACTTCAAGGATCTGGCCCACGATCCGGCGAACGAACCTCACTGACCCTGATCCCGATCCCGATCCCGATCCCGATCCCGATCCCGATCCCGATCCCGATCC
>NZ_LYVQ01000055.1 GCF_001984095.1 Pelomonas sp. KK5
GACAGCTGCGTAGTTGCCAGGCTGGCTGCAAGTCCGGCTTGGGCGCCATTCAAGGACCATGATGCTCTCGCCATGCAACTGCCAGAGGGCCTGCTGAACCCAATGAACTCAAAGCAACCACCATCCCTCGCTTCAGGTCGGGACCTGGCCTATGCCCCTGTGGCCAATAGATTGAAATTGATGCGCTCAGTCGTCGCGTCGCCGGCCTGCTCGACTCCTTGACGTCGAGGGCTCATCGCCTTGAAATGCTCGCCGCCCGCGAGCTTGCTTCAGCTCAGCTCTTCCCATGTAGCAACAACTTGGCGAGATGTTCAATGCGCACATGGAGATACGCGTCATCCTTGGTGGCGAAGACGCTGCGCTTGAGCAAGCGCCTTGAGCCGTCTATTGTCAGCATGCCGTCCCACACGATTTCGCACCCATCCTCGGTGAGCTGGCGAGACAGAACTCTGACAAGAAATGTCCCCACCTCCGCCCCTTCCTTGGAAGAAATTCTCCCGCTGAATTCTTCAGTCACTGCAAGCTCCGTTCACGCGTTGTGGGGCTGCGATCTTGCAATGGGGATTCAGGTGATCCCGCTGCGATCTGCAGCGTTCGCACGATCAAGCGCACCGACAACGAAGAGAACTTGAGACGCGGTGATCAGGATCCACTCGCCCTCGCATAGGCCACGGCGTCTCGAAGACGCTCATAGCGGTAGGGACCCCAATAGTAGTACCCCAGTCGATAGCTGATAGACAGAGTCCGCATGATCAGCTTTTGATCCGGACTGGGAAACTCGACAGTCTCAACAGTGACTGCGTCTCTTGACGTCATCGCTCGGTCGCTGGGGATAGCCCTTTGAGCGTAGGCGATTGCGTCATCCAACTGCTCGTAGCGGTAGTTGCCATATAGGAAGTTTCGACCATTGAAGCTGATGTCGTAGAGACGCATCAGCCGGCGCCGCTCGCGGCCGTAGGGGCCACGGCGATGACTCCTGGGTCGTTTGAGCGAGCGGACACACGCAGCGAGGCCATCGGCTGGCGATCGGGGAAGGAGTACGTTCGACAGCAGGCAATACAAGGCTCGCAGCGTCATGTGTCGTGTTGCGCGAGTGAAGTCGAAGCCAGCTTGAACCCATTGATCCGCGTGGTCTGTACGCCGCAGCACTGACCACGCATAGGATTCCGGCGAAGGCAAAGCCGCCCCCAACGGCGCAAGCGCAGACCGCTTGCGTTCAGCCGTCCCTGAAGGAACTAGAGGCATGGCGGATACTGCCGAAAACGATGTTGCGGCGAAGTGGCGTGCGCGCCCGGCTGTAGGCCGCCCGACAATCACACGCCACCGGCTGAGCCCGGTCCCACCGCGGGCGGAACCTGCTTGTCCTCAAACAGGTTCTTCTCCACAAAGACGGCTCGTCCGGCACTTTTCCAGGTACTGTCCCACGGGAGTTGGAGGGGCATGTCCCGCTCCTGCGACTCCTGTCCTGCAATGCGCCAAAGGCCTGGCGACGGCAGCGCCGGAGTCATGTCTTGCTCCGGTGCCGAAGGGGCATGTCTTCCTCGTGTTTCGCCGAACTCGGGATCCGCCAGCGCGCCCCTCCGACGCCTCTGCCACGCCATGAGGAACCGTGACCAATCGATGCGCATGTCAAAACTCCTCGACCTGGAACGGATGGCAGAGAGCGGCAACGACAAGGTTCCTGTCCAACGCTGACAAATGACTCAGGGCAGATACCGCGTTGCCGGCGCATGGCGCCCTCGAAGCCAGGGCATCAAGGTGCTCGGATGCGGCACGACGACCCCTCGCTCGGACCGGCTGGCTCAGGCCATACATGCACAGGCCTATTTCAGCGGGATCTCACCGCCCTCGTGCGCGAACACGATTTCCACGCGGCGGTTCATCTGGCGCCCTGCTGCCGTGTCGTTGGTGCTCGCCGGCATCTCCTCGCCATGCGCCTTGGTGCTCAGATGGTTGGCGTTCACGCCGAGGCCTATCAGCGCGGTCCTCACCGCATCGGCGCGCCGCTGGGACAGGTCCCGGTTGGAACTGCTGCTGCCCACGCTGTCGGTATAGCCCTCGATGCTGGCGGTATTGTCGGGATTGCGGCCGAAGAACGCCGCCAATTTCGCCATGTTGCGAGATCCATCGGGAAGAAGGCGGGCCTTCCCGCTGTCGAACAGCACATCGCCCAGGGTCAGGATCATGCCGCGGTCTGTCTTCTTCGCGTTGAGCGCCTCGAGCTGCACTTCGAGGTCCGCCACACGGGCATCGCGGCGATGGATGCGTTCCGCATGACGCACCTTGTCCTGCTGGGCGGCCGCGTCAGCAGCGGCGAGGCCGGCAGTCTTGGCCGCATTGTCCCGCTCCGACAGCGCCAGTTTGCGCTGCGCCTGATCGGCCTCGTCGGTGCGCTGCTCCAGTCGAAGCCTGTCGCGTTCGGCACCGGCACCCGCAACCATGGCCTGGTCGGCTCGACTGGACGCTGCGTCCTGCGCGATCGTCACGCGCTGAGAGGTCAGGTAGGCCAGATGATCGACGAGGCCCAGTGTGGCCCCCTCCCCCCACGCCCGTTCCGCCCTATGCAGCGAATCGCCGGCACTTCTGAGTTCGTCCGGCGCCAGCACTGCGACCTGCGGATCGACCCTCGTCTCGTTGAAGCGATGGCGGGCCCGGTCCAGCGCAGCATTGCGGTCCGGAACGGTGCTGCAGGCGGCCATGGCGAGCGCCAGCGCAGTGAACATCGAGCATCTAGAAAGCTTCATGATAGGTTCTCAGTGGCCCTGCTTTGCGTTGCGACGGAACTCTTCGGCCAGCACGCGGGCGGCGTCTTGCGAGTCCTTGGCGGCCTTGCTCGATTGCACCGATTGGGCGTGCATGTCCGCGGCCTGTGCATCGATCTGCGCCTCCTCAGCCAACCACCTGGCGCGCTCGTAGTCCTTGCTTGCCTCGGCGTGGCGGGCGCTGGCCAGCTTGGACACGGCCAACTGCAGCTCGGCGGGTGCGTTGCTGCCGGTCGTGCTGGTGCTGGCGTTCCTCACTGCGGCCTCGGCCACCGCCAGCTCGGTCGTCGGTATCGGCGTCGCGGCACAGCCGGCCAGCCAGGCGGTACTCGTCAATGCCAGCATTGCGGCCGCTGCGGCAGGTGCGGTTCGACTCGTGGTCATGAAGTTCCTCGATTTTCTGATTGCAGGGCAGCGGTCCGGGAGCATCCCCGACCCGCGGTCCCTGATGCAGCCGACGGTATGACGGCGCGGCGCTGCGGTCTGTGCGCTGGCAGACGTTCACCTCGCCGTATTCTTCCGCCACTTGTTCATCCGCCGCTTCGCATTCGGCGGCGCTGGCGCGTCATGCGCGTTGGCATGAACGCGGATGAATTGCGCGCCGCATGGCTCAAGCACGGCCACGGCCCGCGAGCGGCCGGCGCGTTGATCTGTGCGATACCGAACATAGCAAGATGCCACCGGCGCCTATAGTCGAGACATCGAAGATTCGGGAGCCCGGCTTGAACGCGACGGAGGATCCCCTCAGCAACCGCCTGCTGGCCGAGTTGTCGACCGAAGAGCGCTCACGCTGGCTGCCCCTGATGGAGGCCGTCGAACTTCGCTTGGGCCAGGTGCTCTACGAATCGGGCCGGCCGCAAAGCCATGTCTACTTCCCGAGCACGGCGATCGTTTCGCTGCTGTATGTGCTGGAGAACGGCGCCTCGGCCGAGATCGCCGTGGTGGGCAACGAGGGCCTGGTCGGCATCTCCCTGTTCATGGGTGGCGAAACCACGCCCAGCCGGGCCGTGGTGCAAAGCGCCGGGCGGGGCTTTCGGCTGCGGGCCCAGGCAGTGAAGGACGAATTCAATCGCGCCGGCCCGGTGATGCACCTGCTGCTGCGCTACACCCAAGCCCTGATCACGCAGATGGCCCAGACGGCCGTCTGCAACCGCCACCACACGCTGGACCAGCAGCTTTGCCGCTGGCTGCTGCTGAGCCTGGACCGGCTGCAGGGCAGCGAGCTGGTGATGACCCAGGAACTGATCGCCAATATGCTGGGCGTGCGGCGTGAGGGGGTGACAGAGAGCGCCCTGAAGCTGCAGGCAAGCGGGCTGATCCGCTATGCCCGCGGCCATATCACGGTGCTGGACCGCCTCGGCCTGGAAGCCCGCACCTGCGAATGCTATGCCGTGGTGCGCGACGAGTACGCGCGCCTGCTGCGCCAACCCAAGCCAAGCTGAGCTCTGCGACCCTATGTGTGCGCTGGGACACAGTGACCCGGGCGCAAGCGGCGCAGACTGCCGCCACGTCGACCGCCCGGAGCCCCTTGTGCCCCTCAACACGAACGATCTGCTCGAACTGCTGCCGCGCGCGGACCGGCAACGCCTGCTGGCGGCCTGCCAGCAAGTGGAGTTGCGACGTTCGCAGCCACTGTACGTACGGGGTCACAGAGTCGGTCATGCCTACTTTCCCATCGAGGGCGCCATCTCGCTGCTCACGCAACTGGATGGACATCCCGCGATGCAGGTCGGCATGGTGGGGCGCGAAGGCATGGTCGGTATTCAACTGGCCCTGGGTGTGAGGCCCGCGCCCATGCAAGCGCTGGTGCTTGGCGATGGCATGGCCTGGCGCATGGACGCTGCGGCCATGCGGCGCGAACTCGTGCATGGCACTGCGCTGCGGCGCTGCCTCAACCGCTACATCTCGGTGTGCCTCACCGAGTTCGCCACGGCCGCCGGCTGCCAGCGTTTCCATGCGCTGGCGCCACGCCTGGCCAGTTGGCTGCTGATGAGTCTGGATCGGCTGGGAAGCCGCGAGCTGGAGATGACTCATGAGCTGATCGCGCATCTGCTGGGCGTGCGACGCGAGGGCGTGACGGAGAGCGCCCTGAGGTTTCAGGCTGACGGCCTGATCCGCTACGCACGCGGGCGCATCGCGGTGCTGGACCGCGGCGGCCTGGAGGCGAGGTCCTGCGTCTGCTACGCGGCGTCCAAACGCGAATACCAGCGGCTGCTGCCAGTCACGGCGCCTGCCTGAGCCGGGTCAACGCGCGACGGCGCGCAGAAGGCGTAGCCCGATTTCCGGCGCTTGGCGGCGTACATGGCGAGATCGGCATTTCGCATCAAGGCCTGGGCCGTGTCGCCATCGGCCGGATGGACAGCAATCCCGATGCTGGCCCGCATGCGCAGGCAGAGAGCCCCGATCTGCACTGGCTCGGCAATCGTGTCGCCTAGCTTCTGCGCCAACTGGACCAGTTCCTCCCGGCTGACGTGGCCCTGGCGCAGGCAGGCGAATTCGTCACCGCCCAGACGGCTCACCATGTCTTCGCTTCGAACCCGACAGCGGAGTCTTTTGGCAAGGACCTTCAGCAGCTCATCACCGACTTCATGCCCGTGCACGTCGTTGACGGGTTTGAAGGCGTCCAGATCCATGTAGATGAGAGCCAACTGCGGCCGATCATCGACCTCGAGCAACGCTGTCGCCCTCTCCAGGTGCTCGACGAAGAAGCGACGGTTTGGGAGTTCTGTCAGCGCGTCGTGCAAGGCCTGGTGACGGGCATGACGCTCGCCGACTTGGGTGGACGCGAGAGCCGTGCGAGCCAGCACCAGTGCTGCCTGCGCCTCCACGGCGACGCGCTCAATCCCGCACAGGCGTCCAAACTCCGAGTTCAGCAAGGGCGCCAGCTGGGTCACCGCTGACATGCTCTGCGTCAGCTGAGCGAGCAGGTCCATCGAGACTGCATCCGCACCCCTTGGACCGCAGGCCCAGAGATCCGCCATCGCCTGCAGTTGGACCTGTATCGCGGACACAAGGTTCTGCCATTCAAGCAGCACGCTGGCCGCCGTCGGAAGCGGGGGTGGCTCACTGCAGGGCTGCGCGCATCTGGCCGAGGCCGGCGGGATAGTGATCATGGGCGGGGACTCCATGGTTCATGGCGTAAGGCTGGGACCGCTCGCCGGACTTCGGCACGTCTGGCTCACCCCGCCCCACTTGTCCAGGGGGCGGTGAGCCTTCCGAGGTGAAGTCATCTTCCGCCGGCTCATTGTCCGGCAAAGGTGGTGGCCGCACGGCCGCAGGCGAGGCAGGTGGAGTCATATAGCGATCCTCTCGAAGGCCCCGGCACGCCAGACCATCGGCCCGGGCAGCGTCCAGATCCTGCGCCCTCCAGCGCCTGCGAGTCCGTGCGCTGGCGCACCGACGCCCAGCGGCCAGCTGCACGCGCCGGCGTAGTCCGGGCGCTAGGGCAACCTGCGCACAGGTAGCGCCATGGTGAAGACGCAGCCCTTACCCGGCATGTCATCCACAGTCAACCGGCCGCCGTCCGCCTCGATACCACGCTTGGCGATCGACAGCCCCAGTCCAAGCCCACGCTTGTCATCGAAACCCTGCCTGAACGGCACGAACATCATCGTGGCACCGCCATTGGGCAGCCCGCCGCATCGGTCCTCGACGCGGATGAGTATCCAACCATCGGACACATGCGCATGCAGGATGACCTCGGTGCCCGGCTTGGTGAACTTGAAGGCGTTCTGCAAGAGATTTCCAAGTGCAGCACATAGCAGGTCTCGATTGCCCTCGATCGCGAACTGCGGGTCGACCGCTGCAACCTGGAGTGTGCAGCCCGTATCCGCCGCGTAGAGCTCCCCGACACGACCGGCGTCGGCCAGGAAACCCTCGAGGGAGAAGATGCGCGGGCGCAAGGAACCGAGTGCTGCGTCACGGATGGTCATCAACGCGCTTTTGATCAGTGCCTCCAGGGAATCCAGGCTGCGTTTGAGCACCGTTCCGGTCGAGCCGCGCACTGGCAGTCTCCCTGATTCCAGGGCCGCGAATGCGAGCGTTGCGACGTGGAGATGGTTGCGCATCTCGTGTGCGAGGAAGCCTAACCGTTCATTCTCCTGCTCCGCCTGTCGACGTGCCACGTCGCGGTCGCGCTGTGCCGCGAAGGCCGTGACGGCGTCAGCTATCGCGTTGTCCAGGCAGCGATTCAGCGTCCGGAACTCATCGACCGAGAACGGGGTCTCACGCTCGACAGCCAGGTCGGCGATGGCCTGGCACAAGTCGCCGTAGTCATGCACGACCTGATCGACGGTGTAGCCGAGGCCGAGCAACTCACCACCATGGACCGTCGCCGAGACGCTCATCTCCGAGACCGCGGCGGCACCACCCTGGGACGGACCCGAGATCCGCAGCCCGCTGACAGCGTCACCCCGGTCTTCGGCTTGCAGCGTGCGCGTCAACTGGTCGAGGAACATCGGCACGCCGTGCACAAGCTGTTCCCGGGTCGCTCCACGCGACGGACGCAATGCAACCTTGTCCTTGCAGCGCTGAATGAGCTGAGCTCGGTTGTCCCGGAGGAAGGCATGCATCTGGATGGCCCTTTTTGCTGCGACATTGGCAACGGTCGCGACGGGTCGGCCCCGGATCGCATCACCGACGAAAGTCCAGGTGGCTGCGGTACCGCTGGGAACCTCGGCGGCTCGAAGCGCAGTCCTCTGGCGTCAGGCCCCGGCTCGACACGCCGTGCAGCCGCGTGGACGCCGAACTGTCTCGCGCCTCGCGCTGTCTGAACTCCGCCTCGCGCGAACTGGCGGGAGCTAAGTGCTTCCGTGCGCTGCCCGATAGGCACGCCGCTTGGCACGGTGCGCCGCCACTCGAATGGCCGCGCCAGGGATTCCGCGCTTTTCATCGCGGAGCGCTCGTTGAACTCGGTCTCTCAGAATATGAAGCTTGGCACGGTGACGGTGAGCCGCGGTTGCATTGGACATGGGCGGATCGCATGGAGAGTGAAGCGTGCTACCAGTTTGCGGCCCTGGCCTCGCCCGGTCCGTGCGCTACCGAACATGCCTGCGTGGCCGGCTGCAGGTCTCCACGTCCTGCGCTCCGGGCATTGAACGGGCGCCCGCGACAGGCGGTGCCCCCGTGAGCTCACGCCTGGGTTCACGTATGGAACTTGTCGAAGCTGGTCTCCCAGCGCGGCATCGCCTCGCATTGAATTGCACGCGCGCTCGGCGCTTCGGATCTGCGCCATCGACGCTGCGCTCGGGCCTCAGAACGGGGAATCACTTCACCATTCTCGGATGCGCAATACGACATTCGACGGTCCCAGGCTGCCCTCGAATGCCGGTCCACGAAACTTGCTGCAGAGCCATTCTCCAATGTGAAGGACCGCCTCGCAGCGCCTAACGAACGGCGCGTGACAGTACGCTCAGGATGTTCTCGCCAACCGTCGTCAGCCGAAGGCTGCCACCATGCCATTCGAGCCAATCAAGGGCGACGTAGTCATCGATGTAGCCGACCGGTATGTCGCAGGCTCGCCTGCGTCCAAGCATGGCCACGCTGGCGGGAAGAGCCTCACGAAGCACGATTCGTCGAGACATCATCGGTACATCCACGCATCACTCCTTGCCAGCGACGGCCGTCAGATGTCCTGAACACGCGTCATGCTCCGGTCACAGCCGCGACTATGCCCCATCTTCGAGGCGCCACGCGGCGGCGTCCGTGCGGCAGCGCACAGAAGTGGCCGGCAAGGACTCACCACTCCCTCTGCCTCGACGCGACGCGACGCCGTTATCGCCGCGTGCGACCCCCAACATCTACGGCAAAGGGACCTGCTGTCCTTGCGCTCTTGGTCATGGACGGAGAAATGCCCAAACGCCCAAGGACGCCGTCGCATCAGTTGATATCGATGCCCATCTCGCCCTTGGGGGCTTGAGTCCCTCGCCATGACGAGTTCGTATATTTCCCTGCGTCAGAGGCAGCCGCAGGGAGAGTGCCATGATCCAATTGGGGAGCATCGTCCGACGGAAACACGGGGGGCCACCCCTGACGGCCGAGTTCTACGTGCCGGGCACTGCCGGCGAAGACGCGAAGATTGTTTGTTCCTGGGTCGATCCGCACGGATTCATCCGGGCCAAGACTTTTCTGGTCACAGAGCTCGAAGTCGTCACTGAGGCGACTGAAAAGGCTTGATGCGGTGCAGCGGGACAAGCTTTCGCATGCCGCTGCGGCGACGCTCGCCGCGCTTGCCTGATGACTGCGCATTGCCCGACTGCTTGAGGCGATCACAGTGAAGCTGTGATCCACCACCCGGGATGGCCTAGCCCATCAGCGCCTTTGAATTCAATAGACCATCAGGCGGCTCATCTGGCACTGTGCCCGATGCGATAACGTGGGCGCGATCCGCGCTGTCGACTCGCTCGCCGACGATTCCCGCGTCCGAGTACGTGCTGTACAAGGGCTGGCCGCCGGGAGAGAAGAGGCGACGAGGCGCGCGCAGGCTGCGGTTGAGGCGCGCTGAAGCAGGAGTACCAGCGGCTGCTGCCACCGGGAAGCATTCATCGGATGACCAACTGGCCAGACTCGATCAGGGACAGCAGGTAGCCATCGCCCGATGGATGCCGCGTGCCGCTGGCCTGGACCGGGAGGGCCTGGCCGTCCGCCGTGCGCAGGGCCAACTGGCAACAAGCGCGGGCGGCGCCGTCGCTCAACAGGTGGCATAGGATCGTCAAGGCATCGGCTCCGGACGGCTCGAGAAAGCCTTCCAGCGGCATGTCCAGCAACGCCTCCCGCCCGGCCCCGAGCATGCGGCAGCCGGTGCCGTTCACCTCGCGGAGCATGCCGCCCGCGTCGACGACCAGACTGGCTGCCGGCGCGCAATCGTGCAGCTGCAGATGGCGCGCCAGTACTGCCTCCAGTTCGGCAAGCGAATCCCGAAACTCCTCGCTCTGCATCTCCAGCTCGACCTGATGGACCTGCAACTCATGCAGCAGGGCCAGCGCTGCGGGCGCGCTGGCCGGCGAGGACGCGAGCTCAAAAAGAATCCGCAAGGACTCGGCCGGGCTCGGATGGTGGTTGTCGGGCCCCGTTCCCTGCAGGCGTTCGGTGGCACGGGATCTCAGGTCGATCGGGTCGGCGGGAGAAGACATCGTGCTGGCCATGGGTATCCTCGGCAATCAAGCAGTGCTGAATATCGCCGACTCTAGGCGCTTCTCAGCCGCGCCTCCAACTCTTTTGCCGCGGTGATGTCCACGAAGGTGATCACGACGCCCTGGATCACATTGGCCAGCGTCCGGTAAGGCATGATGCGCACCGAGAACCAGTGGCCGTCGGTGGTGGCGATTTGCTTCTCCGAAGCGGCCAGCGTGCGCAGCGTCTCCCGGGCGTCGGCATGCAGTTCCGGGTAGATCAGCGTGCTGGCCAATTCGGTCAGCGGCCGGCCGACATCGCTCTCGCGCAGGTGCACGATGCGCTTGATCTGCTCGGTGAAGCGCCGCACGTTGAGCGTGCTGTCCAGGAACAGCGTGGCGATGTCCGTGCTGTTGAGCAGGTTCTGCATGTCGCTGTGGGCCAGCGCCAGGTCCTCCAGCTTGGAATGCAGCTCGGCATTGATCGTCTGCAGTTCCTCGTTCATCGACTGGGCTTCTTCCTTCGAGGTGGTCAGCTCCTCGTTGGCCGACTGCAGTTCCTCGTTGGTGGACTGCAGTTCCTCGTTGGAGGCCTGCAGGTCCTCGGCCGAGGCCCGCATCTCCTGGCGCAGCGCGCGGATCTCCTCGTTCGCGCGGTCGAGGTCTTCAAGCAGTAGCGGGTGCGCCGTGCCGCCGGGCGCGCGCCGCCGGGCGGCCGTGGCCACCTCCTTGAACACGATCATCGCCATGCCCGCCAGCGACCGGGGCTCCTGGATGCGGCGCACTGTCACGTCCAGGGTCAACGCCGACTCGTCGTCCAGCTTCAACCCGCGCAGTTCGATCGCACCGTCGGCATGCATCGCCCGCCGCAGGGCGGCGCCCACCTGGACGCGGATGCCGGGCCGCGCCATCACATGGATGTTCCAGTTGGCCTTGCCGGCGGCGGGCTCCAGATAGCTGCCGGTGCGGCCGCTGATGTAGAGGATGTCGCCCTCCTCGTTGACCAGAACGGCCGCGGGCGAGAACTCCCGCAACAGCACCTGATCGGCGAGCTGTTGCAGATTGGCGGGTGCTTGGGTCGATGACGACAAGAAAGACTCCTGCGCAGCGGGGCGCGACGGGAAACGGCGCTTGACCGGGAAATCCACCGAACGGATCCGCACGGCATTGTCGCCGCGGGTGAACAGGCGGGACTTGGCGGCCAGCGGCGTGAACAGGTCCAGCGCCCGGCCCACAGTCTCCGAGCTGCCCAGCAGCAAGGTGCCGCCGGGGCGCAGGCTGTAATGGAACAGCGGGATCAGACGGCGCTGCAGCGTGGCGTTGAAGTAGATCATCAGGTTGCGGCAGCAGAGGATGTCCAGCTTCGTGAAGGGCGGGTCGAGGATCACGTCATGCTGCGCGAACAGCACCATCTCGCGGATCTCCTTGGCGACGGCGACGCCGTCCTGCTGCACGGTGAAGAAGCGCGCCAGCCGCTCGGCGCCGAGGTCGGTTTCCACCTTGCGCGAATAGACGCCCCGGCGCGCCACTGCGAGCGCGTCGGCGCTCAGGTCGCTGGCGAATATCTGCATCGTCACGCCGGGCGGC
The DNA here is from genome assembly GCF_001984095.1 of Pelomonas sp. KK5. Taxonomy (GTDB): domain Bacteria; phylum Pseudomonadota; class Gammaproteobacteria; order Burkholderiales; family Burkholderiaceae_C; genus KK5. The sequence goes on from NZ_LYVQ01000055.1 coordinate 11,459, forward strand.
AGGCCCAGCGCATCGGCGCCTTCCCGGAACAGCATGGCCAGCGAATAGGCTTCTTCCCCGGTAGAGCAGCCCGCCACCCAGGCGCGCAGCGGCGCGCCTGCCCGGGCGCCCGCCAGCAGCGCGGGCATCACACGCTCCTTCATCTCGTCCCAGACGGAGGGGTCGCGAAAGAACGAGGTCACCCCGATCAGCATCTCCTTGAACAGCAGGTCGAGTTCCTGCGGGTTCTCCTTCAGGAACAGCGCGTACTGGTGCATCGAGGCCAGGGCATGGACGGACATGCGCCGCTCCACCCGGCGCGTCAGCGTACTGGTCTTGTACGGGGACAGGTCGTGCCTGCTGCGCTCGCGCAGCAGGTCCAGGATCTCCGGCAGCCCCAGCGGGCCATGGACCCACGCATTGCCTTCACCTGTCGACGCGATGATGCGCGAGGCCATCTCCGCCGGCCGCGTCACGATGTCGGCGGCGCCGGCGTCGATGGCGCTGCGCGGCATCGCATCGAACTGCGCGGACGTCGGCTCCTGCACCAGCGTCAGGCCGCCCTGGGCCTGGATGGCGCGCAGGCCCTGCGTGCCGTCGGACCCCATGCCCGACAGCACCACGCCGACGGCCAGCTCCCGCTGGTCGCGAGCGAGCGAGCTGTAGAGCACGTCGATGGGCAGGCGCATGCCGCGGCGCTGCGACGGCGCGGCAAGATTCAGATGGCCGTGCGCCACCGTCAACTCGGTGTTCGGCGGGATCACGTAGACTACGTCGGCCTCGATGCGCATCGACTGCGAGACCTCGGTGACCGGCATCGCCGTCGTACGCTGCAGCAGTTCGGCCAGCAGGGCCTTCTGTGTCGGGTCCATGTGCTGCACGACCACATAGGCCAGGCCGCTCTTCTCCGGCACTCCGCCGAGGAACTGCTCCAGCGCCGCCAGGCCGCCGGCCGAGGCGCCGAGCCCGACGATCCTCGTGGCACGCGGCCTGGCGGGTGAAGGAGTGAAGTCGGCAGGCGCGGGCATGCGCCAGTATCGGTCCTGGATGTGCAGGGCGGGCCCGCGGCTGAATGCAGGAAGCAGATAGAGACTCCGTCCGACATGGGCGTTAGGTTCCGTCCTCATAGCCGGGACGCGCCAATCGTGCGAGAGTCCTTCAAACCAAAGTCGGGCCGCCATGAAAGATCGCAAGACGTCGACGAAGGCGCGCCCGCCCGACGCGGACGATGCGCCCGCGCGCGAAGCCCGGCTCCAGGGCCTGGTCCACGAACTCCAGGTGCATCAGCTCGAGCTCGAGCTGCAGAATGAGGCCTTGCGCAACGCTCATACCGAGCTGCTACTGGCGGCTGCGGTGTTCGCCCACAGCTATGACGGCATCATGGTCTGCGACCGGGACGAACTGATCGTCGACGTCAACCCCGCCTTCACGCGCATCACCGGCTACGCCAGGGAAGAGGCGATCGGGCGAAAGCCGTCCCTGCTGGCCTCGGGCCTCACCGCCGACGGCGTCTTCGAGGCCATGCGGCAATCGCTGGACGAGCATCGCTGCTGGCGTGGCGAGATCGTCAATCGGCGCAAGGGCGGCGCGCTGTATCCGCAGGCCATGTCGATCGCCGCCGTGGCGGACGCGGCCGGACGCGTGTCCAACTACGTGGCCGTGTTCTCTGACATCAGCAAGCTCAAGTTCCATGAGGCCGAGCTGCTGCGCATTGCCAACTACGACACTCTGACTGGACTGCCCAACCGCCGGCTGTTCTCCGACCGCCTGCAGCTCGCGCTGGCACGCTCGCGGCGCAGCGGCAACCCGCTGGCCATCTGCTACCTGGATCTCGACGGTTTCAAGGACGTCAACGACCGCCATGGCCATGCCGCCGGGGATCAGTTGCTGATGACGATCGCGCGCAACCTGAGCGCCGCCCTCCGCGCGGAAGACACGGTCGCCCGCCTCGGTGGCGACGAGTTCGCGCTGCTGATCGATGTGGAGCAGGACTCCCATTGCGAAGCCGCGATGGAGCGCGTGCTGGCCGCGACCCGGCTGCCGGTCGCCATCAACGGCCAGAACCATTCGGTGTCCGGCAGCCTGGGCCTGACCATCTACCCCGCCGACGATGCCGACGCCGAGACCCTGCTCCGCCATGCCGACCAAGCGATGTACCTGGCCAAGGAGGCCGGCAAGAACGGCTTCCATCGCTTCGACCTGGCGCGCGACCAGGGCGTCAAGGCGGTGAATCGGCAGCGCCAGCGCCTGGAGCAGGCCATGCAGGGAGGCGAGCTGCTGCTGCACTACCAGCCCAAGGTCGACCTCAGCACCGGCCGAGTCATGGGCGCGGAGGCGCTGGTTCGATGGCAGCATCCCGAGCACGGCCTGCTGCTGCCCGGGGCGTTCCTCGGCATCCTCCAGAACACCAGCCTGGAAGTCGTGCTCGGCGAATGGGTGATCGACCATGTGCTGACGCAGATCGGGACCTGGCGGGCCGCCGGCCTGCGTCTCGGCGCCAGCGCGAACATCAGCCCCTACCACCTGCTCCAGCCGGATTTCGCGGAGCGGCTGGCCGCGCTGCTTCAGTGCCATCCCGACATTGACGCCGCCCTGCTGGAACTGGAGATCCTGGAGAGCGCCGCACTGTCGGATGCCACGCAGGCGGCCGGCACCCTGGCCAAATGTCGAGCGCTGGGCGTGAAGCTGTCGCTGGATGACTTCGGCACCGGCTATTCCTCGCTCGCCCTGCTGCGGCAGTTGCCCCTGGACGTGCTCAAGGTCGACCAGACCTTTGTCAGCGGCATGCTGGAAGATCCCAGCGATCAAGCATTGGTCGAAGGCGTCATCCACCTGGCCCAGGCCTTCGGTTGCGATGTGATCGCCGAAGGCGTGGAGACGCCGGAGCACGGGGCCGTGCTGCTGGCCAAGGGTTGCAGCGTCTGTCAGGGCTATGGCATCGCGCGCCCGATGCCGGCCGAGCTGCTGCCGGCCTGGTCCCGCGAATGGAGCAACAGCGCGCGGTGGACCCGGCCTCACTGAGCGCGGCGCGCTCAGAGCTGCTCGGCGACGATCGGATCGATCAGCCTCATGTGGAGTGATCGATCGGGCTGCCGGGTGATCTCGTGCATGGCGCTGCGCTTGTGCCCGTCGACGATCGCGGCGCTTCGGTACAGGCAGGAGCGCCCGGTGATCGACACGGAAAACAGCACATCGAGAAACTCGTCGCCCCGATGGGAGCCAGCGATCAGCTCGAACAGGCATCGCCCCGCAAGCTCTTCCTCACGGCGGCCAGGAATTGCGTGACGGACGCCGTGGCCGTCGTGCAGACGAAGTCGATGATGCGGCCCACGGGATCCAGCACCGGAAGGAATTGCGTAGTCCCCGAGAAGGCGAGCTCGGCCTGCACGGCGGCGTCCCAGGCCAGCCGGCGCTCCCGACTGAACAGGGGCGCACGCACAGCCTCGCCGAGCGACTTATCCGGGTTCGAAGGTTTGAGCATCGATGCCATCAGATCACCAGCGTACGAAGCTGGCATCGGCGCGGTCTGTACGGCAGCGCTCATAGCAGACTCGACATCATCCTGCCGTCACACGACCTGCCTTGTATGCGGCAGCGTACATATGGCGACGGGCTGTCGCCGTAGCATCGCTGCCGCGAGCGGCACCTTTCGAGGCCCGGCAAGGAGACCGCATTGCTTGGCAAGACAACAGGAAATCGCCTGCTCGGCGCGCTGCCCGCCGACGTCCTGACGCGCTGGGCCGGCGCACAGACCCAAGTGGAACTGTCGCTGGGCCAGGTGCTCTACGAACCCGGCACCGAGATGAGCCATGTGGCCTTCCCGAGCACGGCGATTGTCTCGGTGCTGTATGTGATGGAAGACGGCGCATCGGCCGAGATCGCCGTTGTCGGCAACGACGGCCTCGTCGGCATCGCGCTCTTCATGGGCGGGCAGACTACGTCTAGTCACGCCGTCGTGCAGAGCGCCGGGCGGGCCTTCAGGCTCCCCGCTGCTGATCTGACGGAGGAGTTCTCGCGCAACGGCTCGGTGCAGCACCTGCTGCTGCGCTACACGCAGGCGCTGATCACCAAGATGGCGCAGACCGCCGTCTGCAACCGCCACCACAGCGTGCGGCAGCGACTCTGCCGCTGGCTGCTGCTGAGCCTGGACCGGCTGCCGGGGCCGGAGCCGCGCATGACCCAAGAGTTGATCGGCAACATGCTCGGCATGCGGCGCTCCGGCGTGACCGCGCAGGCCGCGCAGGCCGCGAGGCTCCAGGATCAGGGTGTGATCCGCTACACCTGGGGGCGCATCATCATGCTCGACCGACCGATGCTCGAATCGCTGTGCTGCGAATGCTATGCGGTGGTCATCGCTTCTCGCTGTACCTGGAAGCCAACAATCGCCATCTCCCTGTGCCACGCGTGCGGGCTCTACCTCTTGGGCCCACCGACCTTGCTCGGGATCGCAATGCCAGGCACCAACGTCGTGGGCACCGCGGGTTCGATGGGTAGCTTCGCCCTTTTGGGCTTCTTCAGTTCCTTGTTGCCACGCTGACCTTTGGACATGGTGTTCTCCGTTTGCTGTGTGTGAAACATGGTTGTCTTGGTAGGCCCGGTGCCGGTTATTGAAGCCCACCTACCGCCTCGGTTTGCGGTTTGTTCTGGGCTTGGGCTTCGTCTGTAGCGCGCTTGTCCAGAAGCCGACGGCCTCTCGGGCGGCGTTCGTGATTGCCGCATTGGTCTGACGTCTAGCACCAGACGCAATGCGACCACGTGCCGTGTTGGCTACGGAATGAGCGGCACTGCGCCACATACTCATCAAGGGGTTCTTCTTGAGCCATAGGTTGACCATGGTGTTGCTCCCAGTGCGGGGCCATACCGTAGCCGGAGGCGGTTGTCGTTTCGGGACTTGGAAACCTACATCGAACGCTGCGATGTCGGCGTAGCAGGAGTCTGCCAACCCATGATGGCCGCATTTTTGGCGCTGCTCCGTCAGACCTTCGGCAATTCGACGTAGGCGGTGAGGCCGGAGCAGGACTGCTGACGGATAAGAGTCTTCATCTCGCGTGGAGGTCGGGGTCGTGACGTTGCCCGGCGACGTCAACAACGACGTCGAGCGATGGAATGCGCTAACCGCGGCCCTATGCGTCAACGGTCTTTTGCATCCAGCGCCTTCTTGCATACCGCCTCGAAGCCGTCGGGGTCTAAGGGTTTGACAAAGAATGCATCGAACCCCGCGTTGGACGCCCGTGCCCTGTCGGCTTGCGTACCGTATCCAGTCAACGCGATCAGCACGACCTTGGCGCCAGCGGGATCCTGGCGGACACGACGTGCGACTTCCAGCCTGTCGAACCCGGGGAGCCCGATATCGACCAACGCAACGTCGCTGGGACCCCTGAGGATCATCTGCACGCCTCAAGGCCCATCGACAGCCTCGTTGATCTGTCGTCCCTGCGCTTCCAGAAGCAGCATGAGGGCCTCCCTGTTGTCCGCGATGTCCTCCACGATCGTGATCAGGAGCTTTTTCGAGGGGTCTACGCGCAACGCAGCGACTTCGGGCAACGGTGCCTCGGCGGCCGGGAACGTGACGGTAAAGACCGCTCCATGCCCGGGTCCGTCGCTAGAGACTGAGATGGCACCTTCATGAAGCAGGGCCAGCCGCTGAGCGATGGCCAATCCGAGCCCAAGGCCCCCTGTGATCGTTCGATAGTCCGCTGCCCCTGGGTGAAGGCATCGAACATGCTCTTCGCGACGTCCGCCGCAAACCCCGCACCCGTATCCTTGATCCGGAGCACGCTGCGATCGGGCTCACCCTTGACCTCGATCGTCACGGTGCCGCCGGGCGGCGTGTACTTGCATGCGTTGTCGAGCAGGCACGTGATCAACAATTCCAGGCGAGCTTCGTCGGCGTCGACAGCACTCACCGATGGCCGTCCGTACCGCGGGCGCTCGTGACGGCGCGAACGAGCCTGCGGGCGGCTCAGGACTACGACCGATCTTCGCCTTGTCCGACGGGTACTCGTCTCCGTCGGCCCCACAGTCTGCCATCAGCCGGGACTGCACATCGACAGGGCCGGCACACGCACAAGAAGGCACATCATGGCAACTGCAAGCAAGAAAACCGCTATTTCTTCCTCCAAGGTCCAAGACGCGATTGCGCTGCTCAAGGCGGATCACAAGAAGGTCAGCGGCCTGTTCGAGGAGTTCGAGAAGTCCCGCTCGGCCTCCCGCAAGAAGAAGCTGGTGGACCAGATCTGCATGGAGCTCACCGTCCACACCGAGATCGAGGAAGAGATCTTCTATCCCGCGGTGAAGGCCGCCCTGAAGGACAAGGAGATGGTTCCCGAGGCCAACGTCGAACATGCATCGATCAAGGACCTGATCACGCAGGTCAAGGGCGTCGAGCCGGACGGCGAGATGTACAACGCCCGCGTCAAGGTGATGTCCGAGTTCGTCAAGCACCATGTCAAGGAGGAGCACACCGAGATGTTTCCGAAGGCCAAGAAGACCAGGCTTGACATGAAGGAACTCGGCGCGCGGATGGCCTCCCGCAAGGCGGAGCTCCTAGCAGCTGGGGCCTGACGATGTGCGCGAGCCCGAGCCCGAAGGAGGCTCGCGCGGCGGTCGAAGTAGACGTGCTGGGCTCCATGCCGAGCACGAACACGCCCAGTTATGCGCGCCATTCCGCCGCGCTGACGCTGTTCGATCGCTTCTCCGCCCGCGTCACTCGTTGGGCCGGGTCGCCGTTGGCCTTCAGTGCCGCGCTCGCCAGCGTCCTGCTCTGGGCCGCCCTAGGCCACACCTTCGAATATTCAGAGAACTGGCAACTGGTCATCAACACGGGCACGACTATCGTGACCTTCCTGATGGTCTTCCTGATCCAGCAGGGTCAGAACAAGGACAGCGTTGCCCTGCACTTAAAGCTCAACGAACTGCTGGCCTCCAACAAGCAGGCCAGCAATCGGATGATCGGGATCGAAGACCTGGACGAGCAGGACCTGCGCGATGTGGCGGCCTTCTACGTTCGACTTTCGGAACGTGCCAAGAACGCTGGTGCCCAGAAGGAATCGCATTCGATCGACGATGAAGGTATGCCAACCGACGAGCACGTCGAGGGCCGCCTGAAGCCTCGTTCCACACCGCAGCCCGAATCGGTGGCGATGTGGACACCTTGACCGAATCGGCCGTCCAATCGGCGCACGTGGCTGCCGGGCATACCGATAGCGCCTCGGAAGCCGGACGGGCAGAGGCGCAGCGCGTTCTTCTGCACATGCCGGTTGACATCCGCAGCGCCTCTCTCGGTGTGCTCACCTTCTTGGCGACGCTGCTCGCGATGCAATGGGCCCGTGAGGTACTGATTCCCATCCTGCTCGGTGTCTTGCTGAGCTATGCGCTGACACCCGCGGTCACGAGAATCTCCGGCTGGGGCGTGCCTCGCGGCTTGGCCGCCGGACTGTTGCTGACCGCCATTTCGGTCGGCATGGCCTGGGGCGCTTGGTCGCTGACCGATGAGGTCAACGCCTTGGTAGAAACCTTGCCCCGCGTGACCCAGAAGGTGCGCGAACTGGCCCAGGGCAAGCGAGGCACGGTATCGACGATCGACAAGGTGCAGAAGGCCGCTGCAGAACTGGAGGCCGCGACAGTTGCCCCGGCGGCGTCTGACAGCGCATCCGCGCCGGCGTCGAAAGCGAGGAAGGACGCCCGGTCGGCCGGGCCGGATTTGCAGGTCGCAGTGCCGACCTCGCAGGCACACCCGTCAAGAATCGATGTGCGGGCCTACCTGCTCACGGGCACGATGGGAGCGGTGGCGCTGCTCGGCCAGTTGTCGGTGGTGCTGCTGATCGCACTCTTTCTGCTGGCTTCCGGCAACAGCTTTCGCCGCAAGATGGTCAAGCTCGCGGGCCCGAAATTTAGCCAGAAGAAGGTCACGATCGAAACCCTGGACGAGATCTCGGAACAGATCCAGCGCTACTTGTTGGTCCAGGTGGCGGTGAGCGTGCTGGTCGGTGTCGTTACGGGGATCACCTTCCTTGCTCTCGGCGTGGAGCAGCCGGCAGTCTGGGGCGTCGTGGCCGGGCTGACCAACTTCATTCCCTATCTGGGCGCGCTGATCGTCGGCGCCGGCTCGGCCGTGACAGCGTTGGTGCAGTTCGGCACCTTGGAGATGGCCCTGGCTGTCGGCGGCAGCACGATTGCGATCCACATGGTAATCGGCAATCTCCTGACGCCATGGCTGATGGGCAAGACCAGCCGCATGAGCCCGGTAGCGGTCTTCGTCGTCGTGTTGGTTTTCGGCTGGCTGTGGGGTATCTGGGGGCTCTTTCTCGGCGTGCCGATCCTGCTGGTCGTGAAGTCCGTGTGCGACCGCGTCGACGAACTGAGCGCGGTCGGCGAACTGCTCGGCGCATGAACACAACGTTCCAGCAAGGCGTCGTGAGTGCGCACGGCTAACCAAGCTATGCGACTTCACCCCCGGCTCAGGCGTCGCCGGATCGCATCGACCGCCAAAGGCGAGTCCGGAATGAAAGGGTGGGTGGCGGCGTGCACAGCCGGGACATCATCGAACAGATCTCGCTACCTCGAAAAAACCTGTTGACACTTCACAACTAGCCAAGAGATTCCGCTGCCCGCAGGTCAAGCAGTCTGTTCGCTCAAGACGCGTTCACAAGCCGCTCCACCATGAACTCGCGCAGGCCTCGCACCAGCGGTGTCACGTGTCTGCGATCGGGCACGACCAGGAAGAGTGGCGAGGCTTCCGTCGTCCAGTCCTCACACAAGACGACCAGACGACCTTGCGCGAGATCCTCGGCCACATCCGTGCGCGACTTGTAGGCGATGCCCTGGCCGAGCACGGCCCAGCGTCGCACCACGTCGCCATCATTGGCAACGTTTGCGCCCTTGACCTTAACCACAAGCTCGGCTTCACCGGTGCGAGTGAAGCGCCAACGGTCATGGACTTCATCGCCAAGCATGAAGCACAAGCATTGGTGCTCAAGCAGATCCCGAGGATGCTTGGGCCGGCCATGCCGCTCCAGGTAGGACGGCGCTGCACACAGGACGCGGCGGTTGTGAGGATCCAGCGGCAGCGCCACGAGCTCCGAGTCCACCGGCTTGCCGAAGCGGAAGGCCACATCCACCGGCTCGCTGTAGACATTCGCTTGTCGATCGGCCAGTAGCAAGCGCAGTTCCACGCCGGGATGCCGCGCCTGGAAGATCTGGAGCAGCGGCAGCAGTACGTTGCGGCCGAAATCCGAAGGCGCTGAAATTTTCAGCACGCCGCTAAAGGCCGAGGTGCCGTCGACCAGCCCCATGCTCGCCTGCTGCAAGGTGGCCAAGGCAGGGCGGCATTGCTCCAGGAATTGCTCGCCGGGCTGCGTCAGGCGCAGGCTGCGGGTGGAGCGCACAAAGAGCTGCACGCCAAGTTCGGTCTCCAGCCGCTTGAGGGCGGCGCTGGCGGCGGCCGGGGTCAGGTCCAAGGCGCGTGCGGCGGCCGAAAGGCTGCCGGCGTCGGCGGTCCGTACAAAAATGTCGAGGTCCTGCAGGGATGTCATGCTACGGCCCGGGTTGGCTTGATTTTATGGATTCATTTGAAAATTGATTCAAACGAAGGGGTGTTTTTCAAAAGGAAGGACTAGAAGAACATGAGGCCATCGTTCGTTCACCCCATCGCTGAAAGGCAATCCCATGAAAGCCGTTGGCTACAAGAAGCCTCAATCCATCGCTGCCCCGGGCGCGCTGGAGGACATCGTCCTGCCCGACCCGGTGCCCACTGGCCGCGATCTCCTGGTCGACGTGCGCGCGGTGTCCGTGAATCCCGTGGACACCAAGGTCCGCGCCAGCACGGGCCCAGCGTCTGGGCAGGACCACAAGGTGCTCGGCTGGGACGCCAGCGGCATCGTCAAGGCTGTCGGCTCCGACGCGACCTTGTTCAAGCCGGGTGACCGTGTCTGGTACGCGGGCTCGATTGCGCGCCCGGGTACCAACAGCGAACTGCACCTCGTGGATGAGCGCATCGTCGGCCACGCACCGAAGTCGCTGGACTTTGCCCAGGCCGCCGCGCTGCCACTAACGGCGATCACCGCGTGGGAGATGCTTTTCGACCGGCTCGGCGTTGTACCGGGCAAGCAGCCCAATCCGAAGACGCTGCTCATCATCGGCGCGGCCGGTGGCGTCGGCTCCATCCTGACCCAACTGGCGCGGCGCCTTACGGGCCTGACAATCATCGGCACCGCCTCGCGCCCGGAGACACAAGCCTGGGTGAAGGAACTCGGCGCGCACCATGTGATCGATCACGGCCGTCCGGTCGCGGAAGAACTCCGGCGCATCGGTTTTGCTAACGTCGACTACATCGTGAGCCTGACCCAGACGCAAGCGCACTACGCGCAGATCATCGAGGCCATCGCGCCGCAAGGGAAGTTCGGCCTCATCGATGACCCGGCCTCGCTCGATGCCACGCAACTCAAGCGCAAAGCCGTATCCCTGCACTGGGAGTTGATGTTCACCCGCTCGCTGTTCGGCACCGACGACATGATCGGCCAGCACCGTCTGCTCAACGAAGTGGCCGAACTCGTCGATGCGGGCCTGATCCGCACGACGCTAGCAGAGCGCTTCGGCGCCATCAATGCGGCCAACCTGATTCGCGCGCATGCGCTCATCGAGTCGGGCAAGGCGCGCGGCAAGGTGGTACTGGAGACGTGGCCCTAGGCGGTCATCCAGCTCGACCGGCTTGATGGTCATGCCGTCGAACTCGGCCTTGAACACAGCCTCCAAGGGCTTCTCCTTGGGAAACAGCACTTCGTGAGTCGGGCGGTTATGGCCGGCCAGGTAGACCACGAAGCAGTCCAGCAGCGGTTCCTGCCAGCCGTGCGTGTCGAGCATGAGTTGCACATCGAACAGATCGCGGGGATGTTGGCGATCCAGGGCTGCAACCAGCTTGCTGCCGTAGAGCTCCGGGTCGGCCAGTACAGGCACCTGGATGTCCGCCGCAAACATCTGCTGAGCGGCCGGCGTGAGTGAGCGTCGCTGCGGCGGCAGCACCGTGCCGCGGAAGACGAAGTTGACCTCGACCTTGACCTCCGCATCGGCGCTGCGAGCGAACATCTTGGCGTCGGTCCCGTCTCTGTTCCTACGCAGCTCGACCTAGTGCCCAAGGGAGGCCACGCGCTGCTGCGCCGCAGCGAGCTCGGTACCAATGGCTTGCAGGGCTTCGTCTCGCGCCAGGTCGTAGCGGTTGAAAACGACGTCGATGTCCACGGACAGACGCGGCGTGTCCTGCACGAAGAGATTGAGCGCGGTGCCTCCTTTCATGGCCAGCAAAGGCGTGTCGAACACGGCCGGCGCGATGTCGAGTAGCAACTGGACCGTGCGGATGTAGACGTCGTTCATGTCGGGCGCTTCAGATTGAGCCGCTCGCCGGCCTTGGTGGTCGATACCCAGCGGCGTCCGCCGCCCAGGCGCTCGCTGTGTTGACGAGCCAGGTCAGCCCAGGGCAGTTCCAGTTCCTCAGCCAACGTATGCGCCAGGCGCGCCACCTTGATGCGCTTGAGGTGCGACAGGAGCTCTTCCAGAACAGGCAGCCTCAGCGACCGCGCGCTCTCCATCAGGTTTCGGGCCTCTTCCAGTTCCTGTCCTTTGCCCACGTCGCTCAGCAACTCCAGCAGCGCCCGCTCCGGTGTAGAAACCAGGACTTCAGAATGCCCACCGGGCAGGGAGGCAAGGCCGGTGTTGGCACTCAGCCTCTCATCGAAGAGGTGGGTAGCCTGGTAGCCTGCAGCGAACGCAGCCGTGAACCACGCAGGCAACTTGGCCGGCTTGTCGCCCCAGAGGATGAGTTGCTCCCTGACGGCCAAGTTGTGCCGAACTCCGCGCCAGGCCAGTGCAGTCTTGCCGGCGACATGCAGGCCAGGCATGAGGGTCGCAAGCTGCGCCAGACTGGCATCGCGGTTCAATTGATCGCCGGGCAGGACATAGACGCCATGGCCCAGGCGGTGAAGCCAGCCCCCCTCGGCAAGCCGGGCGACTTGCTTGGCACTGAGGCCACGCTTCTGCAGCCAGGCAGAAGCCATCGGGGCGCCACGAGGCACCTCAGGCAATAGTTGACGGAATAGAACAGATGGAGAAGTTCCCATTTGGCGGGTATTTTATGAATTTTTTCATGCCAATGCCGAAACTTCGCCTAGATTGCAACGGGAGCACCTCTTGGCCGGCAAGGCGATCAGAATAAATCAAATTGAAAAATACCCGTCATACGGGCATTTTGTAGAAATTTCTATTCCAAATCCAAGACACCAGCTGCGTCTTTCTGGCCGACTCGATAGCCCATGGCGCGGTAACCCCGTTGCCGCTTCTCCCACATGCGCAGCAGCGCCGGATGCCCAGCGTCCACGAAGTCAATGATCCTCACATCGGCCTTGGCGGCATGCTCCCGATGCAAGCGCCCGGCGTACTGCTGCAGCGTCCCCGTCCAAGAAACCGGCATGGCCAGGACAAGGGTGTCGAGCGGCGCATGGTCGAAGCCCTCGCCCACCAACTTGCCCGTCGACAGCAGGATGCGCGGAGCCTCGGGCGGCAAGGTCTCCAATTCGGCAACCAAAGCCGCTCGCTGCTTCTTGGACATGCGACCGTGCAACACGAAGAACGCCGAGGTCAAACCGTCAAGGCCGGCTCGGATCGCCTCAAGATGCTCCGTCCGCTCAGTCAGAACCAGGATCTTGCGCCCACGCTCGAACGCCTCGCGCACCTCGCCCGCCACAGCCTCGGTCCTCGCCTTGTCGTCGGCGACAAAGCGGAAAACATCCTGGATGCCCGCCTCTCCCGGCAGATTGATCCGCGACGAATGGTAGCGCGGCACCACCTCCAGATCGTGCGGCGCTCCGGCCGGTTTCGCGGCCGTGAAGCGGATCGGGCCGCATTGCATGAAGATGATGGGCTGCTGCCCGTCACGCCTGATGGGAGTCGCCGTCAGGCCCAGCACGAACTTCGCTCGGGCCCGTTTGAGGATGGCATCGAAGGAGGCAGCCCCGATGTGATGGCATTCGTCGATGACCACATGCCCATAGTTCTCGACCAGGGGATCGACTTCGCCCTGCCGGGAGAGCGACTGCATCACGGCGATGTCGATCCTGCCCGTTGGCTTCGCTTTGCCGCCGCCAATGGTGCCGACCACCCCTTTGCCGACACCGAGGAATGCCTGCAGGCGCTCCTGCCACTGCTTGAGCAGTTCAGTGCGGTGCACCAGAACCAGGGTGTTGACGCCCCGGCGCGCGATGGCCGCTGCAGCGGCCACGGTTTTCCCGAAGGCCGTCGGCGCATAGAGTACCCCGGCATCGTGGCGCAGCATGGCCGTGACGGCCTCCTCCTGGTCCGTGCGCAAGGTGCCGGCAAAAGCAAGCGCAAGCGGCTCGCCAGCAAAACGCTCATCGCGCAAGTTGCAGCGGATGCCGTTGTCCTTGAGCAGCGCCTGTACCGCATCGAGGCAGCCTCGCGGCAAGGCGATGTGTCTAGGGTAGTTCTCGGCGTTGCCGACGACGCGGGGCTTATCCCACACCGACATCCGCATAGCCTGGGCCTTGTAGAACTCTGGGTTCTGGAAGGCTGCCAGCCGGATCAGGCGATTGGCCAGCGCCTGGGGCAGTTGCTCCTTCTCGAAATAGATGAGGTTGGCTAGCGTGACGGTCAGCACCGCCGGCATTGGCCCGGCAAGTCGCAGGGCAGCAGCACTGGTCCGCTTCCACGGTGTCGACAGGTCCTCGTCTTCGATGAACGTGACGTCCAGGGGATGGGTGCCGCCGGTCGCGCGAAGAATGGTGGGCTCGATATCATGCGCCGGCATGCGCTGGATCGCCGCCAGGAAGGCCCATTGGTCCGGGTAGGGCTGCAGGGTCGCATCGACGAAGACGCTGCCCCCCTTGTCTCGGGCCTCCTTCTGCAGCGGCAACGCGATCAGGTTGCCAAACCCGCCCTTCGGCATCGAGTCCTGATTGGGAAACAAGCGGTCATAGGATGCCAGCCGCAGCTGCCGGGTGCGAGTACAGGTGTGACTGATGATGGCCGTGCCGAGACGGCGGGCGTCGCGGGCCGACACACGGCTCGCGAAGAACACCCAGGTATGCGCACCTTGCCCAGACCGGGAAACCTCCAGAGCAGCCGGCACGCCCAACTCCTCGCAGGGTTGCACGAAGGCGCGGGCATCGTCGCGCCAATCTGCTTCATCGAAGTCCACCGCCAGGAAGTGGCAGGTGTCATCTTCCAGCAGCGGATAGACGCCGACCGTGTGCTCGCCCGCCAGATGTCGGTAGACCACCGCATCGGACAACGGTATCAACAGGCGGTTGCTGCAGTCGCCGCATTTGATGCGCGGCTTCTCGCATACCCCAGCGCGCCACTCGTTGGCGCAGGCCGGGGCGTAGCCGGACTTGCCCGTGGTTTTGCTTTCCCAGCGTATCGGATAGACGTCCATGCGTCCGCGGAACAGCCGACGGAACAACGCCACCTTCTCATCCGTGGAAAGCCGCACCGGCTCCGACACGACGGGCGCCGGCGAATGCGGCGCGCGCCATTCGATGCCGTGCGCTTTGAGCAAGGCAGTCAGGCGCGCGTTCTCGACCTGAAGTGCCGCCAGTTCATCGTGTCCCACGTTCAAATCCGTGCCACGCCGCTTACCCCTCCAAGACTACCCTGGACCGACCATGAAAACACCTGCGCAAGGCAGCTGAAGCCCTCGCCTACACAGCCCCGCCGCGGCGCCGTCTCGACATACTCTCCACGTACGACTTGGAAGCGCGCGCGGCGCGCCCAAGCATTTGCCGAGTCCAGAGCGTGATGCCGGTATATCCCGCGCTCGGCGCCAACGCGAACCATTCTGCATCCGCTGCCTCCGTACCGCCGAAGTCTTCCAGCAGTCAGCCGGCACGATCGGGGTGTCCGACCTGGCTGGACGATTGGGAGCGCGAGTAGATTGACCTACAAGATCGTCATTGGCAGCGCGACGAGAACATGTCAAATCCCCGCAGAACGCAGGCTGCTCAAAACGATGGCAGGCAAAGGCAAAAGCCCGCCAATGCGTGCGCCGGACCATTCATCTACAGGCGCTCCCCCGACTTACCCACAGGAACTGTGAACAAGTTCAACGTCGCCCGACGCGCGGCACATGACGCGGGTAGCGCAGAGAAGCAGACCCCAGCGGCAACACCTCCTTGCCATCGGCCAGATCGTCCAGCAGGTCCGCCCACATCTGAACCATCTTCCGCCGCTGCGCGAGGTGAGTCGCGCGGTCATAGCTTCCGCCGAGTTCCTCGTCGGACACGTGTGCCAAGTGCCTTTCAATCACCTCACGGTCCCATCCGAGCAGTTCGCGGATCAATGTCCTAGCTGTAGCCCGGAAGCCATGCCCGGTGATCTGCTCCTGCGTGTCGTACCCGAGGGTTCGCAGCGCGGCATTGATGGTGTTGTCGCTCATGTAGCGGGTGGCTTCTGACCGCTTGGCCATGCTGCGAAAGATCGGGCCGGTCGGGCCCGTCAGCGGCTTCAGGTCTTCCAGGATGTCCATGGCCTGGAGCGGCAGCGGCACCAAGTGCGCTGGCGTCCTGGAGTCGCGTTTCTGCCACTCGCGCAGCTTCATCTTCTCCGGCGGGCAGCGCCACAGCTTCTGCTCGAAATCGATGTCCTCCCAGTGCGCCAGACGCAGCTGCCCGGGCCGCTGGAAGAGCATCGGCGAGAGGCGCAAGGCAGCACGGGTGATGACGTTGCCCTTGTACGCCGCGATATCGCGCAACAGGCGTCCGAGTTCGTCCGGATCCGTGATCGCCGCGTAGTGACGCGACCGCGGCGCAGGCAAGCCGCCCGTACGGCTGTTGACGAAGTTTTTCGAGGGTTCCAAGGCGCCAACGTCGACAGCGTACTGGTAGACGTGCACCACGGCCTCACGAACCCGCTGAGCGGTCTCCAGGTGCCCACGCTCCTTGATGCGATGAAGGCACCGGACGAGTTCCGTCGGCGCGATGGTGTCCATGCCGAAGCGACCCAGCCACGGAAATATGTGGATCTCGAGATGGCGGATCACCTTTTCGGCATAGCCAGCGGACCACTGACGGTCCTTCTGCGCTTGGGCGTGCCAGGCACGCGCCGTTAGCTCAAAGGTATTGAGGTGGGCAACGCGCTGACGCTCGTCGTCCTCGCGACGTGCCTGCCGGGGATCGACGCCTCCGGACAGCTTCTCGGCTTCTGCGCGCGATTTTTTTCGGGCCGCCGCCAGCGATACCGTCGGATAGTGCCCAAGGCTCAGCTTGGCTTCCTTGCCCCAACGCTTGTAGCGATAGACCCAGACCTTCGCGGTTGGGCGTACCCGCAGGTACAAACCGTCGCCATCGGCGAGCAGGTATTCCTTGTCGCGCGGCTGCGCTGCCTTGATCTGAAGCTCGTTAAGTTGCCCCATGCATGTACCCAAAAATCGACTGCGGTTGAAAAGCAGTCTGGGGTACACCAGCAGGTACGCGCAACGACGGGATTTAGCGGGATCGCTTGAGACTTCCTGAGCCGCCTTTTTCAGGCTAAGCCCTTGATGTGCAAGGGCTTTTTAGCTTTCTTGGGATCTCTCGGGATCAACCGAAAAGAGGTGGGTGGTGGCCTGGGGCGGAATCGAACCACCGACACGCGGATTTTCAATCCGCTGCTCTACCAACTGAGCTACCAGGCCATCTGTCTTTCTTGCTGCTCGTTGCCGATCAGCGAAGACCGCGACTATAGCATAGGAAAAAGCTAGATGCCAACTCCGCGCTTGTTGCGGCTGAGATCAACGCCCAGTTGCTTGAGCTTGCGATACAGGTGCGTGCGTTCCAGGCCGGTCTTCTCGGCGACGCGGGTCATCGAGCCGTTTTCCTTGGCCAGGTGGAACTCGAAATAGCTCTTCTCGAAGGCGTCGCGCGCCTCGCGCAGCGGGCGGTCGAGTTCGAAGCTCTGCTCGGAGGCGAGGCCTGCCGGCTGCTGCTGCATCAGCGACTGCGAGGGCAGGCCGCCCAGGTTGGCGGGCGCGACATGCGTGCCGGCGCCCAGCGCGCCCGCGTTGCCGGCCACGCCCAGCGCCAGGTTGTCCGCGCGGCCGTTGTAGGCGCCGGCCGGCGGCAGGCTGCCCGGTGCGGCCGGGCGCGGCGTGTTCTTGACCAACGCCTGCTCGACGGCGCGCAGCAGCTTCTGCAGCGTGATCGGCTTCTCGAGGAAGGCGATGGCGCCGAACTTGGTGGCCTCCACCGCGGTGTCGATGGTGCCGTGGCCGCTCATCATGATGACCGGCATCGTCAGCACGCCGGCGCCGCCCCACTCCTTGAGCAGCGTGATGCCGTCGACATCGGGCATCCAGATGTCGAGCAGGACGAGGTCCGGTCGCAGCCGTTCGCGCACGGCGCGCGCCTGGGCGGCGTTCTCCGCCAGTTCGATCGTGTGACCCTCGTCGCTGAGGATTTCGGACAACAGGGCGCGGATGCCCAGTTCGTCGTCGACTACAAGAATGGTTGCCATGGATACCTGGTTCAGCCGGTCACGCAGGCCGCGCCGGAAGGCCGCCTGCTTCGCTCGCCGTCGGTGCTGCAGAGGCCGCGAGTTTTGAAAATGATAACGAAACTTGCGCACCCGTAACCGGCAACGCGTCGTCGCCACCCTCATGAACATTGGCCAAACGGATGCGCGCGCCGTGTTCTTCGGCGATCTTCTTCACCACCGCAAGGCCCAGGCCGGTGCCTTTGCTCTTGGTGGTGACATAGGGTTCGAAGGCTCGCTTGAGCACCTTCTCGGCGAAGCCGGGGCCATTGTCGATGACCAGCAGCCGCAGCGAACGCGGCTCGCCCGCCTCGGTGAAGGTCTGCTGGGTGCAGACGCGCACCTGGCCGTCCGGCCGGTCGTGCACCGCGTCCAGCGCGTTCTGCACGAGGTTGTGGATGACCTGGCGCAGCTGGCTCGCATCGCCGGTGATCAGGCTCGGATTCAGCGCCAGCTCGGCATGCAGCCGGCCCTGTTCCTGGCTCTCGGCATAGAGCGTGAGCACCTCCACCACCAGCGCGTTCAGGTCCAGCGGCTTGAGCTGCGCCGACGGCAGGCGGGCGTAGTCGCGGAACTCGTTGACCAGCTGCTTCATCGCCTGCACCTGGTTGACGATGGTGCCGACCGAGCGGATCAGCATCGCCTGCTCGGCGCCTTCCAGCCGCGATTCGAGCTTGTGCTGCAGCCGCTCGGCGGAGAGCTGGATCGGCGTCAACGGGTTCTTGATCTCGTGCGCCAGGCGCCGCGCCACTTCGCTCCAGGCGGCCGAGCGCTGGGCGGAGACGACCTCGGAGATGTCGTCGAACACCATCAGCCGCGCGTCGTGCGGCAGCTGGGCGCCGCGCACCAGCAGGGTCAACTGGTCCTGGCCCATGTCCAGCTGGACTTCGAAGGCGTCCTGCCAGTGCTCGGCCTCCTCGCCATTGCCCGGCAGGTCGAAGCGCTGGCCGATGGCTTCGGCGAAGGCGTGCAGCTGCGGCAGCTCGTCCATGCGCCGGCCGCGCCAGGCCGACAGCGGCAGACGCAGGATGCGGGTGGCGCCGGGGTTGACGGTGTCGATGCGGCCGTGGGCGTCGAACACGATGACGCCCGCGGTGAGGTTGTCCAGGATGGTCTGAAGATTGGTGCGCGCGCTCTCCAGCTGGGCCACGCTGCGCTCGACCATCTCGCGCGCGTCCGACAGCTGGCCGGTCATGTCCGCGAAGGAGCGGGTCAGGCCGCCAAGCTCGTCGCGCGAGGTCAGCACCGGCTTGGCCGAGAGGTCGCCCTGTGCCACCTGGCGCACGCCGTCGGCCAGCAGCAGCAGCGGGCGCGCGAGCTGGTTGCCCAGCGTGATGGCCAGCAGCAAGGCCGCGAACACGGCCAGGATCAGCACCAGCGTCAGCGTGCCGAGGTACATGCGGCGCAGGCCGTCGCGCTCCAGCGCGCGCAACTGGTATTCGCTGCTGGCCGTCTGCACGGCCAGCGCATTGGCCAGCACCAGGCTCGGGATGCGCTGCACGACCATCAGAAAGCGCTCGCTGCCGCCGCCGCCGCCCAGCTTCAGGTCGGCACTCGGCAGCAGCGCCAGCGCGCGGATGCGGGCCTGCCCCTGCAGCGCCAGCTGCTCGTCCTCCAGGCCCTCCATCTGGCTGGCGACGCTGGCGTTGCGGGCCTTGGCCAGCAGTTCCTTGGTCGGCCGGTCGGGCGCCAGCGAGCTGGTGTCGCCGCCGCTGGAGACCAGGATCTGCCCGGTGTTGCCGACCAGGGCGACCGTGCGCGCCCCGATCTGCTCGCGCAGCCGTTCCAGCGCGAGCAACTGCGTCGCGGTGGTCTGGCTGGCCGCATCGCTGGCGACGCGTTCGGCGGCGTCGCGGGTCTTGTTGGACAGGTCGTTGACCATGCCGTCCAGCGTGCCGCGGCCCAGGTTCAGGCCCGCCTCCAGCGCGCTGGCCAGGCCCACGTCGAACCAGTTCTCGATGCTGCGGTTGACGAAGGTGTAGGAGACGCCGTAGATCATCACGCCCGGCACCACGCCCACCAGCGCGAAGATGCCCGCCAGCTTCAGCAACAGCCGGCTGCCGAAGCGCCCGCGCCGCACGCGGATCGCCAGCCGCACCGCCGCCACCGCGATCACGATCACCAGCACCGCGGCCACCGCCGCGTTGAGCCAGAACAGCCAGAAGTAGTGCCGCTCGAAGAAGCCGCGCTGCGCGGTGGCGCCGATCGACAGCAGGAAGGCCAGCACGCCGCCCACGCCGGTGACGGTCACCAGCGAGATGACCCAGGCCCAACGCGCTGCCAGGAGGCTGTCGGGCTTACCCATGGCAACGCGTTGCGCGAGATGGGGCACAGGCAAGGCGCCAAGCGCAAGCCGGACCTCTGTCCGGCGAGCATTGGCAACGCCGGCTGTGCCCCATCTCGCGCAACCCTTCGGGCCGCCGCCCGGGCCTGCCATGCTGCGTTGCAGACTCGTTGTGTGGCGCGGCCACACGGCCTCGTCCGCGCCTTGCCTGGCAGGCCCGGGCGGCGGCGCGTTGCCATGGGTAAGCCCGACAGCCTCCTGGAGTCATGGCGAGATCGACAGCGGGGTCAGGTCAGCGGCCAGCTGCACCGTGCGCTCGGTGGAGAGACCGAAGCCCTGGGCGGGGCCGAGGTCGATCTGCATCGGCCGGGGCAGCTGGGTGGTGTCCAGCCGGTAGCTGAACTCGAGGTAGTAGCCGCCGTCGCCGTCCAGTTCCTTGGCATCGGCGACACGCCAGTTGGCCACGCCGCGCAGCGAGGCCAGCGCCTCCGGCAGGCTGGCGAAGCTCTGGTTGAAGGCGCCGCTGGTGACCTTGTACTGGCGCAGCAGCGGCTTCCATTCCAGCCGCCAGCTGCGCGTCACCCGGCCGACGCGCGAATCGCGCCAGTACCAGCGATGGCGCAGCAGTTGCACCTCGGCCAGGAAATAGATCGGGACGCCCTTCATCAGTGCGTCCTCGGCCGGGCGGGTCAGCTCGAAGCGGGTGGAGAAGCTCAGCTCCAGGCCCTCGTCGCTGCGGTGGGTGCTGAACTGGCTCAGCTCCACGCCGTCGGCAGCCGCCAGCGCCGACGAAGGCAGCGTCGCCAGCCAGCAGGCCAGTGCCAGCGCGAACGCCCGGCACCATAGGCGGCCGGGGCGCAGCAGGGCGCGGAGGACGTAAGGAAGCAGGCTCAACGACGCACTCGGTCAGGACTTCTGGAGCAGTGCGTAATAGAAGCCGTCAATGATCGAAGGCCCCGCCGACGCAGCCGCGGATTGCGGACCATTGTCGGCCAGGGGGAGCAGATGACCGGTCACGCTGGCCACATCCAGGCGGCTTGCACCAGTTTGGCGTTGCAAAAATGCGTCGATTTGGTTCACCCCCTCGGCCTTGAAGATCGAGCAGGTGGCGTAGACGAGCATGCCGCCCGGTTTGAGCGTTAGCCACAGCGCATCGAGCAGCTCGGCCTGGATGCGGGCCAGCTGGGCGATGTCCTCGGCGCGGCGCAGCCAGCGCACGTCGGGGTGGCGGCGCACGATGCCGGAGGCGCTGCAAGGGGCGTCGAGCAGGATGGCGTCGAAGGGTGTTCCGTCCCACCAGGCGGCGGTGTCGCGGGCGTCGGCGGCGCGCACCTCGGCCTTGAGCTTCAGGCGCTCCAGGTTCTGCGTGACGCGGCTCAGGCGGCCGGCGTCGGCATCCAGCGCCAGCAGGTCCAGCCCGGGCTGCAGCTCCAGCAGGTGCGCGGTCTTGCCCCCGGGCGCCGAGCAGGCGTCCAGCACGCGGGCGCCGGCGGGCAGCGGGCGCTGCGAGAACAGCAGCGGCGCGGCCAGCTGGGCCGCCACGTCCTGCACCGAGACCCGGCCCTCGGCAAAGCCGGGCAGCGCGGTCACCGGCACCGGCTTGTCC